>DATHQV010000200.1:0-60159 GCA_035482355.1 Acidobacteriaceae bacterium | reverse complement strand
AACTCCCTGGCGCAGAACCCGCCCCCTACATCCTCCGCTTCACTGAGGACCGCCCCAACCCTCTCTACCGCTGCGTCTGCTACACCTTTGCGTGGAACGCGCTCCTCAACTTCGCCGCACTCAACCTCGCCGGCCTCGCCTGGGCCGCATGGTCCGGCCAGTGGCGCATGAAGCAGATCTACCAGCACGGCTACTACCCGCTGCTCGCTCTGATCGTCCTGCTCGGAGCGCTCGGCCTCCTGCCCCGCGTCCGCCGCTCCACACAAGGTGAAGGCACCGAGCGCCGCTACTTCTACGGAGCGGTCTGGTCTATCACCGCCGCCCAAACCATGCTCCTCATCCTCTGGAAAGCCCTGCCCAAAAACCACGCCACCGACATCGTCAAGGTGGCCCTCTACGCCGCCGTCCTCATCGGCATGGCCGCGTTGGCCGCCAACGGCACGCTCCCCCGCACACGCCCCATCCTCCCCGGCGAATTAATGGTCGCGGACTAATCCCGACTGACTCCTGACTACGGGCTCCGGGCTTCTGACTTCTGACTCCTGACAACTGACAACTTGCTTTACAGATTCCTTACATCTCCCTTGCGCGACCTTTGCACCCCCTCCCTTTCAATAGAAATCGAGAGGTTTTGCAATGGACTTTCACCCCGACCAACTGGCATTCGACGCGCTCGGCCTCGTCGTCACCTTCGGCATCGGCTTCCTGCTATGGACCATCACGCAGCTCTTCCGCGAAACCCATCCCACCCACGACGGACACCTCTTCAAATCCACCCAGGCCCGCCGCTAAACTCAGAGCGCGTGGTCGGCTATTCGGAAGCATCGCGCACAGCAGTTCCGGGACGAGGGAGAATAACTTCCGCTCTTGTTTCTTGTTATCTTGTTGTCATCCCGACCGAAGCGAAGCGCAGCGGAGGGACCTGCTGTTCGTTCTGTCTCGCCCACTCATCCATAAAAAATAAGCAAATGTCAGCCTGAGCGAAGGTCGGCGCAAGCGCCAACCGCAGTCGCGGGACCTGCGGTTTCCCGGCTCCTCGTTCACATGCACCAGCTACGCCGTTTTCTCCTCACAAATTCTTTGTGCCAACCGGACTGTGAATGTACGATGAATCATTCAAGTCAGGCCATCCCGCTGGAAAACCGGTAAGGCATCTGCGCTCATGCCTCACCTCGCTTCCAGCATTTGCAACGGATCTGCCGCATCGACAACCCCGATTCGCATGAGGTGACGAAGATGCCCGATGCCGCCGACGCAGCTGTCCTGCGCTTTCGGTCGTTCTGGAGTGGAACCGCGCGAGCGCTCCAGCTCCTCGTCGTTTTCACGGTCGTTTTCCTCGCCGCGAGCCTCACTACCGCGCATGCGCAATCGACCTTCGGCTCCATCCTCGGCACCGTCACCGATTCCACCGGAGCCGTCGTCTCCGGCGCGTCCGTCTCGCTCACCAACGCAGGCACCGCCGCCGTGCGCACCACCACCACCGATGCGGCCGGCGGCTACAGCTTCGTCAATCTCGAAGCCGGCAGCTACGTTGTGACCGTCACCGGCAACGGCTTTAAGAAAGCCACATTCTCCGATCTCAGCCTTGCCGCGCGCGAAGCCAAGCGCGTCGACGCTTCGCTGAATGCAGGCTCGACAGCGGAAACCGTAGTGGTCCAGGCCACATCAGCCGGCGTTATCACCACCGATGTGTCGAGCCTATCGGTCACGAAAACCGGGGCCGAGCTCAACGACCTGCCCGTCGCCATCTTCTCGCGCTCCAGCGGTTCCACCAGCCCCATCTCCACCCTCACCACCGAGCCCGGCGTGCAGACAGACGACAGCGGCGACCTCGCCGTCGAAGGCACCACTCCCGCCCTCATGTCGTTCACCATCGACGGCATCAGCAGCGTCGACGTCGAAAACAGCGGCCCCATCAACGAGCTGTTTCCCTCGTTCAACTCCATCTCTGAAATCCGCGTGAGCGAGACCAACAACAACGCCGAATACAGCGGCGTTGCCGACGTCACCACCACATCCATGAGCGGCACCAACGCCTTTCACGGCGGCGTTTTTGAGAATCACGAAAATGCCGCGCTCAATGCCGGCAATCCCTTCGCCACCAGCAAGCCCAAACTCATCATGAACGACTTCGGCGGATTTCTTGGCGGCCCGCTCGGCATTCCCGGCCTCTACGACGGACACAACCGCACCTTCTTCTTCCTCAGCTACGAAGGCCTGCGCCTCCCGCATGACACGCCGATCGTAACCAGCGTGCCCTCGCTCGCCATGCGCAGCGGCAACATCTGCGACTACCTCAACGGCCAGGATCCGGGCATGGGCGTCACCAACGTCTACCAACCCGACGGTGTCACGCCGATTCCCTGCGCCTCCGTCCCCGTCTCCACGGGCTCCGCGAACTTCATGCAGTACCTCATGCCCATGCCGAACACCGGACCAGCGGACGCGTACGCGAACAACTATTCCATCAACTTTCCTTCGCCCATCTCCAGCAATCAGGCCGACCTGCGTATCGATCACGCGCTGAACACGAAGCACTCCGTCTTCGTGCGGCTCACCTGGAAGAACCGCCAGGTCACGGCCGCGCCCGTCGTCGACTGTCCATCCTTCTGCTATAACGCCGGAACCACCGCCACTGGCCCATTCCAGCAGCCTGAAACCGATCAGGGACTCACCGCTGCATGGAACTACGTCATCTCCACCTCGCTGGTCAACGAAGTCCGCGCCGGATTCAATTCAACCGACACCGCCACTCGCATGGCCGGAACCACGCAGCAATACCTCAGCGAGTTGGGCATTACCGTGCCGCAGGTGGACCCGGTCGTCGAAGTGCCCAACACCACCATCGTCGGCTTTATGCCCACCGGCGGCGCCGAGCCTTCCGCGCAGCGCAGCAACATCATGCAGCTGCTGGATAACATCACCTGGTCGCAGGGGCAACACACGTACAAGTTCGGTGGCGACGTGCGCCGCATGACCGACCACGACGACAACGTCTTCGGCAACTACGTTTCCGGGCAATACGCCTTCGACAGCTCGTCCGACATCGGCCAGGCCATCGACGGCTACGATTCCGCCGGCAATTCCGTCAGCGCACCCTTCGCCCAGTTCCTGCTCGGCTATCCGGATTACACCGCAGCCGCCGTCGTTCAGGCTCCCGCCATGAACGGCCTCGGCTACGCCTATGCCTTCTACGGCCAGGATGACTGGAAAGTCACGCCCAGCCTGACCCTCAACTACGGCCTCCGCTACGAATTGCATCCCCCGCTTTGGGATGTGGACTACAACACCGCCGCGTTCCTGCCCACCTACAACCAGAACGGCGTGCAGGGCGCCGTGGTCGTGCCGAACCAAAAGGCGCTCAACAACACTGCGCCCGCCTTCGCGCAATCCATCGCACCCACGCCCATCCTCACCGCCGCGCAGGCAGGCATTCCCGCCTATCTGCGCTATACCGACAAGACCGACTTCGGCCCGCGCATTGGCTTCGCCTGGCGTCCCTTCCACAACGACCGCACCGTGCTGCGCGGCGGCTGGGGACGCTTCACCGAGTCGCCGCTGGGCTGGTCGCTCGTCTCCGGATGGGCCGTGAACGCCAGCTATCTCGGCTTCTATTCCAACGATTACGACACCAACGGCAATCCCCTCTACTCCTGGTCCACGCCGTTTCCCTCCAACCTCGCGCAGCCCGGCAGCGCCACATTTGAATACGCGTTTCCCATCCACTATCGCGATCCTTCCGTGCAGCAGTGGAACCTGACCGCGGAGCAGGACCTCGGCCACAACATCGGCTTCCGCCTTTCCTATGTAGGCAGCCACGGCAGCAATCTGGAAACGGAAGAGGACCTGAACCAGGTTCCCGCCAACACTGCCGGTTATTCCGTCGCCGGAAACAATCGCCCGTTTCCGAACTTCGGGCTGATCCAAAGTGTTGTGAACGCTGCCATCAGCAACTACAACAGCATGACGGCTGTAGTGGAACGCCGCATGTCCAACGGCCTCCAGTTCCAGGTCAGCTATATGTGGACGCGCGACCTCTCCAACGAAGGTGGCGACAACCCCACATCGTTTGCCGCAGCCGGCGGCAACATGGTCACCGACCGCTTCCACACCGGCCTCGATTACGGCAACGTGATCTACGACCGCCGCAATCGCGTGCTCGGAACCTATCTCTACGAGCTGCCGTTTGGACCAGGCAAGCCATTCCTCAACAGCAACTCCATCGCCCGTTCGCTGGCAGGCGGCTGGCAATGGGGCGGCGTTCTCGTCCTGCAAAGCGGCCCATTCCTCACGCCGTATGAAGAATCCACCGATCCCGGCGGCACGAATGTACTCAGCACCGTCGGCTACACGCGCGCCGACATCGTTCCCGGCGTGCCTCTCTACACCAAACGTGGAACCAGCGAGTCCGGCGTCCCTTTGTTCCTGAATCCCAACGCCTTCGCGATTCCCGGCAACAACATTGGCCGCTTCGGCAATGCGGGTGTGGGCAACGTCGTCGGGCCTGGCACGCAGGACGTCTCCATGTCGCTGATTCGCTCCTTCCACATTCACGAGAAGACGAATTTCCAGTTCGGCGCGGAGGCTTCGAACCTCTTCAACCACCGCAACTACGAACCGCCCAACATGGAAGCCGACGACCAGGGCTTCGGCACCATCACCGGCCTGCAAACCGCCGAAGGAGCCGGCCCCAGAAGCCTGGAAATCACCGGCCGCATCTCCTTCTAACGCTTTTGCTCTGCCTTACAAAAAAGAAGGACCGCTCCAAAGAGCGGCCCTTCCTGCTTTTGCTTTTCTACACCCTAAACCCTATCCCCTACACCCTGTTCATCAGAGATTCCCTCTCGCATCCTGCTCCCGCTCGATCGCCTCGAACAGCGCCTTGAAATTGCCCTTGCCAAAGCTCCGGCTCCCCTTGCGCTGGATGATCTCAAAGAACAGTGTCGGGCGATCCTCCACCGGCTTCGTGAAGATCTGCAGCATGTACCCCTCATCGTCGCGATCCACCAGAACACCCAGCTTTTCCAACTCGTCGACGGGCTCATCGATCTTGCCCACGCGGCCTTCCAGCTCGGTGTAGTAAGTGTGCGGCACGGTGAGGAAATGCACGCCCTGCGCCTGCAGCTGCGCCACCGTCTGCAGAATGTCGTTCGTTGCGAGCGCAATGTGCTGCACGCCAGGACCGTGATAGAACTCCAGATACTCCTCGATCTGCGACTTGCGACGTCCCTCCGCCGGCTCGTTAATCGGGAACTTCACGCGCCCGTTCCCGTTCGCCATCACCTTCGACATCAGCGCGGAGTACTCCGTCGAAATGTCCTTATCGTCGAAGTGCTGGTAGAGCGAGAAGCCCATGATGGTCCCGTAGTAATCCACCCAGCGGTTCATCTCGTTCCAGCCCACGTTGCCCACCATGTGGTCCACGTGCAGCAAGCCCGTCGGACGCGCCTGCACGTCTTCCGGCTCCGCGCGATACCCTGGCAGAAACGGCCCGTTGTAGTTGCTGCGCTCCACGAAGGAGTGAATCGTATCGCCATAAGCGGCAATCGATGCAATCCGCACCGAACCGTTCGCGTCTTTCAGTTCGAAAGGCTCCCGCACGCTGCGCGCCCCGCGTTTCGTGGTTTCTTTCCACGCCTGGCGCGCGTCGTCCACCCAAAGCGCCACATCGCGCACACCGTCTCCGTGGATGCGTACGTGCTCGGCGATTTCGCCGTCGGGACGCAGCGGCGTGGTCAGCACAAACCGAATCTTGCCCTGCTGCAGTACGTACGAAGCGCGGTCGCGCACGCCCGTTTCCGGACCCGCGTAGGCCACCAGCTTCATGCCAAATGCCAGCCGGTAATAGTAGGCAGATTGTCGTGCATTCCCTACATAGAATTCAACGTGATCGGTCCCGTTCAACGGGAGAAAGTCTTTCTGAACTGCTACTTCTGGTTGAGCCAAAGTCGACATTGGGGAACTGCTCCTTTTTCACTGCATTCGCGCTGCGTCCCGGTCTGGCCTTTTCGGGCTCTCCGCGTTTCTGGGGCGCGGTCCGGGCACACAGCGACTGATTACATTAAACCCGCGCAGGCAGAATAATCCAGCGGATTCACCACTAAAGAATCGACGATTCAAACGGCGTTTATGTTCGCCTTTTCCCTCCGAACCGTCGTCGTTTCGCTCCTCGCCGGTCCATCTCCCCAGAAAGCTCCGAAGATGGCCGTGGCGCATGCTGGCGCGTCCTTTTCGCGCTTTTGGCAGCCTCTTACCAGGCATCAGCCTCCAATGGAGGTGATGCCAAAACGCGCCACAAAAGCCGCACCCCGCAAGCCATCGCCCGCAAAAGAAGTCGACCGTCAGCTCGCCCGCTACCGCTCCATGCGCGATTTCGCCATGACCGCCGAGCCTGCCGGCTCCGGCCGCACCCCAAAACACGCCCGCGCCGGCCTGCCTTTCGTCATTCAGAAGCACGCCGCCACCCGCCTGCACTACGACTTCCGCCTCGGCTGGCGCGGCGTCCTCAAAAGCTGGGCCGTCACCAAAGGCCCCAGCTACAACCCCGCCGACAAGCGCCTCGCCGTCGAAGTCGAAGACCACCCCATCGAATACGGCGGCTTCGAAGGCGCCATCCCCAAAGGCCAATACGGCGGCGGCACCGTCATGGTGTGGGATCAGGGCACCTGGCAGCCGCTGGTCGACGTCGAAGAAGGCCTGCGCAAAGGCAACCTGAAATTCTCCCTCGACGGCAAAAAGCTGCACGGCCACTGGGTGCTCGTCCGCATGCACGGCGGTCACTTCGCCAAGGAGGGCAAGCCCAACTGGCTGCTCATTAAGGAAAAGGACGAGTACGCGCGCGGCCCTCAAGATCCCTGCGTCACCGACGAAGAGCCCGACAGCGCCGTCACCGGCCGCAGCCTCGAACAGATCGCCGCAGCCGAAGACCATGTCTGGAATTCCAACAAACCAGAAAGATCAGCGAAGAACCCGCCCCCCAATCGATCGCGCCTGATCGCTCAAAAAACTCCGAATCCGAAATCCGCCCCTCCGCCCAACCGCGACTCAGCCCTCCGCGACGCGCCTCGCGAAAAAATGCCGCCGTTCCTCGCGCCGGAACTCGCCATCTCCGTCGCCGAGCCGCCCAGCGGCGACGAATGGCTGCACGAACTGAAGCTCGACGGCTACCGCATCCAAATCCACCTCGACGAGAAAAACTCGTCCCGCCGCGCCCGCCTCTTCACCCGCAAGGGCCTTGACTGGACGCATCGCATGCCCGACCTCGCCCGCGCCGCCGCCGAGCTTCCCGTCCACGCCGCCATCCTCGACGGCGAAGTCGTCGTCCTCGACGCAAAAGGCGGCACCAGCTTCGCCAGTCTGCAGGCCGCGTTTGACGAAGGTGCTAAGCACGCCCTCACGTACTTCGCCTTCGACCTCCTCCACCTCGACGGCCACAATCTGCGCGGTCTGCCGCTCGAGCGCCGCAAGACCATCCTCGAAAGCCTGTTGCAGGAACATGGCGAAAAACCCATCCTCCGCTACAGCAGCCATCTCAAATCTCAGGGCGCGGAGATGTTCCAGCACGCCTGCTCGCTCGGCGCCGAAGGCGTAGTCTCCAAGCTCGCCGCCGCGCCCTACCGTTCGCAACGCTCGCGCGACTGGCTCAAATCCAAATGCGTTCTCCAGCAGGAATTCGTGGTCGGCGGATTCACTCCACTCTCCAACGGGACCCACGGCATCGGCGCCCTGCTCCTCGGCTTCTATCGCGACGGCCAACTCATCTACGCCGGACGCACCGGCACCGGCTTCACGCAGAAAACGCACAAGCTCCTCCGCGACCGCCTCGACAAGTTGAAGCAATCAAAACCCGCATTCCATCTCCTAACCAGCGACGCAAAGAAAGATGCAGTCTGGGTCAAGCCCACAACCGTCATCGAGGCCCGCTTCGCCACCTGGACCAGCGATCACCTCGTGCGCCAGGCGGCCTTTCTCGGCCTCCGCGAGGACAAGGACCCCAAAGAAGTAGTCCGCGAAGAAGCCGCGCACGTGCCAAAATCATCCAAAAAGATCCAGAAAGAAACTGCCGTGCGCACAAACTCAAAGCCCGCCCCTTCTAAGTCGGCTAAATCGGCCAAGCCCTCATCCATGCGCGGAGATCGCGCCGACGTCGAAGGCGTCTCCCTCTCGCACCCCGGCAAAATTCTCGACGAAGAAACACAGCTCACCAAACTCCAGCTCGCGGAATACTACGCTGCCGTTGCCGATCATCTCCTCCCGCAAATCGCGAATCGCCCGCTCAGCATCGTGCGCTGCCCTGAAGGCAGCGGTAAGCCCTGCTTCTTCCAGAAGCACATCGGCATGGGCGTTGCCGCCGGCATCGACAGCGTCGACGTGCCTGCAAAAAAGAGCGGCGCAACCGAAAAATATCTCACCGTCAACAAAAAACAAGGCCTCATCGGCCTCGCGCAAATGGGCGTCCTCGAGCTTCATCCGTGGGGTTCGCGCAACCACGCGCTCGAGACGCCCGACCGCTTCATCATCGACCTCGATCCCGACCCCAGCCTGCCCTGGGAACGCCTCGTCGCGAGCGCCATCGAAGTCCACGACCTGATGAAGAATCTCGGCCTCGAAACCTTCGTCAAATCCACCGGTGGCAAAGGCCTCCACGTCGTCGCGCCCCTCCGGCCCGATCGCGAATGGGCCGAGATCAAAGCCTTCGCGCACAACTTCGTCCTCATGATGGAGTACGCCAACCCGAAGCTGTACCTCACGAAGATGACGAAGTCCGCGCGCACCGGAAAAATTTTCCTCGACTATCTTCGCAACGAGCGCGGGTCCACCGCCGTCGCCGCCTGGTCGCCCCGCGCCCGCGCCGGAGCCCGCGTAGCCGTCCCCCTCACCTGGGCCGAACTCAAACGCACCGATCTCAGGCAATTTTCCGTTGCTAATTTTGCAGAATGGAAATCACGGCTGAAGCGCGATCCATGGCTGGAAATGGACAAGGAAAAACAGCGCCTCACCGATCACGCCATTTCTGCCGTCGCCGGTATGACGTCGAAAAAATCAGCCTGAACAATCCGTCGCAAGGTGCGCCATCTCTCAGGCACCCTGCACCCTGCACCCTGCCCCCTGTACCCTGCGCCCTGCGCCCTGCCCCCTGCGCCCTGCGCCCTGCCCCCTGCAATCACATCCGCCGCAGCGCCATCTTCGCCGCGTGATACCCGCACATTCCATGCACGCCCCCACTCGGCGGCGTCGACGACGAGCACAAATACAAATTCTTCGTCCCCGTGTAGTAATTCCCCAGCGCCGGACGAAACACAAATTGCTTGATCGACAGCAATCCCCCGTTAATATCGCCGCCCACCAGATTCGCGTCCATCCGCTCCAGCACTGCGGGCGAAGCAATGTGGCGCGCCAGCACGCAGTCGCGGAAGCCCGGCGCAAACCGCTCCATCTGCGCCTCCATCCGGCTCGTCATATCCTCCGTGCACCCATTCGGCACATGGCAATACACCCACGCAATGTGCTGCCCCTTCGGCGCGCGTGTCGTGTCGAACAGCGTCGGCTGCGCCACCAGCATGAACGGCTGCTCCGCGATCTGCCCATGCGTCACCGCATGTTCCGAGCGCGCAATCTCGTCAAACGTCCCGCCCACATGCACGGTAATCGACCGGTTGCACTCGCGCGCCTCCCATGGAATCGGCGCCGACAAAGCGTAGTCAATCTTGAACACGCCTGGTCCGTAGCGATACTCCTCCATCGCTTTCCGGTAGCTCTTCTGCAGCCGCTCACCGGCCACGCCGAGCAGCTGCCGCGGCGTCAGATCGCACAGAATCGGCCCATCGCCAGCATCCAGTTCGTCGAGCGACCCAATCCTTCGCCCCGTGTGCACCGTCCCGCCCAAATCTTTGAGCGTCCCCAGCAGCGCGTTCGTAATCGCCTGCGAGCCGCCGCGCGGCACTGGCCAGCCCACCACATGCGCGGCCGCGCCCAGCATCAGCCCAACCGCCGGACTCAGCGCCTCATCGAAACTCAGAAATGAATGTCCGGCCAGCCCCGCAAAAATCGCCCGCGTGCGTTCGTTTTTGAAGTGCCGCTTCCCGAGGCCCCGTGCCGACTGCATCGCGTATAGCCCAAAATTCGCCATCACGAAAGGGTTCTGCGGAATCCGCGTCACCGGCCCGAGCGCATCGGCCACAAACGTTGTCCAGTGCAGCACCAGCGGCTCAATGATCTCGCGCCACGCTCGCGCATCTTCGCGGAAAACGGTGTCCTGATCCTTCAGGCTGTGCTCCAGTGTCACCGCCGTTCCGTCGTCCAGCGGATGCGCCAACGGCGCCGTTCCATGCACCCATTGCAGCCCATGATCGGCCAGCGGTTGCGACGCAAAGAAGGGCGAAGCCGCGCCCATCGGATGCACCGCCGAGCCAAAATCGTGATGAAAGCCAGGCAACGTCAGCTCCAGAGTGCGCGCGCCGCCGCCAGGAACTTCTTCGGCCTCATAAACATCCACGGCAAGGCCCGCTCGCGCCAGCACAATGGCCGCTGCCAACCCGTTCGGCCCGGAACCGATCACGCAGGCGCGCCGTGTCATTTTGCTTTCCGTTTCATTTCACTTTTACGTTACAGGTTCCATCGCGGGCGGCGCAAAGGCCGTCATGCCTGGCTTGCTGCCTGCGGGCGCTGCCGGTGCCGCTCCACCATGCGCATTTTCACGTAGAGCAGCAGATACAGCACCACCGCCAGATTGATGACAGTAAGCCCCAGCTTGATCCAGGTCACGCGCCGAAACAGCTCCCACAATTCCCAGGGCAAAAACGATGCCGTCAAAATGAGCGTCACAAACTCGGCCCATGCCTGCTCCATCACCAGGCCCGCGCCTTCAATCGCGTCCAGAGCGGCAATAAAGAAGATGGCCGCGCTGATCTCCCGCATCCGGTGCGGGTCAATCATGGCCACCTTCACCAATATGAGGCTGACGAAATGGCCTTCAGGATTGAAGCGCATGGCATGAATGAAGTGCTCAAGAACGTCGGCCAGATTCTTATGCAGCAGCCGGATGGCGCCGATCCCCAGCAGGATAAACATCACCGCCTGGGCCAGCTTGAACACGCCAATCAAAATGATCCATCGATCATGCGAGGACCTCACACGCGTAGTCGATTCTTCCTGGACAACGGCGGCCGGCTGAAAGGGCATAATGTGGGGTGCTACTTGGCATCTTCCCACACTGGATGGGATGCAAGCCAGCGATTACCGTGCCACCAGCTTCGGTGCGCCCCGGTTCAGGCCGCCCCGCTGCAGGATTGGCCCCAGCTTCTCGAGCGCCGCTTCCACGCTCACGCCGTGCCGCGCACGCAGCGCATCCACCTTGCCATGCTCAATGAAATGATCGGGCCAGCCGATGCGGACCACCGGCGTCTCGACCCCCATTTCGTTCAATGCTTCCAACACCGCGCTGCCAAAACCACCCATCAGCACGTGATCCTCAAACGTGATTACCGCGTTGGCACGCCGCGCATAGCGGCCGATCAGTTCCCGGTCCAGCGGCTTGATGAATCGAGGGTTAATGACGGCGGCCGAATACCCCAGCGGCTGCAGCGCTTCCGCCAGTTGTTTCGCCATCGGCAGCAGGGCGCCCAGTCCAAGAATCACGAAATCTTCGCCCTCCTGCACCATTTCGGCCTGCCCAATGGGCATCGCGCGCGGTTGCGCCTTCACCTTCGCGCCCGGGCCAACACCGCGCGGATACCGGATCGCGCTCGGACCCTCATGCAGCATCGCCGTGTACATCATGTCCGCCAGCTCGTCCTCGCTCGTCGGAGCCATTTGCACCATGTTGGGCACGCCCCGCAGGTAAGCAATGTCGAACAGCCCGTGATGCGTCGGCCCGTCGTCGCCGCTCAATCCTGCGCGATCCATGCAGAACACCACCGGCAGATTCTGCAGGCACACGTCGTGCACAATGGGGTCGAAAGCCCGCTGCAGGAAAGTCGAATAAATCGCGCAATACGGCATGAATCCCCGCGTCGCCATGCCCGCTGCGAAAATCACCGCGTGCTCCTCGGCAATTCCCACATCGAAGTATCTCTTTGGGTGATGCGGGCGGAAAAGATCGAGCGCGGTCCCATTCGGCATGGCCGCCGTAATCGCCACAATCTTCTCGTTTTCGTTTGCCAGCTTCACCAGCGACTCGGCAAACACCTCGGAATACGTCCGCTGTCCCGTCGATTCCGTTTTCCCCGTTTCCGGATCGTAAGGTCCCAACCCGTGAAACTTCTTCTGCTTATCCAGCGCGGGCTGGAAGCCGCGGCCCTTCTGCGTAATCGCGTGCAGCAGTACCGGGCGATCCTGCTGCTTCAGGAACTTGAACGTCTCAATCAGCAGCCCGATGTTGTGCCCGTCCACCGGCCCGTAATACGTCAGTCCAAATTCTTCAAACAGGAACGAAGGCCACAACATGCCCTTGGCAGCCTCTTCGGCGCGCTTCACCATGTTCACGGCAGCCTTGCCGCCAACGCGCTCCAGCAGCCGTGCAGCGCTGTCGTGCAGCTGGCTCACGTGGGTGTTGGTCACAATCTTATGCAAATATTTCGCGATGGCCCCAACGTTGCGGTCAATCGACCACTCGTTGTCGTTCAGCACCACAATCAGCCGCTTCGTCTGATCGGCAATGTTGTTGAGCGCCTCAAACGAAATGCCGTTAGTGAAGGCCGCATCTCCGGCCAGCGCGATCACGTTTTCCTTGCCGCCTGCCAAATCGCGCGCCACCGCCATTCCCAGCGCCGCGGAAAGCGCCGTCCCCGCGTGCCCTGCGCCGTAGCAGTCGTGCTCGCTCTCCGTGCGCAGCATGAACCCGTTCAGCCCGCCCGGCTGCCGGATCGTATCCATGCGGTCGCAGCGCCCGGTCAGCATCTTGTGGACGTACGCCTGGTGGCTCACGTCGAAAACAAACTTGTCCCGCGGCGTATCGAACACATAATGCAGCGCCAGCGTCAGTTCCACGACCCCCAGATTCGGGCCGATATGACCGCCGGTTTTTGACAGTGTGACGATCAGCCGCTCGCGGATCTCCTGCGCCAGCAACTCAAGTTGCGGGACGGTGAGCGTCCGAAGATCAGCAGGGGATTGAATGGCGTCGAGAAAATTGCCCATGAAGAGTCCAGAGGCGGCCTGTCCGTTGGAAACCCTCAAACGGCTAACCTGTTGCTCCGGAATCAAAAAAGACCCCCAACCAGGGAGCCTTCGCGTTTCGGAACGTCCTCTGAAGGTTAAGTATATCCCGTTCGTTCAGAATGGGGTACCCGGCGGCGCGCCAAACCCCGCCAGGCCAAAATTGCCGAGTTCCCTATCGCCCGCCCTTCGCTTCCCTGGCCGGAAACAGAAACCGCAGCAGCGGACCCACGCGTTCCGCCCACGCGCCCTCGTCATGCGTTCCCCCAGCCACGCGTTCATAATGCAGGTCCACGCCCTCGCGCCATCCGTGGATCTTCAGCCGCGCCTCCAGCAATTCCACATCCGCCAGCGTGCGCCGGCCTTCCGCATCGCCCACATCCAGCCACAGCCGCGGCCGCTTTACCAGCTCCGGCGCCACATCGTTCACGTAGCTCACGATGTACTTGTGATTCCACCAGACCGACGGCGACAGCACCGCCAGCTTCCCAAAAGTCTCTGCGTGCCGCAGCCCCAGCCACAAAGACAGCAACCCGCCCAGCGACGATCCGCCGATCCCGGTGTTCTCCGCCCCATCGCGCAGCCGGTATTCCGACCGCAGAAACGGCAGCAGCTCGCGGATCAGCATGTCGCTGTATTTGCCCGCGTCGCCGCCGCCCATCTTCCAGTCGCGGCTCGGCGTGTATTCCGCCAGCCGCCGCTCGCCGCCATTGGCAACGCCCGCAATCACCAGCGGTTCCACCAGGCCTGCGCCAATCACCGCGTCCGCCGTCTCCGCCACGCGCCACGTGCGCCCGCGTATAAACGACGTCTGCGGATCGAACAGGTTCTGTCCATCCTGCAAAATCAGCAGCGGATACCGCCGCTTCGCATCGTCTCCATAGCCCGGCGGCAAATAAACCGTCACATCCCGCTGCGCGCGCAGAAACTTGCTGGTCAGCCCCTCAAATTTCCGCACCCGCGGATGATCGTATCCGCCCGGCGGTGGAAAGCTCTGCGCCCCTGCTTCTGCCTGACTCGGTGTTGCCAATTCCTTGCCCTTCCCTGTCCGCTTGCTCCGGCTGCCTGGTTCGCGCATTGCGATTCCGATGCTTTACGATACCGTAACTTCACAACCTGCCCACAATGAACCGCGAATATCACAAATGGTGGTCTCCACGCCTCGGCCGCGACATGGAACTCCTCGTCCACGGCCACGACGGCGTCCCTCTCGTCGTCTTCCCCACTTCCCAGGGCCGCTTCTACGAATTTGAAGACCGCGGCCTGGTCGGCTCCATCGCCCACAAAATTGACGGCGGCGAAGTCCAGCTTTATTGCCTCGATTCCGTCGACGCCGAAAGCTGGTACAACCGCGCCGTTCCCCCGCGCTGGCGCATCGCCCGCCACATGCAGTACGAAAGCTATGTGATGGACGAAGTCCTCCCGCTCGTCCGCCAGAAAAACGGCAACCCCAACCTCGCCTCCTTGGGATGCAGCTTCGGCGGCTATCACGCCGTCAACATCGCCCTCCGCCATCCCGACCGCTTTACGGGGTTCCTGTCCATGTCCGGCGCCTTCGACCTCAGCAACTTCTTCGGCGGCTACTACGACCAGGACGTCTACTTCAACCTGCCCACGCATTACCTGCCGAACCTCGGCGACGCCTGGCACTTCGATCGCTACCGCCGCAATCACTACGTCCTCGCCACCGGCTGGGACGACCAGTGCCTCGGCCAAAACCAACACCTCGCCCGCATCATGGGCGCCAAAGGCATCCCCCACAACCTCTACATCTGGGATTCCTGGAATAGTCACGACTGGCCGACGTGGTCGAGGATGATGAACGAATATTTGTGAGAAGGCCAGTCGTGCGGGTGAGCGCGGCGCGAGCCCTGGCAAGGGGCGAGCAAAGCGCGAGGGCGATAGCGAAGCGGTAGCCCTTCTGTTAGGCCTGGCCCACATGGTCGAGGATGATGAACGAATATTGTGAGAAGGCCAGTCGTGCGCTGACGCCGTCCTGAACGCTGATCGCTGATCGCTGAACTCTGATCGCTACACCCTACACCCTACCCCCTACCCCCTCGGCCTCCCCCCGGGAACCTTTCCCAACATTCTGCGTCTATCCACCCAGTAACCGTCGTAATTGTGTTTAGGAAGGTCCGCATGCTCCTGCGCAGGCTCGTCGTCGTGTCGTGTCTTCTTCCCGCCGGTTTCCTCTTCACGCAAAACACCGCCGAATCCCACAAAGCGGAACTCCCCGTGCGCCGCGTCGTTCTCTACAAAAACGGCGTCGGCTACTTTGAGCACTCCGGCCGGGTCACCGGCAACCAGGCCGTCAGCATCGACTTCACATCCTCGCAGCTCGACGACGTCCTCCAGTCCCTCACCGCGCTCGATCTCAACGGCGGACGCATCGCCGGCGTCAGCTACAACTCCACCACCCCCATCGATCAGCAGTTGAAGAACATTCCGCTCGGCCTCGGCGAGAAGCCTTCCACCACCGAACTCTACGCATCGCTCGCCGGCGCGCACGTCGAAGTCTCGGGAGCCGGCGATGCCGCTCTCTCCGGCCGGATCGTCCACTACGAGATTCGCTCCGAGAAAACCGCGGGCGGCGTGGAAGCCAATCACCGCGTGCTCACCATCGTCACCGACGGGGGTGCCATCCGCTCCCTCGAAGTCGGCCCAACCACCAGCATCCGCGTGCTCGATGGCGACCTGCGCCGCGACCTCGACGAATATCTCGCCCTCCTCGCCTCCACCCAAAGCCGCCAGATGCGCCACCTCACCCTGCAGGCCCAGGGCACCGGCGCGCGCGACATTCGCGTCAGCTACATCAGCGAAGTCCCCGTGTGGAAGAGCACCTACCGCATCGTTTTCCCCAACGACAGCAGCAAAGCCACCGCGCCCGGCGACCCGGAACCGGCCATTCTGCAGGGCTGGGCCGTCGTCGACAACACCGTCGGCTCCGACTGGGACAACGTCCAGCTTTCGCTCGTCGCCGGAGCGCCGCAGAGCTTTATCGAGCCGCTTTCGCAACCCATCTACACGCATCGCCCCACCGTCGCCGTGCCGGAAGCGGAAAACACTGCGCCCGTGGTGCATGACAGTGCGCTTCAGTCCGCGAGCGAAACCGTCGAGGTCAACGCCGATGCAAACGGGCTGCTCGCTCCTCAACCGTCAGCCCGAAAGGCCAGAGTTGGCCATGGATCCGGCGGCGGAGTCGGAGGCGGCCGCATGTTCCTCGGCGGCGGCGCCGGGGGCGTGATGGGCGGCATCCTGGGCGGCGCCGCCCCAGCTCCGCCACCGCCTCCTCTCATTCAGGACGAAACCAACAGCGCCTCCTCCAACAAATTTGACGACTACTTCGAGTACACCGTCGCCCAGCCTGTCACTCTCCACAAAAACGAGTCGGCCCTCGTCCCCGTCCTCCAGACCAACGTCCAGGCCGAGCGTGTTACCCTCTGGAACCCCTCGCAACCCGTCGCGCTGCGCGCCCTCTGGCTCACCAACTCCGGCACGCTCACCCTCGACCGCGGCAGCTTCTCCGTCTTCGAGAGCAACGAATTCGCCGGAGAAGGCCTCACCGACCCCATCCACGCCGGCGAAAAGCGCCTGCTCTCCTACGCCGTCGACCAGGCCGTCCACGTCAGCACAGAAGGCCATCACGACACAGCGCACCTGCAACACATCGCCGTGCACGACGGAGTCCTGATCGCCCGCAGCGAGCAGATTCGCGAGGTCACCTACCTCGTTCACAATGCCGCCAGCGACGCCCGCGACGTCATCCTCGAGCATCCTCTGGAGGACGGCTGGAAGCTCACCTCCGGGGTCAAGCCAGTCGAAACCTCGGCCTCCAGCTACCGCTTCCGCGTCATCGCCCAGCCTGGCGAGACGGTGCACCTCCACGTCGGCGAAACGCATGTGGAAGGCACGCGCTACGAGCTGGCGAATGTCGACGACGATCAGCTCGACGTCCTGCTGACCAGCGGCGGCGATCGCTCCAGCCTTGAGAAAGCGCTCGCGCCGGTTCTGGCCGCCCGCGCCAAAGTGAACGACCTCGGCGATCAAATGGACGCGAAAGACGACGAAATCCAGAAGGCCGAAGACGATTCGAAGCGCCTCCACGACAACATCCAGGGCTTAAAGGACTCTGCCGAAGAGCGCACCCTGGCCAGCCGCTACGCCCGCGAAATGAACGCCGACGAAGACCAGCTGCAAACGCTCCGCAAAGAACGCGCCGACTTAGAGCAGCAGCAAAAAACCGCCCAGCAAGCCCTCGACGAAGCCATCCGCAATCTGAATCTCGACCAGGACGTATAAACCGAGCAAAGCCAGAAAGCAAACTTGGTAGCTCGAAGCCGCGCGGAAAGCCTGGAGTCGAAGATTGGCGCAAGCGCAGGCCGTATCAGCCGCAGACACAATCCGTCGCTGACCTGTGTAGCAACTATGGTTTTACGCAATCGGGTCGATAGCCCTCCACAGCCAGCACGCATGCCTCGGCGCTGAGCTCTCGCGCCCCACGCGCAAGGTTCCTGGAGCATTTCCATCCTCATGGAGCTTGCTTACTGAGGTAACTCGCTCCACATTTTGACAAATTGTGCGTTGATTTGTGTTGGGGAAACTCCATATACTCACCGACAAAATCACCGTATCCCTCAATCGCTCTGGGTTTTGTTGCGCATGGGTACCTAGAAATCCCCCTTCCAGGAGCAACTATGCAAGACGTGTGCGCCTGCGGTCCCTCACCGAAGACCAGGCTTCTGTGGGCTGTTCTCGCAGCCTCTGCGACGCTGAGTGTTTCGCTGGTCACGGGCTGCTTTTCCACCAACTTCGGAAGCCAGAACGCCGCCACGATCTCGGCCGCGAGCAGCACGATCCGGGTGAATCAGCAGTTGCAGCTGAAAGCCGACGCAGGCGCGGAGAGTCTCATCTTCTCCGTGAATGGAATTCCTGGAGGCAATGACGAGGTAGGTACGGTGAACGGCTCCGGCGTGTACACCGCTCCGGCTGTCATTCCAACTCCGGATTCGGTAGCGATCACGAGTGTCTCGAAGTCCTTCCCAAACGCACCGAACGGTTCCGTCACACTGACGGTCTGGAATCCGATTCCGGTTCTCTCCAGCGTGAACCCCTCGGGATTCTCGGAGGGAACATCGACAGTCACAGTGAACGGATCGCAGTTTGTTTACGGCGCCCAAATCAGCTGGAACGGCGCCATGGTGCCGACGACCTATGTTTCGGACTCACAGCTGGTGGCGTCGATTGCGGCGCCGGTTCCAGGAACGTATCCGCTGAACGTGACGAATCCAAACCCCGGATCGGCAAGCGCCAAACCGCTTTCGCTGAAGGTGGGGCCAGGGCAAGTGGTGCTGCAGTTGTACGCGAATTCCGGATCGGATGTCCGCGTGAGCAACCAGCTGACCTTTGGATTGACGGTGAATGGGACGGATAACCCCGGCGTCACGCTGCAGGTGAACGGAATCGCCGGGGGGAACCCACAAATCGGCACCGCAGTCTCTAACTCGGATGGATCGATTACCTATACCGCCCCGGCAGTGGTTCCTACTCCTAATAATGTCGTCGCGCTGAAGATTACGAGTGTCGACAACCCGGCCGTTTCGATCGAGCAGAACATTTCGGTGATGAATCCGATCCCGATTCTGACATCGGCGACGCCGATGTCGTTCAATCCTGGCCCGGCAACGGTGGTACTACAGGGGCAGAAGTTCATCACAGGGGCGCAAATAGTGGTAAACGGGGCGGCGATCGCAGCCACCTTTAACAGCTCTTCGCAATTGACAGCGAACCTGAATCTAACCGAGCCGGGCACCCTCGATCTGCAGGTGCTGAATCCAGCTCCGGGGCCGGCTGCTTCCGCGGATTTGATTGCGCTGGTGAACGGCACGCCGCCTGTGCCGTTGGTGGATCCCGCCGATGCTTCGCGCTTTCTGGAACAGGCGACGTTCGGCGCTACCGATGCTGACATTCATCACCTTTCGATGGTTGGCTATCAGGCCTGGTTCAACGAGCAATTCGCCCTTCCTTCAACGCCGCAGGTTCCGGTCGTGCAGCAGGAGCTGATGCTGAATAATCCGCCGTGTGCCAGCGGCAATGTGAAATGCAACGCAGCACTCTTCCTGCAAAACAGCTCGGATGAGCAATTCGTGCAGAATTCCTTCTGGCAGCAGGCGGTCACCGGCAACGACGAGTTGCGGCAGCGGGTGCGCTACGCTCTCAGCGAAATGCTGGTGGTTTCGAGCAACAATTCCTCCGGCGTGCAGAATTATCCCCGCGGCGAAGCGAACTTCTACGACGTACTTGGCGCCGATGCCTTCGGGAACTTCCGCACGATTCTCAACGACGTCACGCTGAATCCGGAGATGGGCATTTTTCTCTCGATGCTTGGGAACGACAAGGGGAATGCGACCACCGATCCGGATGAGAACTACGCGCGCGAAGTGATGCAACTCTTCACCATCGGTCTGTATCAGCTGAACGACGATGGAACTCAGAAGCTGGATGGAAACGGGAACCCAATTCCGACGTATTCAAATACCGATGTGATGGGGCTCGCCAAAGTTTTTACCGGCTTCAGCTGGAATATTCCCGGAAACAGCAGCGACGCGGGCTGGTCCAACTGCTGCGTCTATGTGGGGCCGGGCTACGGAGAAGACCTGCTGCCGATGCAGAGTTATTCTGACCATCACTCGACAGATGAAAAGGATTTTCTGGGAGCCACGATTCCGGCGGGAAGCTCCAATTCCGACGCCGACCTCAAGATTGCGCTGGACACGATTTTCAATCATCCCAACGTGCCGGCATTCGTTTCGAAGCAGCTCATTCAGCATCTCGTGACGAGCAATCCCAGTCCAGCCTACCTCAGCCGCGTATCGGCTGTGTTTAAAGACGATGGGACGGGGGTCCGCGGAAACATGAAGGCGGTGATTACCGCCATCCTGCTCGACCCGGAAGCGCGCGACGCTGCCAACTTCTCCGGTAATCCGCAATACGGCAAGGTGCGGGAAGCGCTGCTGCGCTACACAGAATGGGCGCGGGCCTTTACCGCCCAGTCGCGGACCGGCTCGTTCGATCTCGCCAGCACGGAAGATCCGATTTATGGGCTGGGGCAGATGTCGCTGCGCTCGCCTACGGTCTTCTGGTGGTTCACTCCAGGATATGTTCCGCCCGGCACCAGCATCGCAGCGTCCAACCTGACGGCGCCGGAGATGCAGATGACCAATGTTTCGACGGTGGTCGGCTATATCAATTACCTGGAAACAGCGATCGGCGGCGACGCGGACTCGGGTCCTGACCTGTTCGCGTCCTATGGTACGGAAATGGCGCTGGCGGCAACACCCGATCAGTTGGTCGACCGCCTCAATCTGCTTCTGATGGCTGGAGAAATGAGCAGCACCCTGCAGTCGCAGATCGTTGCCGCTGTCAAGGGGATTCCGATTCCCAGCGGCGACCAGAGCGCCATTCAGACCGCGCTGGCCAATCGCGTGAGAACGGCTGTCTATCTCACCACGGCTTCGCCAGATTTTAGCGCGCAATTTTAGTGAGGCTACGATGAACCGATACGAGCAATCCCGACGGCAATTTCTCAGAACGGCGTCCATGGCCTCGATGGCGGGGTTTGCGGTGAGCCCGTTTCTGCTTGAACTGAACGGACTGGCGGCCCTGGCGCAGGAGAGCTCGGGCTCCGACTACCGCGCCCTGGTTTGCGTGTATCTGCAGGGTGGCAACGACGGCCACGGAACCGTGATCGCCACGGATCAGGCCTCCTTCGCCGCGTTTACGCAGGCACGTTCCGGAGCCCCTGGGCTGGCTTATCCGATGGGCGAATTGCTGCCCATCGTGCCCAACACGCCACAGAGCGGACGGACGTTCGCGCTCAATCCCTATCTGACGGGCGTGCAGAACCTGTTCAACGCGGGGAGGGCTGCCGTGGTGGTCAATACAGGCACTCTGGTTGCTCCCACCACAAAGGCGCAGATTAATGCCAATTCCGTTCCCCTGCCGGATTCCCTGTTCTCGCACTTCGATCAGACGGCGGCATGGCAGGCGATCGCGTCGAATCTTGGCAGCGGCGAGCACATTGGCTGGGGCGGTGCCATGGCCGATCTGATCGAGAGCATGAACATGAATTCCAATTCGATGTTCACGTGTATCTCCACCGCCGGGAACGCTTTGTTTCTCGCCGGGCAAACATCGTTTCAGCTCAACGTCACTTCCGCGGGTCCCATTCCGATCTATGGGTTGCAACAGCCGACATTTGGAATGCAGTCGGGATCGAGCGCTCTCAGCTCGATTCTCAGTGCAGAGGAATCGAACCTGTTCGCGAAAGAGTACGAGGTGGTCATCCAGCGCTCCGTCCAGGCCCAGGCGACGCTGGCCAGCGCTATGCCTCCGGCGGGCGTGGGTGGCATTCCCAATCCGCCGCAGTATCTCGATCCCGTGTCAAAGAAGCTCATGGACAATCCGCTGGCGGATTCGATGCAGACCGTCGCCCGCATCATTGCCGGGCGCGGTAGCCTGGGAGTGACGCGGCAGATCTTCTACGTCCAGCTTGGCGGCTTCGATACCCACAACAACCAGGCCGCAACGCATTCGCAGCTGCTTACTCAGCTGGCGGCGGCATTTGAGTACCTGGACGCGCAGATGACCGCCCTCGGCCTGGGCTCGCAGGTCACCTCGTTCACGATCTCGGATTTCGGACGCACCCTCACCTCCAACAGCAACGGCACCGATCATGGATGGGGCAGCCATCATTTCGTCGTCGGCGGCGCGGTGCAGGGGCACGATATGTACGGGCAATATCCGGTAATCGGCGTGAATCAGGCCAACGATGTGGGCGCGGGACGCCTAATTCCCACGACCGCCGTCGAGCAGTATGCGGGTACGCTGGCGCGGTGGTTTGGACTCAGCGACAGCCAAATCCGGGTGGTATTTCCCAACTTCGCAAACTTCGGCTCGAACCCATACCTCGGATTCATGTCATCCTGACCGCTGCCTGATGGGCGAGCCATCAGCCATGGGAAAGGGGAGCTTTTTCGCCACCCGTTACCCGCTGGCGTTACGGCGCTTCGATCAGTTCCATCTTGCCGTCGCGTTTACGGTGTAGCACGCACACAGTGCCCTCGTTTGTCCGGAAGACGAAGACGTCGCGGTCGCGGAATTCTGCTTCCTTCACGGCTTCCTCGACGGTCATGGGCCGTATCGCCACCGAATCCGCCGAGCGCACGATGTGCGGTTCCGCGATGGGGGACTTCGCCGGGAACGTGTGCACGGTCACCGGCACCACCTGCCGCGCTGGGCGTTTGCCGTTCGTCTTCGCCAGACGATGCGCGGGAGCGGCAGGCACGTCGTGTTCGGCGTCGGCAGCATCGGCACGCGACTGGGCTGCCTTGCGCGCACGCACCGGGAGGTTGTCGGTCTGCATCTTTTCTTCCTTGGGCTGCCGCTTGATGGTGTGCAGCTTCTTCCGCAGACGGATCGCCTGCGATTCCGCCTTGCCCAGCGCCTCACGCAGCGCGTTTTCCATGTTATTCGACTCGGCAAAGCCCACGATCTTTCCCGCGCGCATGCGCAGGGTCACGTCGGCGGTCTTGCGATATTTCTCGGTGGTCAGCACAATGTGCGCGTCCACCAGTTTGGGCAGCAGCTTCGCAATGCGCTCAATGCCCTCGTCGCCGACGCGTCGAAATGCCGCCGTCACCGTCACCTGCCTTCCGGTGTACTCAACCTGCATGGAAAGCTCCTTTCCTGAAGAAGACGCCTGGCAGAGTGCCGGCGCTCTTAGTTGCGAATGCGTCGCTGATGCGTGCTGGGAATACGCATGTCCTCGCGATATTTTGCCACTGTCCGCCGGGTTACGTCGATTCCGTGGCCCTGCAACAGGGTCGCGATCTGGTCGTCGGTGAGCGGTTTGCTGGGGTCTTCATCTTCAATCAGCTTTTTCACCTTCCGCTTCAGCAGCATCAGCGGCGTCCCTGCGCCTTCCGGCCCGTTCACGCCCTCGCTGAAGAAGAAGCGCAACTCAAACACGCCTTGCGGTGTGTGGACATACTTGCTGGAAACCGCGCGGCTCACCGTGGAGGGATGCACGCCGATCTCTTCCGCCACTTCCTTGATCATCATCGGCTTCAGCGCTTCCACACCCTTTTCGAGAAAATCGCCCTGACGCCGCACAATCGATTCGCAGGTGCGCAGGATAGTGTTCTTGCGCTGCTCGATATTCCGCATCAGCTGGAGCGCCGAGCGGTAGCGCTCCTTCACGTAATCCTTCACATCTTTTTCGGCGCCATCCTGGGTCAGGAGACGCCGGTAGCCCTGGTTGAGCCGCAGCGTCGGCAGGTCGTCTTCGTTCATGGCGACCATCCACTCGTCGCCGCGCTTTACAAACGCCACATCCGGCTCAATCAGGCGAGCTTCGCTGCGGTTGTAGCGCTGGCCTGGACGCGGATCGAGTGTTCGAATAAAGTCGATGGCTCGCTGCGTCTCTTCCACGCCTTTGCCCACGGCTTTCGAAAGCTCGCGCGGATCGCGCTTCTGGAGCAGCAGCATATGGGTGTCGATAATCCGGGTGGCAAGCTCGAAGATTTCCAGACGGCTGGATCCCTCGTGCACCACTTCTTCAACTTTGGCGGGCTCCGGTTTGGCTCCGTCGAGCATTGCGCTATGCCCATTCGTTATCGCGGGAGGCGTTTCGGAATCCGCATCGTCTGCCTCGGCCGCGCGCCGGCTCGCTCTGGTGGCCTTCGCGAAGATCAGTTCGAATTCCTTTTTTTGCGCTTCCACCTGCACCAGCAGGCAGTCGCGCAGATCGCGCGTCGCTACGCCGATGGGGTCCAGCTGCCGCACCACTTCCAGCGCTGCCGCCAAATTGTGGCGCGCTCGTTCCACCATCGCCGGAGGCAGTTCAGCCACGCGCGTGTGAACTTCCTTTGCGACTTCGCCTTTGGCCAGGTCGGGATTATCCGGCTCCATCTGCTCATGCAGATAACCGCCCAGCAACTCTTCGTCGGTCGCCGTCAGGTAGCCGTCTTCATTCAGATTGCCGATGAGGTATTCCGCCGCCTCGCGAACCGCGGGCGACAGGCTAAGCGCGCCCAACTGCCAAAACAGGTGATCGGTGAGCGTGGCGGGAGAGGAGAGAAAGTTCTCAATCGACGGCTTTTCAATCTCCTCGTAATTGTTCGGGGAGCGGAAGCCGGGGTCGAGGTAATCCTGAAAATAGCTGCCGAAGTCGATCTCGTCGAAGGGGTCTTTCTCCTTCGGCGTGTCGGCGACCTGCGTTTCCACCGGGCGTTCGCGCTGCGCTTCCTCGGCGGCCACGTCGTCGAGCAGCGGAACGTTCTCTTCCATCTCCTCGAGAACGGGATTCTCCGCGATCTCGGCCTGGATCATTTCCTTCAATTCGAGCTTGTTCAGAGCCAGGACGCTGACCATCTGCATTAGCCCCGGCGTGAGAATCTGCCGTTGCGCGACCTTCAGGCTCAGTTTTGGCTGGAGCAGTCCCATAATTCCTTGTAAATATGAAGCTCGAACCCCTCAGATGCCTCAAAGTGTACATCCGGCATCCTGGCGGCGGGGGCCTTTTCCACCCGATCGCGCCTGAAACTGAGACGCGTTAGCTTTGCCGGCGTTAGGCCGGACGCTAATCCAGCGAAAAGCCTTCGCCCAGGTAGACTCGCCGGACTTCCGGATCGCTTCCCAGTTGTTCCGGCGTTCCGTGCCGGAAAATTTGTCCGTCGTTAATGATGTAAGCGCGATCGGTGACGGAAAGCGTCTCGCGAACATTATGGTCCGTAATCAGAACTCCAATGCCGCTCGCCTTAAGGTCGAAGATGATCTCCTGGAGATCCAGAACCGCAATGGGATCGATTCCCGAAAAGGGCTCGTCGAGCAAAATAAAGGTGGGCTGGATGCACAGGCAGCGCGCAATCTCGACCCGGCGCCGCTCGCCGCCGGAAAGCGCGTAGCCGCGGGTCTTGCGAATATGCGGGAGATTCAACTGCTCGATCAGCTTTTCCGCCCGGGCGCGACGCATTTCCGGGGCAATGGGCTGCACTTCCAGCACCGCCAGAATATTCTCCTCCACCGTCAGCTTGCGGAAGACCGACGGCTCCTGGGGAAGATAACTGATTCCGTATTGGCGAGCCCGTAAATACATGGGCACATGGGTAATGTCTTCGCCATCGATCAGAACGCGCCCGCCGTCGGGCTGGATGAGGCCGACAATCATGTAAAAACTGGTTGTTTTTCCGGCGCCGTTGGGACCCAGAAGGCCGACCACTTCTCCTTCGGTCACCTGCACGCTTACGTCGCGCACCACCTGGCGGCCTTTGTACGACTTATTGATCCCGTCCGTAAACAGCTTCCGCATAAACCAAGGCTCTACTTCGGAGCGCGTGTGTCGGTAACCGCGCTCGACTGACCACCATTCACCTCGACGCTACCATCCTGACTATTGAAAAGCAAAGCAGTGCCCGTTGTCGTTCCGTGCACTCTATCCCACAGGTGCGGCGGCGCCTCCGGCGTCCCGGTGAGCACGTAGCGGCCATCGTCCGCGGTATAAACCAGCTTCTCGCCGTCGCCCTTGCGGCCAGGCTCGGTGAAGACCACGTGACCGGTCGCAACGATGTGATCGATTTGCGAATTCTGGCCCTGGGAAGCCACGCCCTGGGATGTTTGACTGGCGGTTGGCTTTTTCCCGCCCGTTTGGGCCGGTTTCAGATAGACCAATCCGTCGTCGGCGTGGGTGACTTCGTCGGTTTGCTCCATGCTGACGGTTCCGCGGAAATCCGCCAGCCGATCCTTGTCGGAGTAGACAAGGGTCTGGCTGTGAACCTGGGCTACGCTCTGCTGGTGCTTGGCGCCCATGGCCGAGGTGAAATTCGCCTGGACCACAGGATCGGTTCCGGTGTTTTCACCCCAGGCCTTCAGCACGTCTTTATTGCGATCGATCTCAATCACCGGAGCGGTCAGGGAATCGGTATCCTGCCACAGGCGCGCAGGCTTCTTCACGGTTCCGTAGAAGTCGTTCTGGTTGGTTGCATGGTGCATCGCCGCGTGGTCCGCAATCACATGAACGGGCCCGTTGCCGCCCATGGAAGGAGGCGCGCTCGAAGTTCCGGCTTTGGGCTGCTCAGTGTAGGTTGCCTTCACGTTGCCTTTGGCCGCGGCATCCTGAGAATCGCGGTGGTAATCGATCAACTCGGCGGACACCTGCATGGACTGGCCGTCGCTGATGCGCGGGCTTCCGCTCATGTGCAGCACCTGGTCGGACGCGTGGTACTCCGCGTGATCGGCCCAGCCAGTCAGTGTTGTTGGCTGCGTCGTGGAGCCGGGTTTCTTCGCGGGTAACTCGGTCAGGACCACGTGGCCATCCTGGGTGGCCGAGTCGATGCTGGTTTGCATCTTCGGGCCAGTCTGGCTGGTTCGACGATTGCTGCCTGCCGGTTCGTGCGCGGGAGTCCGCCGCGCCTTGGGCTCGCCTGCCAGTTCCGGAGCGGGCTGCTGCTGGAAGGTTGTGTGCAGCACATCGCCCTGGCTGGTGTCGCGTGCGCCATCGGTCGATTCTTCGACCACGCGTGTGTTCCCTTTGCCGTCGAGTTGGCGCAGCACGTTGCCTGGATCGAGCGTCGCGACCAGATGATCTCCGCTGATGCGCGTCTTCGTCGAAGGACCCTTTGACGGCATTTGCTGGATCGTCACCACCGGATTGCCGTCCGCGACCGCCTTGCGCGCCTCGGTCTCGCCCTGCGGGCCTGGCGGCGCGAAGTCGACATCCACCGTTTCTCCCTGGACCTGCCGCTCCGCGTGACCCCGGGGATCTTTCGCGAGGCCCACCGTCGCGTCGACGAAATGTACGTCCTGCCGGAACTGCGCGTGGGTGAGCGCCGTCGCCGCCTTCCCATTCCCGCCGGTGACCGTTGCGAAGTGCAGGGTGCTTTCGCGCGAGGTTCCGTGCATGGAGTCGGCGCCGCGCGCCGATGCGAAGGCCACGCCGCCGGCGAGGTCCGCCTGCGTGGGCTGGCTCTTCGCGTCGGTCAGGATGTGCGCGGTGTCCGACGTCATCGTTGCCCCGGTATCGGTCTTCATCCGGACGTGACCCTGGGCGTCAATTTTCTGCGTGGTGCCGTCTTTGCGGAAAAACAGAGTCGCAGCATCCGCGCTGCCTTCTTCCGTCTCGTACTCCATGGTGGCGTTGGTCAGAAACCCCTGCATTTTTTCGCGCAGCAGTGTCGCGTGATCAGCGTTGATGATCGCCGCTCGCCCATTGCTGCTGGTGATGATTTTGACTGCACTGTTGAGCACCAGCACGCCGGTTTTTGAGTTGTAGTTTGCGCCCACCGACGTTCCGGCCGCCCGCGGCAGCTGAAATTCGACTGGCTCCGGCGTGGCAGCGTCCCCGGTTTTCTGCTCGAAGACGAGCCCTCGCGTGCGCACACGGATGGTGTTGCTGCTGTCGCCGGGCGCTGCAGCGGGGGCCGTGCTGTTGGCGGCGTTGCCCATGCCTTCCAACTCGATGTTCACATCGCCCTGGCTGGTCGCGGTCTGAGTGTTTTGGTCGAAGTCGAAGTCGCTGCCGTAGATGCGGTCGGTGCGCCCCGAGCCGGGCGGACCGTAGAGCGTGATGTCCACGTCGTGGAGCAGGACATGCCCGGACTTCATCTGCACCTGTTTCGCCGCCTTCAGAACGAAGAGGGTGTGCGGTCCATTCGCCTGAGAAAACGTGAAACCGTTCGCGGTCTGCTGGATGTTAATGCCCAGCCGCCCGGGAAGATCTCTCTCAATGTGCCGGAAACGGTATCGCCCGTAGAGGATGAACCCCGCGACTACCACCAGCAGCAGGCCGCCCGCGGTAAGAATCCACAGGCGCAGCCCCTTGATCGTGACACGCATACCTGCTTCATCTTCTCATTTCCAGACGCCTGGGCTCCTGAAGCAAAAAACTGGCGGCGAAGTGTCTCCCAACCCTTCGCCGCCAGGAGGAAAGAAAACCTAAACCTGAATTCCGTCCCTCACTCGCTCCTCAGCGTTTCCGCCGGATCGATGCGCGCGATGCGCAGCGCCGGCAGCAGGCTTGCCACCGCGGCAATTGTCAGCAACAACGCAGGGGCGCTGATGAGCGTCACCGGATCGTAAGTGGTCACGCCATAGATCGCGCTCTTCATGACTTGCAGCGCGAAAGCTGAACCGACCAGTCCGACTAACACGCCACCGCACGCCGCCAGCAGGCCCGATCGGGCGATGGTGCGCATGGCCTGGCCGAGCGTCGATCCGAGCGCGATCCGGATGCCAATCTCCCGCGTCCGCTGCACGACCAGATTCGACACGAGAGCAAAGATCCCCACTGCCGAGAGGAGCAGCGCCAAACCGGCCAGCGTGCCGAGGAGCATCACCTCAATGCGCTGCATTTGCAGTTGCTGGTCGAGCAATTCCTGCATGGAGTAGAAGCCGGAGAACGGCAGCCCCGGATCGGCTTCCTGGAGAGCGCGCTGCATCTGCGCCGTCAGATCGGCTGCAGGACCGCGCGTCCGCACGACCCAGGACGGCTGAAACCACATGTTCGCAAGGTTCACAATGCGCTGATCGATTTGTGCGGCCGGCACATAGAACATCGGCTCGGTTGCCAGTGGCGCGCCCTGCGTCATGCCCAGCTTCTTCACCACATTTCCGACCACGCCCACAATCGTGAAAGTGATGTTCTCGCTCCTGAAGTGGCGTCCGACAGGATTTGGATCGCCATAGAATTTTTGACCGAAATCCGTATTGACCACGGCCACCGGCTGCGTGGTTTCCGTGTCGCTCTCGCGAATGGCGCGACCGCTGAGGATGGGAATGCGCAGCACTTCAAAGAATCCGGGAGTGACCCACGCTTCGCTCGAACCGTCCTGATGTCCGGCGCGATTGCCGTCCAGGATTTTCAGTCCGTCGTTCAGCCCGCGCTCGTAAGGCAGGCTCAGGGCGGCTGCCGCGTTCTCTACGTTCGGAATACGCTGCATGGCCGCGAGACTCGTGTTCAACAGCGCGTGGAACCTGGCCGAGTCGTGATACCGCGCGTCATCCAGCGACGCTTTCGCGGTCATTACGTTATGCCCGTCGAATCCGGCGGGCAGCGATTCGAGATGCGCGATGGTCCGCACCAAGAGACCGGCTCCGGCGAGCAACACTACGGTCAGCGCGACCTCGGCGCCGATCAGAGTTTGGCGCAAGCGTCCCGATCCGCCGGCCACGGTGCGCGTCCCGGACGCGATGGAACTGCGCAGATCCACACGCCGCGTCTCGAGGGCCGGAAGCGCTCCGAAGAGCAGACTGGTCAACACGGCAGCGCCCAGTGTGAAGGCCAGCACGCGCGCATCGAGAGCGAAGCCGCCAATCGGAATCATCTCGTCGGGAAGAAGCTTCTTCATCACCGGGAACAGCGCCACGGCAACACCGAGGCCGGCCGCGCCGCCAGTGAGCGCGAGCAGCAGGTTCTCCACCCAAAGCTGACGCAGAATGCGTGCACGCGATGCACCCAGCGCCATGCGCGTCGCCATCTCCGGCACGCGGCGGTGAATTCGCGCCAGCATCAACCCGGCCAGATTCGCGCACGCGATGAGCAGAATGAAGCCCACCGCCAGCATCAGCGCCTGGGTCTGCGCGCGCATCGCACTGCCCGCGTAAGCGTGCAGCGGACTGGGGTAATACCAGACATTCTGCTTGCTGAGATTGGTATTGCGAGGCGGCGGCATGTGCGCCAGTTGTGCGCGCACCTGATCCCAGGTCGCGCCTTCCTTGAGCCGCATGAGGATCAGGCAATTGTTCCCCACGCACACGCCGTGCGGATCGTCCGGCATCAGCGGTGTCCAGACATCCGCGGCATTCGGCATCTGCGCGCCCTGCGGCAGCACGCCCACCACGGTGTAGGGAGCGCCCTTCAGCAGAATCTGCTTGCCCACAATTGATGGATTCCGCTGGAACGTGGTGCGCCACAATGCGTTGCTCAGCACCACGGCTTTGCCTGCGCCGGGCTGATCTTCGTCCTGCGTAAAGCCGCGGCCCAACAACGGCTCAATACCCAGAACGTCGAAGTAGCGCGCCGACACGCGCGCGCCGTGCACATAGCGCGTCGCTCCACCTTGCGCGGCGCCGGGCTCGAGGTTCACGCCTTCTGTATCGCCAAAGCCTTCGCCGCCGATCGCCGCGGTGACGCTCGGGACATCCTGCTGCACTGCGCGCCAGGCTGCATTGTCGGACGAATCATCTTCTTCGGCCCTGGCGGGATTGTCCTTCATCTCTTCGTGGGCTACGAGCGCGGCAATTCGCTCCGGATGCGGATAGGGCAGGCTGCGGAGCAGGAATCCATCGAGCAGGCTGAAGACCGCGGTGTTGACGCCGATGGCAAGCGCGAGCGTGACGATCACGGCCGCGGCAAAGCCAGGGCTCCGGCGCAACTGACGCATCGCAAATCTCAAGTCTTCGAGCATGTAACCTTCCTACGAAAAACTGCGATCCTGCGTTCCCGTACAGAAGCCCTATTCCATGCGCAACGCCTGCATCGGCTCAATGCCGGCGGCCCGGCGCGCGGGCAGGAACGCCGCGATCAAGGACACAGCCACCACACCGCTGGCGGCCGCTGCCAGGCTGAGCGGATCGTGCACCGGCAATTTGTAGAGCATGGCGGCCATCACCCGCGATCCGAACCACGCCAGAGGCAATCCCACGGCCAGGCCTGCGGCCACCAGCACAAGGCTGTCGCGAAGAATCATCCACAGCACACCTCCGCGCGGAGCGCCGAGCGCCATGCGCACACCGATCTCGGTGATCCGCCGATTCACGCGATAGGCCAGCGTTCCGTATAGGCCCACGGCTACCAGCAAGGCTGCCAGGCCGCCGAAGAATGCGCCCATCCGCGCGAACAGAGCGGGCATGAGATACGATTCGGCAAATTGCGCTTCCAGCACTTTTGGTTGCTGGATTGGCGCATTGGGATCGAGTTCGCGCACGATGCGACGAATCTCCGGGAGCAGCGCCAGCGGATTGCCGGATGTCCGCACTTCGACATCCATGTTCTCGATAGTCGAATCCTGCTGATAGCTGTACCAGGCCATCGGCATGGGCTCTTCGTCTGCGGAGTTGTATTTGTTGTCGCGCACGACGCCCACAATCGTGGCGCGGTTTTTCTCGCCACCCAGCGTGTGTCCGATAGGTGATGCGCCCTTGAGATAACGCTGCGCGAGCGTCTCGTTCACCACCGCGATGCGTTGCGCGCTCTTCGTGTCCGCTGCGGTGATGCCGCGACCGGCGAGGATCGATATCCCCAGCGTTGAAAAGAAGTCCGGACCCACCGCGTTGCTGCGCAGCATGTTGTGCCCGTTGTCCCACGGGTAACCGCGGCCGTCCAAAGTGAGGCTATTGTTGTCGCTCCAGCCGGAGCCAGGCCGCAGCTCCACAACGGTCGCCGACCGAACCCCCGGCAGCGCGCTCACTCGCTCTGTCAACTGTGTGTAAAACGCGAGCATCTGCGCGTAGCTGTTCGCGCCCACAGGATGCGCACCGAAAGCCAGCACATGGTCAACTTTCATGCCGAGATCGACATTCTGATAATTGCGCAGGGTGCGGATGAGCAGCGCCGCTCCAAAAAGCAGGGCCACACAGAAGGCCATCTGCGCTGCGATGAGAATTTTGCCGGTCAGGACGCGGCTCCGGCTCGCTGTCGAGGGTCCGCCGGACGACTTCAGAACCAGGGCCACCGGCGCATTCACCGCGCTGCGGAGCGGAGCTAGCCCAAAGACCAGCGCGGCGACTACGGAAACAGTCACGGTGAAGAGAAGGACTGATGCGTCCGGCGCAAGGCTTACTTCCAGCTCCGACCACGCGGCCAGCAAGCGTGTTGCGCCCAGGGCGAAAAGCCAGCCCAACGTTGCGCCGCTGCCGACCAGCAACATACTCTCGGCGAGGAGTTGCCGGAAGATCGGCCTGCGGTTGGCTCCCAGAGCCATACGCATGGCAAACTCGCGCTCCCGGGCCGCGTTGCGCGCCGCCAGCAGCATGGCGATGTTGACGCACGCGATCACCAGCACCAGCGCGACCATCCCCATCAACACGTGCAGGCCGTCTTTGTAATATTGCGAAGCGGTTCCCAGGCCCCGCGCCGGCAACATGGCCAGCCCGAGCGGAACGCTGTTGCGCTTTATTTCCTTGCCCACCGTCTCCCACGCAGCGTGGGCAAACGCCGGGCCCATGTGCGCCAACGCCTGCGCCTGCGTCACTTCCGGGCGCAGCCGTACCATCAGCATCAGGTTCCACCAGTTGGGCGATCCATACAAAGTGTTGCCCGTCGCCGGCATTCCCCACGCGTTCAGTTCCGGCCGGTTCTGCAGCGGAACCCACAGATCCGTTGCCTGGCCACCCGATTCAACTCCGTAAAAATGCGGCGCCGCGACGCCCACGATGGTCATGGGAACGCCATTGACGTAAATTGCCTTGCCGATCTCGCCGGGATTGCGCTGGAAACGCCGTGTCCAGTAGCCGTAACTCAGCACGGCCAGCTGGGCGTGCTTGTCCTCATCGGCGGGGGCGAAGCCTGTGCCTGCCGCCATGCCGACGCCCAGCGCGGAAAAGAAATTTCCGCTCACTTCGTCGGCCTCGATCTCTTCCGGCGCGTCGCCGTTACGTACTGCTGTCTTGGTAAGCGAGAGCGGCACGTAGGCAATCACATCGGAGAAGACGCTGCGGTCTTCGCGCATCCGGTTGTAGACATTGATCCCATAAGTCGCGTCCTGGTCGCCCGTATTGCCGACGCTGTTGGGATTGTTTTGGTGTATCAGGTAAAAGAGCTGCTGCGGTTCATGAACCGGCAGCGTGCGCAGCAGCACCGCGTGCATCACGCTGAAGATGGCGGTGTTCGCGCCGATTCCGAGAGCAAGGGTCAGGACCGCCGTCGCCGCGAATCCGGGCGACTTCCGCAATTGCCGCAAAGCATACCGTACGTCTGCGAGCATCTTTCGCCTCCGCGCACACTCCGTTGCGGGGGGTAAAGCCGCAGTTCGCCTGCCAAACTCAGGAGCGATTAACTCCTGAAATAACAACGCGTGGAAGGCCACATACTGGCTATCCGTTGTCCGTAACTGTGTCTGATTGTTCAGAAGCGGACACGCCGGGGTCCGCCGCAGGGGGGCGTCCGACAAGGGTTTGCTGGGTGAAGACCTGCCGGCTATTTCTTGCCGCGCTTCAGGTCGTCCATCAGGATGATCGCCTCGGCGATTTCCTTGAGCGGCTTGCGCTTCTGGCGGCTCTGCTTCTGCAGCATCAGGTACGCAGCCTCTTCGTCGATGCTCAGCTCGCGCTGCAGAATTCCTTTGGCGCGCTCCATCACTTTGCGCGTCTCCAGCTGGTCTGCCAGCTGCGACTTCTCGTATTCCATGCGCGCCAGTTCCACTTCCGCGCCGACGAGATACCCGATCATGGTGATCAGCTTGATCTCGCGCTTGGAATGGTGATGCTGTTCGCGATGCTGCATGTTGACGGCGCCTACCAGCTTGCCGCGGCAGAGAATCGGCACGGCCAGAAACGCCTCAAAGCGGTCCTCCGGCAGATTGACAAAGCGCGCAAACCGCGGATCCGCCCACGCTTTCGCCGGGAGGGCCACGGTCTGGCGATGTTCCGCCACCCATCCGGTCACGCCCTGGCCCATTTCCACGACCAGGCGGTCCACCACGTCCTCGTGCGGATTCTTGGAGGCGCGCATCACCAGCTTGTCTTTTTCCAGAACGTAAATGAAGCACGAGTCGCAGCGCACGGCCGCCGTAACCATTTCGATCACGCGCTGCAGCACCTCGTGGAACGGATCGGCCGCGGCCATCCTGCTCCCGATCTCGTGTAGCAGATCGATGTCGCTGGTGTCTTCCTGGGTGCGCACTACTTCATCCACGGTGAGTAACTCCCCTGAAAAAGGGCCCTGCGCGACGGCGTCGTTAGGTTTGGTTGTTTTCGTTCGCGCTTGTTCTCCGTAGGGTATAGCAAAACCGCCGAAAACGTATGCCGATGTCCCGCGGCTCACCTGGGGCGGATCTTTGCCAGGAGACCCGCTATGGTCTTCCTGGCCTCGCTCTCTGCGCCTGCGGCCAGGCCCATTGGCTTCCCCGCGGGCGGCTTAGCCGGTGCGGATTTCGTGGGGACGGGCGAATTCGCCCTCTCCGCTTTCCGATCGGCTGCGTTCGCGGCATTGGTCGACGTGCTGTCGGTTTTGCCGGGTGAGTTCGTTGCGCCGAAGGCTCCCGCCGTCGCAGCTTTCGCGTCGGGCACAGCCTTCTCTGGCGGCCCTGCGCCAGGCGGAACCGGCGGCGCGTCCACGGTGACATACTGCACGATCAGCGAAATCCTGCGGTTCGAGGGATCCATGGGATCCGCCCGCACCCGCAGCTTCTGGTCCGCATAGCCGCGCACCTGCGAGACCTGGTCCGTTCGCAATCCCGACGATTGCATCGCGCGGCGCGCTGCATTCGCGCGGTCTGTCGAAAGTTCCCAGTTCCCGTAGCCATCCGTTGACGCGTAGGGCTGCGCATCCGTATGCCCCTCGATGGATACCCGATTGGGAATCCCGCCCAACTGACCAGCCAGCATGTCCAGCAGCTCGCGTCCATGCTCGTTCAGCCGCGCGCTGCCACTATCGAAGAACGTCCCATCCTTTGTCTCCAGCAACTCAATGCGCAAACCTTCGGGCGTAATCGTGATCTGGATCTGGTTTTGCAGCGATCTCATATCGTTCATTTGCCGAATCGCTTCTTCGATCTTCTTCTTGAGCTGCGCGACATTGTTTTCCGTCAGCGCCAGATTCTCGTTCGTGCCTGACTGGTCAGAACCGGTCTGCGATGAATTTCCCTTCGGATCGTTGAAATACCCCGCAACCGCCTGCCGCACCTTCTCGCTGGTATTCATCAGCCACAGCACGATGAACAGCGACATCATCGCCGTCACAAAATCAGCGTAGGCCACCTTCCATGCGCCGCCATTATGGCCGCCGCCGTGCCCGCCTTTCTTTTTGATCACGATGATGGGTTTGTTTTGCGGCATCTTCTCCGTCTATGCGGCCGGCGCCGCGGCTGCCGGAGCAACCGTGCCCTGGTTTCTGCACGCTTCTTCCACTTCCGCGAAGGTCGGACGCACGTGCGAAGGAATTGCCCGGCGCCCCATCTCAATGGCCACCACCGGCGGCTGTCCGCGAATGAACGCCAGCATCAGCACCCGCAGCACATACAGATAGGCATTCTCTTCCGCCGCCATTTTCGCCATGTTCTGGCTCACCGGTCCCACCAGCCCGTAACACAGCAGAATGCCAAGGAAGGTTCCCACCAGCGCCGCGGCGACCTTGTGCCCAATCTCCTCCGCGGGGCCTCCCAACGCACCCATGGTGATCACCACGCCCAGCACCGCAGCCACAATTCCCAAGCCGGGCAGCGAATCCGCCATGGTCGACAGCGCGTTCACCGGCTCCTCGGCCGCGTGGTGCCGCACTTCCATATCGAGGTCCATCATCTGGTCCATGTCGAAGGCTTCGACGCCGCCGGTAATCACCATGCGCAGCGTGTCGCAGACAAAGTCGCGCACATGATGATCCCTGATGAACTCCGGATACGCGTTGAGCAGCGGGCTTTCTTCGGGCTTCTCCACATCCGCTTCAATGGTGAGCATTCCGCCGCGGCGCGCTTTTTGCAGCAGCTCGAACATCATGCGCAGCGTGGTGAGATAACGATCTTTCCCAAAATGAGAACTGCCGAAGATGGCCGCAGCGCCCGCCCCAACCTTCTTCAGGATTCGCAGCGGATTGGCGATCAGCAGCGTTCCCAATCCCGCGCCGCCAATGATCAGAAGCTCAGCCGGTTGCAACAGCACGCCCACGTGACCGTGCTCCATCAGATAGCCGCCCATGACGGCTCCGAACACCACGATGATGCCGATGATTGCGAACATTTGTGTTCAGGAACCTCCCGCGCCCACGCCGACGCCAGTTTCTGTCTCGTCTGCGCGTAAGCCTGCGCGGCCCAGGGCCAGGGGCCACGCACCATTCTCATCGGCGAAATCGTAGTCAGCTTAAGTGAAAACCGCGGCGCTATCGTCGAGAATGGATATCCAGGAGCGCCTGGTGGAGATACTGCGGGGAAAAGTCGTATCCGGCATCGGCAGCTTCTCATTTTGGATCGAGAAGCTGCACGAACACTACCTGCACATCACGGGGATGAATCTGTTTCCCGGGACCCTGAACATCCAGCTCGAGAACGCGTGGTCATTGCCTGCACGACGCTTGCGGCTGGATGCCCAGGAGTACGGCGGGAGCGTTTCGGTGAGCCTTGTTCCGTGTTTTATCTTCGGCCGCCGCGCGTTCATCCTTCGCACCGATGCTAATGAAGAGGGACGCGGCCACCATCCGAAATCCATCATTGAAATCGCCACCGATATCAAGCTGCGCGACCACTTCCACTTGCACGATGGCGATATCACGGAGGTCGAAATCCCCTGAACGGGTAATCGCGCAGCCATTCCGTCCCGCCCACTCCTGAACACTTCAGTCCACTTTCGGACACCGCGCTCTTGTCCGGTCCCAGAAGGAACAACAACTTCCCGCATTCCGTATCCGGTACCAGACGTGCTCTTTAACTCGTCTTCCGTTCGGTAAGGAGCCAGCCTTGTCCCTGTTTCGTGATCTCAGAATCGCCGTCCGCCACCTGCTTAAGTCGCCCGGTTTTGCCGCGACCGCCGTCCTGATGCTGGCGCTCGGCATTGGCGCCACCACGACGATCTTTTCCATCGTGGAAGGCGTGCTGCTGCGACCGCTGCCCTTCCCGCATGCCAGCCAACTGGTCGCCCTCTCTGACACCATCGACGGCGCCGAAATCGCGGGCAACAACGAAGCCGGCGTGACCGGCCCGGACATCGTCAACTACACGCGCGACACGCACAGCTTTACCGCTCTGGGCGGCTATACGTTTGCCGGGTACGAGCTTTCCGGCATTGGCGACCCAGCCCAGGTGAACGCCGCCCGCCTTGCGTCCGGGGTCTTTTCGGCGCTGGAAGTGCAGCCGCTGCTCGGCCGCACGTTCACCGCTGAAGAGGAGGCGCAAAAACAGCAGGTAGCCGTGCTGAGTTACGCCACCTGGCAGAGCCGCTATCACGCCGATCCGGCCATCCTCGGACAGAAAATTCTTCTCGACCGCAAGCCCTACGTCGTCATCGGCGTCATGCCGCGCAATTTCGAGTTCCCGCTCGTCCCTGGCCATCTGAATCGAAGCGAATTGTGGATTCCCCTTAGCCTCCGCCCTGAAGAACTCACCGGCGGCGCCATGGCCAGTTGGAACTTCGCGATGGTGGGCCGCCTGAAACCCGGCGTTACAGCCGACGCCGCGCGCGCTGATGCGCAGCGCGTCGCCAAGGCCACCGAGCGCAGCTTCCCCGGCTTCATGGCCAGCCTGCACATCAACGCCATGGTGCCTGACCTGCAGGAGGACACCATCCGCCAGGCGCGGCCGCTGATTCGCACGCTGTTTCTGGCGGTGGCGGTGGTGCTGCTGATCGCCTGCGCGAATCTTGCCGGACTGCTGCTGGTGCGCGCGATTCGGCGCCGCCGCGAAATCGCCGTCCGTCTCGCTCTCGGCTCGAGCGCCGCTACTCTGCTGCGCCAGGCCCTGCTGGAGAGCCTCGTCCTGAGCGTCACGGGCGGACTCGTGGGTTTGTTCATCGCCGCGGTCGCGCTGCGCCTGGGCGTGAGCCTGTTGCCGGAAACGCTTCCGCTGATCGCGAACATCGGACTGGACTGGACCGTCGTCGGCTTCGCCTTTGCTTTGGCCATTGTCACCGGCGTCGTCTGCGGACTGGTTCCGGCCTTCGCCGCCATTCGCACCAGCGTGAACGAGACGCTGAAGGAAGGCGGCCGCACCGGCACCTCCGGCGGCGGCCATGCACGCCTCCGTTCCGGTCTGGTCATTGCGGAAATCGCGATTGCCATTGTGCTGCTGGCTGCTTCAGGCTTGCTGCTGCGCAGCTTCGAAAAGATGCGCGAGACGGACCTCGGCTATCGCCCCGACCACTCGCTGGTGGCCGGCTACAGCTTGCCACGCAAGGAATACGCCACCCAATCCGCCGTTAACCAGTTCAACCAGGACTTGATCCGCCGCGTCCAGGCTCTGCCCGGGGTGCAATCAGCTGCCTTCACTTCCTTCCTGCCGGCCAACGGCAATCAGGGCAACTCCGCGTTCGTTGCGGAAGGCTACGTGCCGCAGAAGGCCGGCACCATCGACCTGGGAACGCCGATTTTGATCGAGGGCGACTACTTCTCCGCTTCCGGGACCTCTTTGCTGCGCGGACGGTTCTTCACCCCCGCTGACCGGACCGGCTCGCAACTGGTCCTTATCGTGGACCAGAGTCTGGCTCAGCAGTCCTGGCCGGGGCAAAACCCCATCGGCAAGCGCCTGCGCATTGGCACGAACGAAATGGCGACGCCCTGGGCGACCGTCGTTGGTGAAGTGCAGGACGTTAAAGAGGGATCACCGGACGCAGCCGCGCGGCAGCAGTACTACATCCCCGTCGAACAATTTGAGGATCTTGCCGGCAGCCTGGCCAATCCCGCTACCGACCTGAACGGTAATGGGGGCTTCATCGTCGCACGCACCACCATGCCTCCCGATCTGGTCGTCAACGAGCTCCGCAGCGCGGTTCGCGCGATCGATCCGCGGCTCCCGCTCTTCCCGCTCGAGACGATGGATCACGCCATCAGCGACTCCGAAGCTCCGCGGCGCTTCAACACTGTGCTGATTTCGTCCTTTGCCGGAGCGGCGCTGCTGCTGGCGATCCTCGGCATCTACAGCGTGATTGCCTTTACCGTCGCACTGCGCGGGCAGGAGATGGCGATCCGCATGGCGCTCGGCTCGCAGCGGTCGGGCATTGTTGGGCTGGTGCTTGCCTCCGGCGCGAAACTGGCTGCGGCGGGATGCGTGCTGGGCCTGCTTGGGGCGGTGGCCGCAAGCCGGCTGCTGCAATCGATGGTTTTTGGCGTGAGCACGCTGGACCCGCTGGTGCTGGCTTTGGCCGCGGTGCTGGTGCTGCTGCTCGCTCTGGCTGCATCGCTGCTGCCGGCGCGCCGCGCAGCGTCCGCCAATCCCGTGGAAGCTCTGCGCGCTCAGTAACGGCCCCTGGGGCTACGGGACCCAACGCGAAGCCGGATAGCGGCATCTGATTCCCTGTCTGCGGGAGCCAATCAGGCTCCCTGCAACCAAGGAAAAATCATTATGCCCGCAAAGAAAGCCGATTCGCAGAACGACCAGGCCCTGAAGGAACTGATCGACGCGCTCAACGAAGATCTCTCGCGCGAATATCAGGCGATCATCGCCTATACCGTCTACAGCAATGTGCTCTCGGGCGCGCAGTACATGAGCATCGCCGACGAGCTGAAGCTGCATGCTGCTGAGGAGCTGCAGCACGCCATGATCATCGCCGACCAGATCGACTATCTCGGGGGCATGCCGACGGCGACCCCGAAGCCGGTGAAGCTCTCAAAGAAGGCGGAAGACATGCTGCGCTTCGATCTGGACAACGAAACGGACACCATCCGCAATTACCGCGAACGCGTGAAACAGGCAGAAGCCCTGGGCCACTACGCGCTCGCTGAACAGCTGCGGAAAATCATCTCCCAGGAACAGGAACACCAGCACGATCTGGCAACCGCTCTTGGCATCGATGTGCCGAAGGTCTTTTCCCAGGGAGTGTAACGACGCGGCCGGCAGCCTGGGCCCTTCAGTCAGGGCGCCCGGCTGCCGGTTGCCTTTCTGCGCGCTAAAATTTCTTCATGGCGCTCCAATTCACCACGTCTTACCTCGAAGACTCTCTGGCCCTCTTCGCCTACTACAAGAAGCTGGGCGATCGCGCGATCGCCCAGGTTTCCGATGAGCACGTGTTCACCGCCATCGACGGCGAAGCCAACTCGATCGCGGTGATCGTCAAGCACATGGCCGGCAACATGCGCAGCCGGTGGACGGATTTCCTGACCACCGACGGCGAGAAGCCCGACCGCCATCGCGATTTTGAATTCGAAGAGCCGCCGGCCACCCGCGCCGCGCTGCTGGCCGCGTGGGAAGCAGGCTGGGCCTGCCTCTTTGGCGCGCTGCAGCCTCTCACCGACGCAGACCTGACGCGCACCATCACCATTCGCGGCGAAGCGCATTCGGTAATGCAGGCCATCAACCGCCAGCTTGCGCACTATCCCCACCACGTGGGCCAAATCGTGCTGCTGGCAAAACATTTTGCCGGCGAACAATGGCAGACGCTCAGCGTTCCGCGGCGCGGATCCGCGGAATTCAATCGCAAAGTCGCATCCGGCGAAGCCAGCCAGAGATAGCCGCACCGCTTCTCCGCTAGAATTCCTCCATGCTGACCCTCCTGCGCGACCTCCGTTTCGGCGTCCGCATGCTGCGCCGCAATCCCGGCTTCACCGCCGTCGCCATCCTCACCCTCGCGCTGGCCATTGGAGCCAACACCGCCATCTTCTCCGTAACCAGCGCCCTGTTGCTCAGGCCTTTTCCCTGGCCGCAGCCGGAGCAACTGGTCAGCATCGCCGTACATAACACGAACTGGGAAAGCAGCGGCACGCTGCCCCGCTACGACTTCGCGCACGATCGCACCAAGTCCCTCGAAATCGCCGCGTGGACGAACGACAACCTCAACCTCACCGGCGTCGGCGAACCTGTGCAGGTGCCGGTCGCGCGGGTCACGCCCAACTTCTTCTCGCTGCTCGGCGTCGCGCCGCAGCTTGGCCGCACTTTCTCTGACGGCGACGGTCACGCCGAATCGCACCCCGTCGTTCTGCTCAGCAACGCTCTGTGGCGAAGCCGTTTCAACAGCAACCCAGGCGTCGTCGGGCAGGTGATCGACCTGGACGGAACGCCCAGCACGGTTGTCGGCGTTCTGCCGCCCGCAGCGCATTTTCCTTTCGTTGGAAAAGCCGATGTCTGGACGCCGCGATATTTTGAGCTGACTCTTATGTCCACGGCGCGCCTGAGCCAGGGCGTGGGCTATCTCAATTACCTGGCGCGGCTGCATCCGGGCGTTACTCTGACGCAGGCCAATGCCGAGTTGTCGGTCCTCAACCGCCAGTACGTCCAGCAGAATCCGACCTTCCACGACGCCGATCCCACTATGCTGATGACCGCTGCTCCGCTGCGCGATCTGGTGGTCGCCGGATTGCGCGCCAAGCTCTGGATCCTTTCCGCAGCGGTGGCTCTGCTGCTGCTGATCGGCTGCGCCAACGTCGCCAGCCTGCTGCTCTCTCGCGCTCTGGCGCGCCGGCGCGAACTCGCAGTCCGCGCCGCCCTCGGAGCCAGCCGCAGTGCTGTCATTCGCCAGTTCCTCACCGAAAGTCTGATTCTCGCTCTCGCCGCCGGAGTCGTTGGGGTCATCCTTGGCTGGCTTGCCGATCGCGCGCTGGTCGCGTGGGCCGCCGCGCAGCTTCCGGTTGGCATTCCGGTGGGCATCGATGGCCGGGTGCTGGTGTTCGCCGTTGCCGTCTCCATCTTCACGGGCATCGTCACTGGCCTGGTTCCGGCGCTGCAACTCTCCCGGACCAACCTGAACAACACGCTGCGCGACGAGGGACGCGGCGTCTCCGGCAGTCGCACACGCGGCCGCCTGCGCAGCCTGCTGGTCGTCGGCCAAGTCGCGCTGTCGCTCATCCTGCTGATCGCCGCGGGTCTGCTGGTCCGCAGCTTCACGCAGCTGCTGCACACCAATCCGGGATTCGACGCCGACCACGTCCTGACCATGGAAGTCTCGCTGCCCACGGAGAAGTATGCGAAGCCCACGCAGCAGATCGAATTCTTCCAGGAAGTTCTGCGCCGCATTTCGGCGCTGCCCGGCGTGCGCAGCGCTGCAATGTCTGCTGCGCTGCCACTCGAGACGAAGCGCGTCACTCCGTTGCTGCCGGAGGGCCAGCCCGAGGTTCCGCTGATGCAGCGTCCCTTCCTCGACATTGAAGCCGTCAGCCCGCAGTGGTTTTCAACGATGCATGTGCAGCTGGTGGCCGGACGCGACTTTACGGACGCGGACAACGCTCAGGCCCCCAAAGTGTTGATCGTGAATCAGGCGTTCGCGCGGCGCTTCTGGCCGAAAGAAAATCCGCTCGGCAAACACGTGCTCGTCGGACGCGGCCCCGACCAGTCCGAAGTCGTCGGCGTCTCGCAGGACGTGCGCAACAGCGGCATTGCCCAGGAGCCGGCAGCGCAAGCCTATCTGCCCTTCCCGCAAATTCCCTGGGGCAACATGAATCTGCTGGTGCGGACCGCCGTGCCGCCGCTCAGCATGGCCGCTGCCGTCACCGCGCAGGTGGCCGCCGTCGATCCCGACCAGCCCGTCACCGGCATCCAGACTGTGGACGACCTGATGGACACGGACCGCGCGCAGCCGCGCTTTACCATGCTGCTGCTCGCTGTTTTCTCGATGACGGCGCTCGCTCTCGCCGCCATTGGGCTGGCCGCCATGCTCGCGTGGACCGTGGTACAGCGCCGCCAGGAGCTTGCTATCCGTCTGGCTCTTGGTGCCGAACGCCGCGACATTTTGAGTCTGGTGGTACGCCACGGACTGCTGCTCGCGACAACCGGCATCGTGATTGGCCTGGCCGCGGGACTCGGCCTGACGCAGCTGATGGCCAGCGTGCTCTACAAGACCAGTGCGCACGATCTGCGCACCTTCGCGATCGCTCCGCTCATTTTCCTCGGCGTCGCGTGGATCGCCAGTTACCTGCCTGCGCGCCGCGCCATGCGGGTAGACCCCATCGAGACACTCAAGGGGGGCTAATGCGCCATTTCGTGCCACCGAAAGTGCTTTATTGTCATTACCGTGTAACCCTATTTACACCCTGGTAACGTCACGCGACACAAGCGCATCTACCCTCCACAAGGATGTTTTGTATGCGTGTGTTGCCCCATTTTCTTGCCGCGATGTTTTTTCTGCCCGCTATCGGCTTTGGGCAAAGCGGCTTATCGGATGCGGGGTTGAATCCCCTCATCTCCATGCCCATCGACCGGACCGTCGATTCCTATCAAATTTATTCGGCGCTCCTGCCCTTTGGGGAAACCGCCGACAAGGGTTGGCCCCACAGCCTGTGGGCCGTCAAGGAAGCGACCGTTACCGTGGTCCCGCCGGATGAGCCGTGCTGGCAGCAGCCGAACTCCAGCCCCGCGGCGCGAACCAGCTCCACCATGAATCCGCATATCGCCGTTCATCCGCCTGTCAACCGCTCCCTCGACTTTGACGAGATTCTCGCCGACTTCGACGCGCACTGCCACGAGCGCGTCATGCTCATCTCCGGCGCCTTCAACACATCCGCGCCCGTCCGTATTCTTTCGCCCATGGAGCAGGACGACTTTCATGCCTCGCGCAACATCAGCTCGCCGGCAGGACACGAGTACGGCGGTTCGCCTGCTCTCTTCGGATTCACTGAGGTTTATTTCAACCGGCGGCACACCGTCGCGCTGGTTTACGCGACGAACTGGTGCGGCAATCTTTGCGGACAGGGAATGTGGGTCGCCTTCGGCCTCGAAGATGGCAAATGGAAGAACCTGCACTGGAAGACGAACGGGTGGGTCTCGTAGTTACTGGCGGGCCGCCTGCGGAGCGGGCGTGAGCGGCTTCGCAATTTCATCCAGATAATCGGGCGTTCCATCCACGCGCACCAGCGATGGGTATCGTTCGCCATCGTGATAATCGATCGCCACGGTCGCCACGTGCGTGTCGTTCTGCACGATCAACTGGAGCGGCGCCGTCGCGGTTTTGCTGTCGTGCACGGTTGTTCGCAGCGCGTCGCCTGAATACACCTTCCCATTCACCGCCAGAATCTTTTCGCCCGGCGCCAGCCGCGCTTTGTCGCCCGGGCCGCCTACGCGGACGTCGATGATGCCGCCCTGCGAATCGAGCGACAACCCCAGCGAGTACCAGACGTTCACGCCCGCTGGTGCGCGACCCATTGTCTGGCGCGCCTCATCGTAGCTGTTGGGTTGATCCGTGTAGACCAGCTTGTAACCGCCCTGCTCGATTCCTTCCAGATTGGCGTGCGGCTGCACGGTGTAGACGCGATCGCGGAGAAATTTAGCCCAGTCATACGGCACAACCTGATTGAGATCCGTCACCAGCTCATCCAATTCATAGGGGACAATCTGCGGCGGCGTGCTGCCTTTCCCGGCCACAAAGATCACCAAAAAATCGTGCAGATTCTTTTGGTCGTTTGTCAGTTTGCGAATCGTCGTGTCGACGTCCAGCCACACCAGATCGCCTTCGGAGTAATAGTCCGCGCCGCGGCGCCAGTTCGCCCACGCCGACCCACCCTGGAGGCCGGAAATGCCAACCGCCGTGTCTTCCGTGCTCCGCCATTGGCGCCCGGAAGTGTTATCGAGTGTGGCTGCAACCGAGGCCAGATACGCGCGATACTGTTCGGCTGTCATGAAGCCACAGCGCGCGCCCATCACGTTGCCCAGATAATCCGTGAGACCCTCGTAGACCCACAACAGTTCGCCCTTCATCGGCGTCGCGTAGTCCGGCGTGGCCAATCCGGCAGGCCTCCGATACTTTCCGTTCCACGAGTGCGTGTACTCATGCGAGAGCACCGGGCCACCCACCGTCAGCGCCTGATCCGTCTTCAGCGATCCGTTCGGCAGCGAGTTGTCTGACGATTCATGATGCTCGAGGCCGCCGTAGGGTGGGCTCTTCGTCAGCGTCAGCAGAAAGTGATAGCTCTCGTAATGCGTCGAGCTGTACATGGCCGCGGCTTCCGTGACCAGATGCTCGAGGTCGGCGACGACGCTGGGCCGCAACTGCACATCTTCCGGGTTGTCGCCGATTACGTCGATAAAGACGGGCTTCTGCATGCCGGCCTGCGCGGCGGCAGCATTCAGCGCGTACTCATGGAAATTGACCCCCGCCATGATCGGCGAGTCTTCCAGCGTTTCCACGGTGGTCGTGGCGTAGTGCACCGTGCCGCCAGCCGGATGTTGAGGATCGTACGGCGAAATGGGTTTGAGCGAGGTGCCAATCCCCCAACCTGAAGGCACCGTGACTGACGGCTGAATCGCGATCTGCCGCACCGGAATGCCCGCCGGATACAGCATCAGGTCTTCCCACTCCAGCACTGCCAATTCATTGGTCGCTTTCGCGTTGGCGATGTAATCCAGATGCGCATGCAGCGTGGTCACGCCGGCCGGCACAGTCAGGTGGAACCGGTACAAGTCCACGTCGTCGCGCTGCCACGCGAGCGTCTGCCCATTGGCGGTGAACAGCAGGCCGGTAATGTCGTTGTCGACGCTTTTCGGCGCGTGATGCCCAGGAATCCACTGCGCTTCCGTGAGGGCCAGCGGCCCCGCATGTACCGGCAAATCGATTTCCGCATGGAACAGCTTGCGGGGGGCGTCGGTTAAATCCGCAGTGATTTGGATAGGCGTCTGTTGGGAGAAACCTGAAGCAGCGATCAGCAGAAACGGCAGGAGAAACGCACGGCTTCGCACCACGATGCAAACCTCACGGGGGAAAATGAGCCCGGCAATTCCTCGCAAGTGTAGCACCGCATCTTTACTGAATTTCTCCCTGCGGCTTTGGTCAGGGTGTATCCCGTATCGACCGTTCTATACAATCCTCCGCGGGAGGTGAATCGTGAGAATGGGTGATCTGCGCAAGACGACGGGCGGTGCATGGGGTTGCGGCTGGATGCTTCTTGCCATCGCGGGAGCTTGTGCCGCACAGGCGCAGACGGGTTCACCGATCACGATTCATTGGGACAAGACGGTGATTGTCTCCCGATCCACTTCGACATTTCAGGTAGTGGTGAACCCGATGCTGCGCCCTGGATCGCCGATTCACGACAGCGCGATGGCCGCGATTAAGAACCTTGGCGCTGATTACGTCCGCTACGTGCCGTGGCTCCCTTACCCCAGGCTGGCCGTCGCCGAATTGCAGCCGCCAACGAAGGATGCAACATCGTGGGATTTTTCTCTAATGGATCCGATGACGCTCGATATCTTTAGAGCGACGGAAGGCCACTCGACGGTGATGAACTTCAGCACCATTCCGACATGGCTGTTCGAGACGCCGAAACCCATCACTTATCCCACCGATCCGAATGAAGTGAATTGGAATTACACGCAGGGCACGGAGCTGAAAGACCCCACGGGCAAGCAGCTTGGCGACTACTATGCGCGGCTGGTGAGCTGGTACGCACGCGGCGGGTTTACGGATGAGAATGGCAAGGTGCATACGTCCGGCTATCACTATCCCATTCCAATCTGGGAAGTGCTGAACGAGGTGGAGTTCGAGCACAACACCACGCCTGAGCAATACGCTAGCCGGTATGACGCCATTGTCAGCGCGATCCATGCGGTGAGTCCGGATACGAAGTTTATGGGAATGGCGCTCGCCAAGCCTTCCGACAATCCGGATTTCTTTGAGTATTTTCTCGATCATACGCATCACCGGCCTGGCGTTCCCATTGACTTCATCTCGTATCACTTTTACGCGACGCCTGGAGCCGATCAAACCATCGACAACTGGCAGTTCACGTTCTTCGATCAGGCGGATGAGTTTCTGGCCACAGTTGGTTACATCGATACGATGCGCAAGCGTCTTTCTCCGGAAACGAAGACGGATACGGATGAGCTTGGAGTAATTCTGCCGACCGACAATACCCCGAACGACGGCAAGATCGCAATTCCGGATCGCTACTGGAACGCCGCTGGTGCGCTTTACGCCTATCTTTTTGCTGATCTGTCGCGGCGCGGCATTGACGTCATCGGCGAGTCGCAGCTGGTCGGTTATCCGACGCAGTTTCCCAGCGTGACCATGATCGACTGGAAGAATGGGAAGCCGAATGCGCGGTACTGGGTTCTGAAGTTGATCCACGACAATTTCCATGTCGGCGACACGCTGGTGGCAACCAGTGCAGACAGTTCGGACTTTACGGCGCAGGCATTTGCAACGCCAGCTGGCCGCAGGATCCTGATCATCAACAAGCGGAATCGCGTGGTGCGCGTTGCGCTGCCGGCTGATTTGCAGGTGAGCGAGACGGCGACCGTGGATGAGGCTACTGGCGAAGGCTCGGCGCGCACCGATGTTCCGAAGAGCGGTACGCTTGAGCTGGCGCCCTTTGCTGTGGTCGTAGCGACGGTGCGCTAACCATGCAGAGTTTTCGTGTTGGGCTGTTTGGCATCGGGCTTGAAGCTTATTGGAGCCAGTTCCCCGGCCTCGAAAAGCGGCTGCGCGGCTATGTTGGCGAAGTGGCGAAACGTCTCGGTGCGAATGGACGCGCGGTGATTGACTTCGGTCTGGTCGATTCGCTCGATCAGGCGGTTGCCACGGCGGAGAAGATTCGCCGCGAAGATCCGGCGCTGGTGGTGCTGTACGCGACGACGTACGCGTTGTCGTCGACGGTGCTGGCTGCGGTGCGGCGTTTGCGGACGCCGGTGCTGGTTTTGAGTCTTCAGCCTGGCAAGGCGATGGACTATGCGGCTTTCAATGCCCTCGGCGATCGCACCGCGATGACGGGCGAATGGCTGGCGTGGTGTTCGGCTTGTCCCATGCCGGAGATTGCCAATGTGTTTGCGCGCGCCGGAATTCCGTTTCGCCAGGTGACCGGCGCGCTCGAGGATGACGCCGCGTGTTGGCAACAGATTGAAGACTGGGTGCACGCGGCTGAGGTGATGCATGCGCTGGAGCATTGCCGGATTGGGTTGATGGGCCACTACTACAGCGGCATGCTCGACATCGCGACCGATCTGACGAAGCTGTGCGCGGTGTTTGGTCCGCAGATCGAGATGCTGGAAGTGGATGAGCTGAGCGCGCTGCGCGGCAGCGCCGGAGCGGACGAGATTGCGCGAGTGCGTGACCGTTTTCTCGAGGTGTTTGACGTGGAGGCCGGCTGCGACCCGGAGGAGTTGCTGCGTGCGGCTCGCACGGCTGCGGCTTTGGACGCGTTTGTCGAGCGGTACCGGCTTGGTGCAATGGCTTATTACTACAAGGGCTGCGGCGTTGCGGCGAATGAGGACACGATGAGCTCGATCATCCTCGGTACCTCGCTGTTGACGGGTCGCGGCATTCCAGTGGCTGGCGAGTACGAAGTCAAAAACGTGCTGGCGATGAAGATTATGGACCGGTTTGGCGTTGGCGGATCCTTCTCAGAGTTTTACGGCGTCGACTTTCGCGACGACGTGGTGCTGATGGGGCACGACGGTCCTGGGCATCCCGGAATCGCTGCCGGCAAAGTCAAAGTGCGGCCACTGCGTGTTTATCACGGCAAAGTGGGGCGCGGCTTGTCCGTCGAGATGCAAGTGGCGCATGGACCGGTGACACTGCTTTCGGTGGCTGAGGATCCGCAGCATGGATTCAAGCTGGTGGTTGCGGAAGGCGCAAGCGAGCCTGGTCCGATCCTTGAGATTGGCAATACCAACAGCCGGTATCGGTTTGTGCCGGGGGCTCGCGGTTTTCTGGAAGCATGGAATGCTCAGGCGCCAGCGCATCACTGTGCAATTGGCATTGGGCAGGTGGCTGAGAAAGTGCGAAAGCTGGCAAGCTTGCTGGGCGTCGGGTTTGTGCGGGTTTGCTGATCGCCGTCAGGGATAGCCAGCAGCCTGCGCGCCGACGCCGGCGTCGCCCATAACACGACCGCGAAGCAGCCATAACAATCCAAACCGGCCGCATTCGCGCAGGCTGGCAGAAAATTAAGCGCGGTGGCTAAAAGACCTCTCCGTCTAGCTGAAAGACAGGGCTGACGTAATCCCACCCTCAAGGCCGATCAGTCCAACGTCGATGAAATGAAGGCCGAGGAAATCACCGCCGGCCTGCGCCCGAATCCGCAGTTCACGTTCACGTCAGACGGAACGCAGATTGTGCCCAACAAAGTATGGGTTCCGTTTTAGGGCACCGATTTTCAGCCTTCGATCAGTTATCTGCACGAGCGCGATCATGAGCGCGAACTGCGCGTCCAGAGCGCGCAGCGGGGGACGCAGATAGCCGCGTCGCAACACGAACACCTGGAGCGCAATCTCCTGTTCACACTGCGTGCGGCACTTCTCTTCGTGCTTGTGGGAATCGCCAGAGGAGTCACCGGGTGACGGCTTTCGAGCAGCTACCTCCGAAAGTAGCCATTAAACTATCGGATGAGTATTCGCCTGGAGAAAAGCGCATGCGTGTCGTGAAGGGAACCACTCTCATCCTGCTGCCACTGCTGTTGGTTTCAACTTCGCCAATTCCGGCTCAAGAGCCCTCCACAAAAATGGAGGCGGTACCGCTGCCTGGCTATTCGGCAAATGCCTCGGCGAGCGAGCGCGATTGGGAAACAAAGTTCCGTGCACTGCCTTCGACCGACAATCTTCGTGAAGACATGCGCCACCTGAGCGCGCGGCCGCACCATGTCGGGTCCCCTTACGACAAGGAAAATGCGGAATGGATTCTTGCGCACTTCAAGCAGTGGGGACTCGATGCATCGATCGAGACATTTTGGGTTCTCTTTCCTACTCCCAAAGAACGGGCACTGGAGCTTGTCGCGCCGACAACGTTTACGGCGAAACTGCAGGAGCCGCCGATTGCCGTCGATCCCACCTCGAACCAGCAGGCTGAACAACTCCCGACTTACAACGCCTATAGCATCGATGGCGATGTGACGGCGCCGCTGGTCTACGTCAATCAGGGTGTGCGCGCCGACTACGACCAACTCGACCGTATGGGTGTATCTGTCAAAGGAGCGATTGTGATTGCGCGCTATGGCGGGGCGTGGCGCGGCATCAAGCCCAAAGTCGCGGCCGAGCATGGCGCGGTAGGCTGCATCATTTACTCCGATCCAAAAGATGACGGCTATTCTCCTGGCGAGACTTTTCCCGCCGGACCCTATCGCCCCGCGGACGGTGTTCAGCGCGGCGCGGTGACGGACACCTTGTATGAAGGCGATCCGCTCACCCCAGGGTATGGCTCAACCAAGGATGCCAAGCGTCTCCCGATCAAAGGGAACCCCCTCATCACCAAGATTCCCGTGCTGCCCATCTCCTACGCGGATGCGCAGCCGCTGCTCGCGGCCATCGGCGGGCAGACCGTTCCGCGTGATTGGCGCGGTGGACTTCCCATCACCTACCATGTCGGTCCAGGGCCCGCGAAGGTGCATCTGAAAGTCACGTTCAACTGGGACATCAAGCCGATCTACGACGTGATCGCCCGTATTCCCGGCTCTGAATTTCCCGACCAATGGATCATTCGCGGCAACCACCACGACGCCTGGGTGAATGGCGCCGAAGACCCGCTCTCCGGTCAGGTTGCGCTCCTTGAAGAGGCGCGCTCTATGAGCGAACTGCTCAAGCAGGGCTGGAAGCCGAAGCGCACCATCATCTTCTGCGCGTGGGATGGCGAGGAGCCAGGGCTGCTCGGATCTACGGAATGGGTCGAGACGCATCAGGATGAATTGCGCAAAAACGCCGTGATGTATATCAACAGCGACACCAACGGGCGCGGCTTCCTCGGCATTGAGGGATCGCACTCCCTGGAGCACTTCATCAACAGCGTGGCGCGCGAGGTGAAAGATCCGGAAACCGGCCTCACTGTTTGGAAGCGCGACCAATTGTTAGCCATCTCCCGCGCCGACAGCGATGGCGCACGGCAGCAAATTCGCGGTCGGTCCGACCTGCCTATTGAAGCCCTCGGCTCCGGCTCCGACTACACGCCGTTCCTCGACTTCTGCGGAATCGCCTCCATCAACCTTGGCTTCTTTGGCGAGTCGGGCGGGGGTATCTACCACTCCGTCTACGACGATTTTTATTGGTACACCCATTACGGCGACCCCGATTTTGTCTACGGTCGCGCCCTGGCGCAGACTTCCGGCACCGCGCTGATGCGCATGGCCGACGCTGAAATGCTGCCCTTCGATTTTCACAACTTCGCCGACACCGTCCACACCTACGTTGGTCAGGTCATCAAGCTGCTCAAGGACCAACAGACGCAGATTGAAGAGACCAACCGTGAACTCGATGAGGGTCTCTTCACCGCGGTGGCCGATCCAACGAAGACTTCTGTGCCTCCGGCGCGCAAGCCCATCCCTCCTTATCTGAACTTTGCCCCGCTTGAAAATGCCGACGCCACGCTGACAGCGAGCGCGGACCGGTTCAGTAAGGCACTTGCCGCAGCGCGGGTTAACGGAAACCTCAGCATCAATCCGCAGACGCTCGGCCAAATCAATGCATTGCTCATCCAGAGCGAACGCAAGCTCATCAACGACGCTGGACTGCCTGGACGTCCCTGGTTTAAACACGAGATCTATGCGCCGGGTGCCTATACCGGCTACGGCGTGAAGACGCTGCCCGCCGTTCGTGAAGCGATGGAACAGGAGAACTGGCAACAGGCCCAGGAAGAGATGCCGGTGGTCGCGAAAGCTTTGGAAGATGAAGCCGCACTTATAGATTCGGTTACCGCGCTGCTGAGCGGGTCTCCGGGAGTCGAATCGAGATAGAGCGGAATCAGGAGAATTGGATGACACGAATGTTGTGGGTGGCGATTGTATGCGTCGCCGGAACTGAAATTGCGGCTGGTCAGGCGCCGGTAAGTTATCAAGGCGTGCCGTATACAGACAGCCGGCACACCGGCGGGCCTCAGAAGATTCCGGGCCGGGTGGAGTGCGCCTTGTACGATCTGGGTGGCGAGGGCGTGGCCTATCACGACAGCGATGCAAAGAATAACGGCAGCGGCGGCCTGAACCCGGCGGACGGAACCTATCTCAATGAATTCCGCATGCACGAAGGTGTGGATACTTCGTACACAAAATTCCACGACCAGATCGACAACAATCCTTATAACGTAGTGCAGCCTGCGGAGAACCAGCTCTACGTGGGTTGGACTGAACCAGGAGAGTGGTTCAGGATCACGGTGGATGTGGCGCATGCCGGAGTCTACCAGGGAGATTTGCTCTACACGTCGAATCGCGGTGGGTCGATTTCGCTGGACGTGAATGGGAAGGACGCGACGGGGCCGTTAACGATTGTATCGACGGCGAACGCGGCCGACCCGATTGCATGGCGGCAGTGGCATCACTGGAATCTGGCGCGCAACCTGGTCAGAGTGCGATTGGCAGCGGGAAGAAACGTGCTGACGGTCCACATCCTGACGGAAGGAAATATGAATCTCGCGTACTTCGATTTCCGCAAGCAACAGTAAGAAACGGGGCCCTGTGAATCGGACGTTTTTCCTCGTTTGCATGAGCGCACTTCTCGTATTTCCTTTCCCAGCCGCGCATGCGCAGCAGCAACAGGACGTGCAGGTGTGGCTGACCACGGTCGGTCGAAAAGCGCTGCTCGCCCCACAAGGCACGCCGCTGCATTTTGCAGCCACCGCGACCGCCGACCGAGTGATTGAGGTCAATGACATGGAGCAGTACCAGTCCATGGAGGGCTTTGGATTTGCGCTGACCGGCGGTAGCGCTCAGCTTTTGATGAAGATGTCCGCTCCGCAGCGAACAGCACTGCTCCGGGAATTGTTCGCGCCCGGCGGCGACGGCATTCATGTCAGCTACCTTCGGGTCAGCATCGGATCGTCGGACATGAACGATCATGCGTTTTCGTATGACGATGTTGCCGCGGGACAAACTGTTCCGCAACTCGCGAAGTTCAACCTCGGCCCCGATCGCGATACCGTCGTCCCCGTGCTGAAGGAGAATCTGACTCTCAATCCCCACATCATGATTCTTGGCTCGCCGTGGTCGGCCCCAGCATGGATGAAGACCAACGACAACCTGAAAGGCGGCAACTCCGGCCTGAGTTTTACGAGGCCTATGCTCGTTATTTCGTGAAGTACATCGAGGCGATGAAGGCCGAAGGCGTGAACATCAGCGCCATCACTGTCCAGAATGAACCGCTCAATCCGAAAAACACTCCGAGCATGGTGATGTTTGCGCCCGAGGAGGGCAAATTCATCGCGGAAGATCTGGGTCCGGCGTTTGCGAAGGCTGGTATCTCGACCACGATCCAGTTGTACGATCACAATCTCGATGTTCCGTCGTATGCGCTCTCCATTCTCAAAGATCCTGTCGCCAACAAGTATGTCGAGGGCACAGCCTTCCACATCTATGGCGGACAAACCGACGCGATGACCGCAGTGCATAACGACTATCCCGGAAAGAGCATTTTTCTCACCGAGCAGTCGGTGACCCAGCCTCCAAATTCGGAGATTATCGAAATTGCGGCGCCAGTGGACCGCGTGCTGATTGGAGCAGCCTGCAACTGGGCGCGCAACGTGCTGCTTTGGAATCTGGCTGCCGATCCCAACTCCGGACCTCACACCAACGATGGAGGCTGCACCCGCTGCTTCGGCGCGATCACTCTCGACAGTGACAAGGTCATCAGAAACCTCGCCTGGTATGCCCTCGCGCACTTCTCCAAATTCGTTCCACCGGACTCCATTCGAGTCGGATCGAACCTACTGGAGCAACTGGGCGATGCAGCGTTCCTCACTCCCGAAGGCAAAATCGTTCTCGTTGTCTCCAACACCGGCAATTTCCCGGCAACCTTCGCGATTCGCTATCACGGCAGTATGGCAACAGCAGTCCTGCCGCCGAAGTCGTACGCTACTTATGTCTGATTGCGCCGATTGGCGGGAATGGCGGTTGCTGAGGTCGCGCGCGATTCCCTGCCCCTAAATTTGCGCGAAACCTGCCTGCGCTATTTCTTCGGCGCGGTCGGTAGCTTCACGACGAACTCGGTGCGGCCAGGTTCACTGGTGAAAGCGATGGAGCCTTTGAACTGGGCGGTGACGATGCGGAGAGCGATTTCGAGGCCCAGGCCCGTTCCGACACCGGCGGGCTTGGTGGTGAAGAAGGGCTGAAAGATCTGGTCGCGGACTTCAGGGGCGATGCCCGCGCCCTGATCAGCGATGCCGATGCAGATATAACCCTTTTCCTGACCGTTGCCCGCGCCGCCGTCCAGGTTATTGCCGAGCGTGTCGCCGGGTCCCTTTTCAAACCACGTGCGGACGACGACTTTCGAGCCTTCGGGAGCAGCGTCGGTGGCGTTGTCGAGCAGGTTGGTCCAGACCTGGCTGAGGCCGGTTCCGTGCGTTTTCAACTGAGGAAGATCGGCGGCGAAATTCTTCTCGACGGTGAGCTGCTTGTGGCGGAACTTGTGACCGAGGATGGTGAGTGTGCTGCGAATGCTTTCGTGGACGTCGACGATATGCTCGCCGGTCTTGTCCTCGTAGGCGTATTTTTTGACGGCGATGACCAGCTCGGTGAGCCGGGAAAGGCTTTCTTCTATGGTGTCAAGCTGCTGCGTAGCGGAGATGAGAGCCTCCAGCCAATTGAGCGCATCCTGAAGGGTTTCGCCGGGAAAGGCTTGCTGGGTGCAGGTAATGTCGTCGCGACGCCAGCCGGCGGCGACGAGCGTAGGAGCAAGCTTCCATGAATTGGCGACGCCAATGCCGTCGAGCCAGCTCGCCAGCTCCTCTTCAGCGTCGGCTTCTTCCAGGCTGCCGAGGGGCTTGGTCTTATCTTTGGATTTATCGGCGGCGAGGACTTCAGCCTGCAGGTCGTGAAGGCAGACGGCCTGCTCCGGAGTGATGGGGTTGTGGCAGAAGCGCATGCTGATGTCCTGCAGGCGCGCAAGATTTTCGCGGAGCTGGCCGGCGGAGCGCTTGGCGGCGGAGCCGGGGTTGTTGAGCTCGTGCATGAGGCCGGCAGCGAGGGTACCCAAAGAGATGAGTTTTTCCTGATGGAGAGTGTTGGACAGGAAGGCGTGGATGCGGGCTGCAGCGTTGGCGAGGATGCCCTGGCGGACCTGGGGGCAGCTGGCCATAAGACGCCAAAAGCCCTCGGCATTGACGCGGAGGAGGCGGGTGGGGACGACGGCTGCGCTCTCGGTGCCGGCTTTCTCCGCACCGAGAAGCAGGGGGGCTTCGCCGAAGGTATCGCCGTCGCGAAAGACGGACAGCGGTGTTTCGATGCCGTTGATCTCTTTACGGACGGCGCGGACTTCGCCTTCGAGAACGATGCAAAAACTCGGTGGGGTGACGCCCTGACGATAGAGAACGAAGCCAGCCGGGGCTTCCACCAATTCGACCTGGCCGAGGCAGATGAGGTCTTCCTCCCTGAGTTTTGACAGGATGGGGACCTTGCGAACGAGAGGGATCAACTCCGTTTCCGTCAGTATCCTGCTCGTCGCTTCCATCATGTTGATGCTTTCCATTCCGCTTCCAATCCCGTGGTGATGAATAACAGTAACTAAAATTGTGCCAAATATTGATGCATAAACTGAACAGAAATCGAACCTTCGCCAACAGCGGAGGCCACCCGCTTGATGGATCCGTGGCGCACGTCGCCGGCAACGAAGACACCGGGCATGGACGTTTCCAGCAGATACGGTTCGCGGTCCTCTTTCCAGATGCGCGGGAGCTGCCCTTCGACCCTTAAATCGCGACCGGAAAGGACGAACCCGTTGGGGTCGCGCATAATGTTGGCGGGTAGCCAGTCGGTTTGCGGGGCGGCGCCGATGAAGAGGAACACAGAGGTCGCGGGGCGAACTTCTTCGCCCTTTGGGGTCCGGATCTTCAAACATTCCAACCGTTTGTCGCCCAAGGCTTCCACGATCTCGGTATTTGTCTCCACCGTTATATTCGATGTTGCAGCGATCTGATCGATGAGGTATTTCGACATGCTGGCCTCCAGGCCCCTACCGCGAACCAGCATGGTTACGTGCGACGCAAAGCGGGAGAAGTGCATCGCGGCCTGTCCGGCGGAGTTGGCGCCGCCGACGATGTAGACGTTCTCGTTGAGGCAGGACTGGGCTTCTGTGAGGGCGGCGCCGTAGTAGATGCCGAGGCCGATGAGGCGATCGACGCCGGGTGCTTCAATTTTGCGGTAGCAGACGCCGGTGGCGACGAGGAAGACGCGGCAGGAGATATCGGTGCCGCCGGTGGTCCGGATCTGGCGGTAGTGGCCGTCGGAGGTGATGCCGGTAGCCTCCTGGGTGATGAACTCAGCGCCGAATTTGCGGGCCTGGTCGTAGGCATCGCGGGCAAGGCGGTCGCCGGTGACGCCGCGGGGAAAGCCGAGATAATTCTCAATTCTGGAGCTGGAGCCAGCCTGGCCTCCGGGAGCAACCGGCTCAAGGACGAGGGTTTTCAGGCCTTCAGAGGCGCCGTAGACGGCAGCAGCAAGACCAGCGAGGCCGGCACCGGCAACCACGAGGTCGTAGAAATCCTCTTTGGCCTGGGTGGGCAGACCAACGCGGTCAGCGAGTTGCGCGTCGTCCGGCTGGACGAGCGACGAGCCGTCGGGAAAGAGAACGACAGGCAGGCAGTCGTCGGCGACGTTGAAGCGCTTGAGCAGGCTGATGGCCTCGTCGTTGTTCTCAGGATCGAGCCAGACGTAGGGAACGCGATTGCGGGAGAGGAAATTGCGGACCTGGTAATCGCGGAGAGACCAGCGAGGTCCGACGACGCGAATGCCCTCAAAGGGAGGCTTGTAGCCCTCGTGCCACTCTTCGAGGAGGTCGTCGAGGACGGGGTAGAGGCGCTCTTCGGGGGGATCCCACGGTTTGGTGAGGTAGTAGTGGATGCGCGCGGCGTTGATGGCGCGGATCGCGGCCTCAGTGTCAGCGTAGGCGGTGAGGAGGACACGGCGAGCGTTGGGGAAGACTTCCTGAATGCGCTCCAGCAGATCGACGCCGGCCATGCCGGGCATGCGCTGGTCCGAGACGATGAGGGCCAGGATGTCGCCGCGCTCTTTCAGCTGGGTGCAGGTATCCAGGGCGGCGGGGCCGGAGCCGGCACGGAGGATGCGGTACTCCTGCCCGTACTTGCGGCGGAGGTCCTGGACGACGGCTTCGAGGACGCTGGCGTCGTCGTCGACGGCGAGGATGATTGGCTTGGCCATCGGAAGAAACTCTCCTCCATTAAGTTACCAGGTCTGGGCGGTTCCGGCGAGGGCTGCGGAGCTGCCGGGAAGGGGTTGAGGCGGAAAGCGGTCCAGGGAACGGGTTACCGGCAAACGAGGAGGTTAAACGGAGACCCAAATCCATGACCAGAGACAGGTGACGACCGTCACAGGACCTTCGCGCACAGGGGGGTTACTTTAGTCCTGGATGATCACAATTGCTCAGAAGTCGTCGGTGGTGGCATTCCGGAAGTTGGCAGGACGGAAGGTCATGTCATCCATCACGAACCATTCCATGGTACCCGAGATGTCCCAAGAGGAGACATCCGGGAGAACGTGGCAGTTGAAGCCGATGACCCATGCAGCACAACGCGGCGAACCGCGTTCTGCTTTTTAGCCAAACTGTCTTCGGGGAGACCCGGCGACGCAACAACAGAGGAAGCTGACCATGAACAAGCTCATACTCGCGGACAATCAGGCCATTTTTCGGGCAGGAACAGCAAAAATCCTCGCGATGGAAGATGACTTCCGCATCATTGCTCAGTGTGCTGAGGGGGAGCGGCTATTCCCTGCTCTGGACACTTTTCGAGGCGCAATTCTTGTGTTTGCGTCATCCCTGAAGCTCGACCCGCAAATGCTGATTCCGCGTGTATTAGGCGCTGGAAGCCGCAGCATTGTGATTGCTGAGAACAGTGAATCGGTGGCTCCATGGTTCGGCGCTGGAGTGAACGGCGCGGCCCACCGGAACGTAACCGGCTCCGCACTGATTGAGTGCGTACGGCACGTAGGCCGGGGCGAGCGCCATGTGCGCGCGGCCGGCATGGAAGCGCCCGGGTTGGACGATGACACGGTAGGCTCACGTGTCCGTGATCGCCTGACCCCGAAGGAACTGAAGATTGTCGCGCTGATCGTGCAGGGGTGCAAAAACAAGGAGATCGCCGTTCGGCTGATGACGACCGAACAGGTGATCAAGAATTATCTGCGCAGTATTTACGACAAAACGGGCGTATCCGACCGGCTGGAGCTGGCGCTGTTCACGATCCACCACAGGATCCTGGCAGAAGCCGCACAGACTGTCGGCGAGCAGATCATGCAGGGGCTGTAGGCTGAGCGAATTATTGAGTGATGGAGGCGTTGCTGCGCGGTCTGCCGCGTAGCAGCGTTTCCAGTACTTTGAGCAGTTCCTGGGGATTGACGGGCTTCTCGAGGTAGAGATCGGCGAGCGGCTCAGCAGCCTGAAAAGCCTCCGTCACAAAGCCGGACACAACGATGACCGGTACGCTGGCATGGGCTTTGGCGCTTTGGACCACATCGCGGCCGAGTCCATCGCCGAGACGCCAGTCAGTGACGACGGCGTCGAACGTTTGATCGGACAGGGCATGGACGGCTTGCTCGGTCGACAGGCACGCAGTGACCCTGTGGCCGGCGCTTTCAAGAATCTGCTTCTTGAGCGCAACCATATCGGGGTCATCGTCAACACACAGGATGCTTGCCACCATGGGCCTCCACCGCTGGACGCCATTGTCAGGATTCGCGCAACGGCGTGTCAACCCACCGAAAAAGCTATCTTCGACTTAAGCCAGCTTTTCTGCGACCGATTTGGCCTGAGTGAAGAGGTAGAGATAGTCCGGGCCGCCGGCCTTGGAATCCGTTCCAGACATATTGAAACCTCCAAAGGGATGAGCGCCGACCATGGCCCCGGTGCATTTGCGGTTGAAGTAGAGATTGCCGACGTGGAACTCCTGGCGGGCGCGGTCCAGTTTGACACGGTCGTTGGTATAAATGGCGCCGGTGAGGCCGAACTCGGTATTGTTGGCGATTTCGAGAGCGTGATCGAAGTTGCGCGCGCGAATGACAGCAAGCACGGGGCCGAAGATCTCTTCCTGACTGATGCGGGCGTCGGGCGCGATGTCGGCGATGACGGTGGGCTCGACGTAGTAGCCCTTTTCCGGCGTATCGATCAGATTGCCGCCGGCGACGAGGCGGCCTTCCTGCTTGCCAATCTCGATGTACTCGCGGATAGTGCGGAGAGCGCCTTCGCTAACGACGGGGCCCATGGCGGCGTTGTCGGTCGGGTCGCCGACCTTGATGGCGCTGACGCGCTCGCGCAGGCGATCGACGAAAGCGTCGTAGATGGGGTCTTCGACGATGGCGCGGGAGCAGGCTGAACACTTTTGGCCGCTGAAGCCGAAGGCCGAGGCGACAACGGCGTCGACCGCAGCTTCGAAGTTGGCGTCGGCACTGACGATGATGGAATCTTTGCCACCCATCTCGAGGATGGTGCGCTTGATCCAGATTTGGCCGGGCTTGGTTTGCGCGGCGCGCTGGTGGATGTCGAGGCCCACTTCTTTGGAACCGGTGAAGGCGATGAAGCGCGTTCGCGGATCTTCCACGACGGCGTTGCCGAAGGTCGCGCCGGAGCCGGGACAGAAGTTCACCACGCCAGGCGGCAGGCCGGCTTCTTCAAGAACTTCCATGAAGCGCGCGGCGATGGTGGGCGAATCGCTCGAAGGCTTGAGGACAACGGTGTTGCCGGAGACGATGGCGGCTGCGGTCATGCCGGCCATGATGGCGAAGGGAAAATTCCACGGAGAGATAACGGCGCCGACGCCGAGCGCGATGTAGTGCAGCTCGTTGCGCTCGCCGGGATATTGAATGGGCGTGGTGGCGGCGGCGAGGCGCAGCGCTTCGCGAGCGTAGAACTCGAGGAAGTCGATGGTCTCGCCCACATCGGCGTCGGCCTCAGCCCAGTTCTTGCCGACTTCGTAGGTGAGCCAGGCGCAAAAGTCAAACTTGTTTTTCCGGATAGTGTCAGCGGCGTGGAAGAGCAGCGACGCGCGCTCTTCCGCGGAGACGAAGCGCCAGGTGACAAAGGCGGTGAGCGCGGCCTCGACGGCGACGCTGGCATGCTCCGCGCCGGCCTTTTGATGGGTGCCGACGATTTGCGCGGGGCGCGCGGGATTGGTCGACACGATCTTGCCGGTAGTGCGCAGGCGTTCGCCGCCAATGATGAGCGGGTATTCGTGGCCGAGCTGGTCGCCGACGCGGGTGAGGGCCTCACGCATAGCGTGCGCGTTCTCGTGGCGCGAGAAGTCGGTGAAGGGCTCGTTGCGGAA
>DATHQV010000199.1:0-2255 GCA_035482355.1 Acidobacteriaceae bacterium | reverse complement strand
AGCAACCAAAATGTTGGCGGGCTTAAGATCGCGATGCACCACCAGGTTGTTGTGCGCGTATTCCACGGCAGCGCACACGGAGATGAACATGCGCAGCCGTTTTTCGAGCGGCAGAGACTGCGTCCGGCAATACCGGTCCAGCGGCACGCCGTCGATGTACTCCATGACCAGGTACGGAACGCCCTGGTCCGTGACGCCGCCGTCCAGCAATCGCGCGATGTTGGGATGATCCAGATTGGCCAGGATCTGACGCTCCGTCCGGAACCGCGCTAGCATGGCGGGCCGCGCGCCGAAGCTGGCGTGCATCACTTTGATCGCCACCTCGCGCGTGTACTGATCGTCGGCGCGCACCGCCAGATACACCTTGCCCATGCCGCCTTCGCCCAGGGTTTTCAGCACTCGATAGGGGCCGATTTTATGGCCGACGTTTACGTCTTCCGCGTCGGCAATATTCTGAGCGACGGCCTGCAAGGGCCGGACGATAAACCCCTCCGACTGATCATCCGAATCGAGCAGCGACTCCACGTCCTTGCGCAGATCGAGATCGTCTCCGCACTCCGCATCCAACAATCCGGCGCGTTCTGTTTTCGGAAGATCCGCCGCGGCGAGAAATATTTCTTCCAGGCGTCGCCAGCGATCGGGCTCAACGGAATCCATGAGAGAGTTTCTAGGAACCGGATGAAGCCGGCTGCGTCAGCTCGCGATGCAGCCACGCCTTCGCCATTCTCAACTCACGATGTACCGTGGCGGCGGAAAGACCCAGCGCGGCCGCGGCCTCATCGTAAGTCATCCCCCCAAAAAAAAGCATCTCGATAATTTGCGCTTTACGAGGATCCTGGGCCTCCAAACGCTGCAGTACATCGTCTAACTCCACCACAGCGTCGGGCGCATCGCGTCCAACAATGAGCGCCTCCTCGAGAGGAACCTTTTCCGCGCCGCTTCCGCGTTTCTGGCGATGATTCGCCCGCGCATGGTCCACCAGAATGCGCCGCATCACTCGAGCCGCCACCGCGTAAAAGTGGACGCGGTCCTCCCAAGCGATATCGGATTTCACCAGCCGCACGTAGGCTTCATGCACCAGCGCTGTGGCCGCGAGCGTATGGCCGGGCCGTTCGGCGTACAGACAATTGGCCGCCAGCTTGCGAAGTTGGTCGTAAACCAGCGGAATCAGCTCGTCGAACGCTTCCCTTTGCCCGGCGCTTAAATCATGCAGCAGCCGCGTGACTAATTCATTTTGCGGTTGCATACACGGCCCCAAAAAATCGCCACAAAAAGACGAACGCCATGAGGGACTCCCGGCCAGAGTGTCGCATTACCAGTTGGGTGGGTAAGAAAAGCCCATCGCAAATTCTCAGTATAAAACTCCGCACGTTCCCGCGGCGGAGAACAGAAAGGAAACTACAATGAACTCCCCATTCAATCTCTCCCGTTTCGCGAGCGTGATGACCCTTACTAGCGCCGCTTTATTTGCCCAGAACACGTTTCTTCCACCGCCGCCCGCGACGGTCTCGACCATCCCCAGCAACGGCGACGTCAATCCTTACGGCGTGGCCTTCGTTCCGGCGGGATTTCTCGCTGGAGGTACCATCCAGCCGGGTACGATTCTGGTTTCGAACTTCAACAACAATCTGAACCTGCAAGGAACCGGCACAACCATCATCACCGTCGACCCCCACGGAAAGACCGGACTGTTTTATCAGGGTGCGGCTCCGCTTGGACTGACGGCGGCATTGGGCGTCGTGCGCGCCGGCTATGTGTTTGTCGGCAACATGCCCACGGCCGACGGAACCTCGGCAACGGCAAAGCCGGGTTCGGTCCTGGTATTAAACAACAGTGGCCAGTTGTTGGGAGCCATTCCGCCCCAGGCTGGAATCAACGGGCCTTGGGGAATGGCGATCCACGATACAGGCGTCGCCGCGCAGGTCTTCATCTCCAACGTTTTGAACGGCACGGTGCTCCGCATCGATCTGACTTTCGCAAATCGCACCATTCAGGCGCATGACGCTGTGGTGATTGCCACGGGGCTTTCCTTCCGGCCCGATCCCGCCGCTCTGGAACTTGGCCCATCGGGGCTCGCTTACGATGCGAATCAAGACATCCTGTACCTGGCCGATTCGGCGGACAACACGATCCGCGCGATCAACCACGCGGGCCAGCTTACGCAGGACGGTGGTCCCGGCACGGTGATCTATTCGGACCCACTGCACCTGCACGGAGTGCTGGATCTGGTTTTGCTGCCCAACGGACACCTGTTG
>DATHQV010000198.1:0-8609 GCA_035482355.1 Acidobacteriaceae bacterium | reverse complement strand
TTTCAATCAGGATGTGCCGACAATGATCGAAGACCATGAGCCGGGGCCGGAATACTCCGGCGCCCATCACCCCGTGATCCTTCTGCCCGCGCGCTTCTTCCCACCAGGTTTCGCCCGCGCCATCGATGGTGCCGCCGCCGTCGATGGCGATGTCTTCGGCGTTCGTCGCGCTGATGAGAGACTGCCTTGCCTGGTCGCGCAGCACCGTTGTCAGCGGATAGTCGTCGTGGTCGCTCGAGCCGAGGAGCACCGCGCCCTCATCCACTTCGAGCGTGATGTGGTTCTTCAGCACAATGGGTCCGGAGAGAAATGTGCCGCCGCGCAGGCGAACCATACCTCCGCCCTTCTGTGCACAATCGTCGATGGCCGCCTGGACGGACTTCGTGTCCTTCGTTTTGCCGTCGGCCGTCGCGCCGTACTGCTTCGCATCGCAAACCGCCGCTGCATGGGCCGCATTCGCGGACAGCAGCACCATCGGCAGGAGAATTCCCCGACGCAGGCAGCGGGCCCAGGTCCAATTCATCATGTGATCAACTCCTTGCGATGAGTTTGCGTTTTTCCATCCTGATGCGTGCCACTTAGGGCTGGCTCTCTGCATCGGGGTTCCATCCGTCGAAGAATATCGTCGTCGCGTACTGCGCTGCTTCTGTATCGGTGAGTTGATGGGACAGCGGCTCGCGATCTCCAGGAAGCGCGCCAGGCCCCGTGGAGTGGTATTCAGCGTAATAGGCGGTTTCGAGCGAATGCGTTTCGCCGGGGTGCCACTCGCGCCAACCTGCCGGCGCGAGAAACGCACCAATCTCGGTGTTCAGAAAAATCACCTTCGCCCAGGGACGCCACGGCCGACCCAGAAACACGCCCGACACACCGGGGTCGGCGGTCAGCCGGCAGTCTCTGAAAATGAACCCGCTGTCCTCGGCAGGATAGTGCTTCGCCTGCGCGCTAATGAACCCGCCATTGTGTTCTGTGCTGTGAATTTCACAGCGATCGAAAACGGCCTTGCCGTCTCCGAAGATGAAATCCACATTGCCGGCAATGAAGCAATCTTTGAAGTACTGGCGAGCCGGCGTGCACGGTTCCCCATCCGGCGAGCAGTTGCGGCTGCCCGCGTAGAGCGTGTCCTGATTGCCGAGGAGGCGCACATTGCGAAACACCGCTTTGTCTCCCGTCACCAGCAGCGCGAGGGCCTGGGATCCGGCCGGCAACTGCGGATGCGTGGCGTTCCAATCGTTCTGGATGGTCAGATTCTCCGCGATGAAGTTATCGCCGGTCACGTTGACCGTCGCCGAATGCAGCGTTCCACCCGATGTGCCTGCACTCTTATCAAAGACAATCACCGTTTGCGACGGATCACGTCCGCTGCCCACCATCTGCACGTTGGGCTTGCTGATCGAGACGGACTCCCGGTAGGTTCCGGGCGCGATGCGAATCGTCGCTCCATCGCTGGGCGCGGCATCCACGGCCTGTTGGACGGAAAAGAAGTCGCCCGTTCCATCGGCGGCAACGTATAGAGTTTTGTCAGCCGCCGGGACATTCTCCGAGGAATCCGGAATTCTGTCGTCGGCGGGGAAGGGAACAAAGCGCCCGGAGCAGTCGACCGGCGTACCAGGCTGGCTTCCCGAATCCTGGGTTAGGTGAACGTCATTGCCGGCCGGCAGCAGATTGCCGACGCGTGGCCCCACGGTGATATCCGCAAACGCAGCATGGACATTCGCGCCTTCGACTCCATCGGCAAAGACGTCATCCAGCGTCAAGCCGAGCCGGTGATCTCCGTCGAGTCCTTCCAGCGTGATACGGCCTCCGCCTGCGATATGGACATCGCGCAAAACAATGTCCTGGTAAACAGGCAGCTGATTGCCCGCGTGCGTGGTGTACATCGGCGTCAGCACGATGGGGTTCTTTACGGTGCGCATGCAGACGTTCTGGTACGACACATCCTCGACCCGGCCTCCGCGGCTGCGATCGGATTTGATGCGGATGCCGTTGTCCGCCCGGTCGATGGTCAGGTCATCGACGCGCACGGCGCTTACTCCTCCGTTGGTTTCGCTGCCGATGGACATGCCGTGCCCTGAGTAGAAATGATTGTGCGCGACGGTGATGTTGGTCGATGGCCCGAGGGTTCCGGCCTTGATCGCCACATCGTCGTCGCCGGTGCGAATCCAGGAGTGAAGGATCGATACGTTCTTTGACGCGGACGGATCGATGCCGTCGGTATTGCGCGCCGTGCTCGGCGTGTCGATCTTCACGCCCCACGCCGTAAATCCATTCGTTCGCTCCACCGAGACATGGAAGTTCGGTGAATTGCGAAGCGTGATGCGGTAGAGCACGAAACCGTCGGAGTGGCGCACCACCAGGAGGCGAAAGCAACTCTGCGACTGGTCGTCGAGCTTGGCCTGGTGCGCCAGGTCCCACCACGTCACGTCTTGCGCCAGCAGCGTCTCGCCGCCGCGTCCGTCGATTGCGCCGTCGCCCATCACTGCGCTGCCGGGGGCATCTTCCGCGAGAATGAGCGGCTTGCAGCCGTGTCCCTTCTCGCTGACGATGCCGCAGCTTCCTGGCGTGAGGTCATAGACCCGGGGATCGCGGGAAGCAACCAGCACGGTGCCGGCGTCCACCAACAGCGTGACGCCCGGCCGAAGCTGGATTGGCCCGGTGAGGAAAACATCCCCGACCGCACGCCGGCGATGGGCCTCCGCGCTCCCGCGCAGCTCTACGGCCTCCCCGGCAGGGCAGCGATCCAGCGCGCTCTGGATGCGCGCCGTATCGAGCTTCTGCTCGTCGGCGTCCAAAAGGCGCCCCTCTGGAGCGGCCAGTTCCGCTCGCAGGACGGTACACGGGCGGGGCGCGTGCGGCTCTTCCACGGTGCGCGTGTCCTGCGCATGGAGCGGGAAAACCGCGAACCCAAGGGCCAAACTGAGCGGGACAGAAATCCATCTTGTGCGCAATTGAGCTGCCTCCTGGGGAATAAATCGGTTCAGTGGTTGACATTCCGAAAAGAGCGTGGTCTGACCTATTTTATGTTTTCTTTCTCGTGGCTCATTTTCGCAGGGGCGACCGTCTGATCCAGTTCGTTAGTTGACAAAAATTCTATGAGGCCCTGTTGACAAGCGTTCCATCCTATGAAGAGAATTCTTGACGCAGCAAGAATACGCCCAAAATCCCCAACAAAGGAAATCACAGAGTATGCCGACTTTGGAGAACCAGGAGACGCCAGTGGTAGGACCACTATTCGAATTTGCAGGTGATGCGGTCCGGTCTCATACGGCCAGCGGCGCCACGCCTGAGCCACATGGGCCCTGGCTGCGGATGGGCCTCCTCAGCCGCTGGTCAGCGCTTCCGCTCTTGTTCCTCTTCTGGCTTTTCCTCGTTTCGCCGCACGCTCTGGCGCAGGAGTTTCGCGGAACGATTTCCGGCGTCGTCACCGACAGCTCGGGTGCCGTGGTCCCTGGGGCGAAGGTGACGGCGCGCGAAGCCAGCACGGGAACGCAAAGCCGGGTGAAGAGCGATTCCGCCGGCCAGTTCGTCATTCCCTTTCTCCTTCCCGGAACCTACACCGTTACGGCGGAACTCACCGGCTTCGAGACCATGGTGCAGACCGGAATTGCCCTCGAAGCGCAGGGGCATCCTATCGTGAACTTCGCGCTGCATGCGGGCAAGGTGAGCGAGACGGTCACCGTTTCCGCCGCGTCGGGCCTGCTGGATGTCGCGAACGCTTCCGTCGGCTCTGTAATTCCCACGCGCTCGGTTGCCGATCTTCCGATTAACGGCCGCACGCCGACAACGCTGGCTGAGTTGGCGCCTGGCGTCATCACGACTGCAGCGCCGGAGTTGATCCATCCGTTCGATAACAACGCCGGCAACGAGTGGTCTATTGGCGGGACGCCCAACCAGGTGAGCGAAGTGCTGCTTGACGGCGCGCCCGATCTCACTCTGCTGGGCGCTCTGGCCTATGCGCCGTCTGAAGATTCCGTTTCCGAAGTGTCCATCCGGCCATTCGACACCGACGCGAGCTTCGGCCACACCATCGGCGGAGTCATCAACCAGGTGACCAAGAGCGGCGGCAACCAACTGCACGGAACCGCTTACGAGTTCGGCCAGGTTTCCACCTTTGACGCGAACACCTACTTCGACGATCGTAACCAGCTTCCGGTTCCCGGCTTCCACTACAACCAGTACGGCGTTACAGCGGGCGGCCCCATCTGGATTCCGAAGGTGTACAACGGTCGCGACAAGCTGTTCTGGTTTTTCGCGTGGGAAGGCCTGCGCGACGAGACTCCGGCGACGACGACTGACACCGTGCCAACCACGGCCGAGGAAGGCGGCGACTTTTCTCAGACGTTGTCCGCCTCCTCGTCGAACCAGCTCTACAACCCATTTACGCCCACCGTATCCGGCGGAAACGTCACGCGCAGTCCAATCGCCAATAACGACCTCACCACGCTGGGCGTGCCCTTTAATCCCATCGCCCTCAACTACCTCAAGCTGTTTCCAGCGCCCAACGCGACTTCCGGCGTCGGCTCCGATGGCGCAAACAATTACATCAGCAACGCACCCAGCACGGATACCTACAACAACGAGCTGGGCCGCATCGACTACAACGCAACTGCCCGCGACCACGTCTTCTTCGACATTCGCCACAACCGCCGCTACCAGTTGAAGAACAACTACTTTTTCAACGGCGCAACGGGAACCACGCTGCTGCGCGAGAACTACGGCGCTACGCTCGACAACGTCTTCACGCTCAACCCCACCACGTTTTTCAATGTTCGACTCAACTGGCTCAATTTCAACGAAGTCCACGGAACGCCGGCCGAGGCCTACAACCCCGTTGGGTTGGGATTTCCAGCTTCCATGAACAGTTCGAGTGAGCATTTGCAGCTGCCCTACATCAACTTCAACACCGGTGGAAGCTGCGGCAGCTTCACCAGCTACCAGTGCTTCGGCGACACCGGTTCCGCGCTCGATCCCACCACCAGCTACCAGTTCTTTGCCGATATGGTGAAACTGATCGGTCACCATTCGCTCAAGATCGGATTCGACGGGCGGCAGTACCGCATCAGCGTCCAGAACTTCGGCGACTCATCGGGCAGCTTCACGTTTAACTCGAACTGGGTGAACTCCGGCACCAAGGGCGGTGTTTCCAACATCTTCGGTGGAGACCTCGCCTCGTTCATGCTCGGCCTGCCTTCATCCGGCGAGTACGATCTCGAAGCCCGCAGCAATTATCACCAGTACTACACGGGAAGCTTCGTACAGGACGACTGGCGCGTGAGCGATCGTCTCACCCTGAACATGGGTTTGCGTTTCGACATCGACACCCCATTTGAGGAGCGCAATGGAGTAACGGTGAATGGTTTTAACCGCACGGCGACGATCAATTACATCACGCAGCCCGCGTTCGGCGGCGCCACCGTCTCCAGCAACGGAGAAAGCTGGACTCTGCCCGGCATCAACACGCTGGGTGGGCTCACCTTCCCCGCCAGCCACAACGGCGCAGTCTACGCGACGAATAACGGATTCCTGTCTCCGCGTTTCGGATTCGCATACGGTCTTAACCCGAGCACCGTAGTTCGCGGCGGATTCGGCGTCTTCGTGCAGCCGGAAACGCTCACCAACCTCAACGCGCAGGGCACCTACTCTTCGAGCGCGTATTCCAATTCAGAAGGCTTCAGCGCTTCCACGCTGTACCTTGCCACCACCAACAACTATCAGACTCCGGCAACCACGCTCAGCAATCCGTTCCCCAGCGGCTTTCTGCCGCCTGCGGGCTCGTCGCAGGGAGCCAGCACATTCCTGGGCCAGTCCATTAGCTTCCTCGCGCCTTCGCAGCACGACCCTTACTCCGAACGCTGGGACCTGAACGTGCAGCACTCGCTCTCGAAGAGCTCCATGCTCGAATTGATCTACGTCGGCAATCACGCCGTGCATTTGCCGATCGAGCAGCAAAACCTCAACGCGGTGCCGCGCCAATTCCTGTCCACCAATCCCTGGGAGAACGTGGATATGAAAAACGCTTATGGCACCAGTGAGCCCAATCCCTTTGAGAACACGCTGCCCAGCGTGAACGGCGTCGCGAATAGCACTTCGGTCAACACGTCGTCCAAGGTGTCGTTCTCCAGCCTGATCGTGCCCTTTCCGCAGTTTGGAACCAACGCTGTCTACATCCAGAACCAGACACGCGGACAGTCCTGGTTCAACAGCGGCATCATCCATTTCGAACAGCGCGCGGCCCACGGACTCACCGCTACGGCGAACTACGGCTTCTCCAAGCTGATTGAAGCCGACACGTTCCTCAACGATGAAGACCCCGCGCCCACGCGCCGCATTTCTCCGTTCGATCACGTTCACCACTTCACCGCTGGAGCCACGTACAACCTGCCCTTTGGACAGGGAACAGCGTTCAGTTTCGGAGGAAGCCGGCTGTGGAACGAGATCGTTGGTGGTTGGGTTCTGAACGGCATCTACCAGTTCCAAACGGGAGCGCCCATCGAGTTCTCGGCTGACATTCCGCTGGCATCCGGCACTTCGCTGCGGCAGATCTCGGATCACCCCCGCAACACCTCGCCGGTCGGCTCCGGGGCGCCGGCACTCAGCACCTTCCTCTTCGTCACAGGAAACACGACCAGTTGTTCCACCAATCCCTGCGACGGCAGTTCGTTCATCAACGGCCAGTACTTCGATCACGTTCGCACGCTGCCGCAGACGCTTTCGTGGGTTCGGGCAGACGGCTACAACAACCTCGATGCTTCCTTGCTGAAGGATTTCCACTTTACGGAGAGCTCATTCCTGCAGTTGCGTTTTGAGACGTTTAATACCCTGAATCACCCGGTCTTCTCGGCGCCCGCCGTCTCGAGCGCGACATCGAGCAGCTTCGGATACATCACATCGACCACGTCCAACAGCCTGCCGCGCCAGATTCAGCTCGGCGGCCGCATCGTCTTCTGAAAGATTTTCCTGCGGGTGCGTAACGGCCTCCATTTCGCGCCCGTATGCTTTTGCCGGCGAAACAGCCAGTTGCTGTCGATTCAAGTCAGTCGCATGCGTGATCTCGAATAGAATCCCGTCGCAGGATCTGAAGGCCATGTCTACAGAGAGGTTCTCAGAATCGGGCAAGCACCTCGTCGAAGAGGTTGTCGGGTACATCCGGAATGAAATCGAAGGCCGCACGCTGCACCCCGGCGACCGCCTGCCGCCGGAGCGGGATTTGGCGCGCAAACTGGATGTGAGCCGCGCGACGCTTCGCTCTGCGATCGGCTACCTCGCGGCGATGGGCGTCCTGACCATTCGCCACGGCGTGGGCACGTTTGTTGCCGATGGCCCGCTGGAGATCGGCAAATTATCGCTCAGCATGCTGGGCGCGCTGCACGATTTTCAGTCCTGGCAGATGTTCGAAGCCCGGCTCATTCTGGAAAGCAGTCTTGCCGCCCTCGCAGCAAAGCGTGGACAGGAGCGCGATTTCGCCGCGCTCGCTGAAGAGGTGGCTGAGATGTTCGCTACCTGCGACGACGCCGAAGAGTACCTGATTCACGATGTGCTGTTTCATCGCACCATCGCCCGCGCGTCGGGCAATCCCATCCTCGCCGCACTGATGGAGACGGTGGCCGCCGCTCTCTATGAAGCGCGCAGGGCAACGGTGAAGAATTCAGAAAATCTGCGCGAATCTGCAGAAATTCACCGCGAAATCTACCGCGCCATCCGCTCTCGCGACGACGCGAAAGCACGCGAGCTGATGGAGCAACATCTGAAGAGCGCAGAAGTGGCGCAGATCAACGAAGAAGCAGCGCGGGCTGCCTCTGCGTATCCGCCGCGTTCGACGAGTCGTTCTGTTTCTCCGCTGATATCCGCCGATCGCTCGGCCCCTCGCCGCAGGACTTAGCGGCGGCCTAAGGCGTTTGTGCTGCTTCGGGCCGCGGATGCGACGCCGCCGAGCCGTCGGTCATCCATAACGCCCATTTGATGGCCTCGAAATACATGGTGCGGATGTCGGGATCCTGCCACGACTCCGGCGTATGGCCCAAGGTGGAGTAGAAGACGCGACCCTTGCCGTACATTTTGCTCCACGCCACGGGAAAGTCGTGGTCGGCGCGATGGATGCGGGGGTTGTTGGAGTAGTCGAGGCGCGAGGGATCGAGGCTGAGCAGCACGTTGACCTTGTCGCGCGACCAGGCCTTGGGCTGATAGATCTCGTCGTACTTCACGAACTCATGCGGGAAGTGGCGAACGGCGGGGAAGTCGGGAGATTCGTTGATGATGGGCGCTTCAAACGTCATCCACGGATGCTGATCGAACCAGCCGCCGATCATCTCGCCATACTCCGGCCAGTTGTAGTTGGTGTCGAGCGCAGCGTGAATGCCGACAAAGCCCTTGCCGTCGTCGTGGATGAACGAGAGCATATCCTGCTTCTGGCTGTCGTCCATGTCGAGTTCGCCAGTGGTGCTGGCAAAGATGATGAGATCGAAATAGTTCAGGTTCTTTGCGTTCAGAGGCAGCGTCTTTTTCGTGAGCAGTTTAGTGTCGGTGCGCAGCTCGGTATCCCACAGGCCGCTCTGTTTGCCGAGCTCGTAGATGGCGACCATGGTGTCGGAAATGGACTCATGCTCATAGCCTTT
>DATHQV010000197.1:0-2506 GCA_035482355.1 Acidobacteriaceae bacterium | reverse complement strand
GCAGACAGCGCTCTATGCGGCATACTCCGAAAAAAGAGCGCTGAACACGCAATCTCTGCTGGATGCACTGGCGCACACTGTGCCGCTTTCAACCACGCGCGCGGAGGAGATCGCGGCGCAACGGGAGTGGGCACGGACGCGCGCAGTGCCAGCATCGGCGGGCGAGGCAACCAGCGCCAGCGTGTAGCGTTCGAGGAAGTCTGGAGTGAGTCTGGCGTCGCCATTGACTCGCCCTTCGCCTAGCGGTAGGCTTCTAAGCAATGGTGGTCGCTCGCCCTCTGGGCACGAGTATTCCGGTTGGTCCCGTCTCCGAGCAAAATCCTGCTTTGTCTGCGATTTGGGTGTCAGCGAGTTTGGCTGAGGCATTCGTGTTTTTGGGCAAGAGTGGTGGCGGAGATGCCTCGCTCTGCTCGGCGGGACAGCCGAAGCGGCTGTCCCTACGTGGTTCATCCTTTTTCCTCATGGCTCTCAAAGAGATGGTTCATTAAAAGAGACTGAATGAAGAAAAGTATCGGGATTAGTCCTAACATCGAGACCTTGTTTGGCACGCACGACGAGAATGTGCGAGTGCTCGAAGACGGGCTTAACATCACGATCAACCTGCGGTCGAACGCGATTGAACTGGAAGGCGCGGCGCGCGATGTGTCCCGTGCCGAACAGGTGTTTGCCGACTACGAAGGCCTGCAGCGCTCCGGATACACCTTTAACAACGGTGACCTGAACAGCATGCTGCGGGTACTGACCGCCGACGCGACTGCGACCCTGCGCGGGCTTGCCGACGCGGGCCGGCAGCGTTCGTTTGGGCGGCGCACGGTGCAGCCGAAAAGCATTAACCAGCGCCGCTATCTGGAAGCCATTGAGAAGCACGACATGGTTTTCGGTATTGGGCCGGCGGGGACAGGCAAGACTTATCTGGCCGTGGCGATGGCGATTTCTGCGCTGCTGGCCAAGCGCGTGAATCGCATTATTCTGGCGCGTCCGGCAGTGGAAGCGGGCGAGCGGCTGGGCTTTTTGCCGGGCACGCTGCAGGATAAGATCGACCCGTATCTGCGTCCGCTATATGACGCGCTTTACGACATGATGGATACGGAGAAGGTGGATCGCTACCTGGAGAAGAATGTGATTGAGATTGCGCCGATTGCATTTATGCGCGGACGCACGCTGAACGATTCGTTCGTGATTCTGGATGAGGCGCAGAATACGACTTCCGAGCAGATGAAGATGTTCGTCACGCGGCTGGGGTTCAACTCGAAAGCGGTGATCACGGGTGACATCACGCAGATCGACTTGCCGAATGCGCGGCGCAGCGGGCTGCTGGAGGCCGCCGACGTGCTGAAACGGGTGGAAGGGTTGGCCTTTGTGCATTTCGATGAGGTCGACGTGGTGCGGCACCATCTGGTGCAGCGCATTATCCGCGCCTATGACGAGCACAAGAACCGCATCGCCGACCAGCAGGTGCTGTCGTTGAGCGAAGGAAAGACGAGCGAAGGAAAAGCTTCCGACGTCCGGGGCGCGGATGTGGCGACGAACGTCGAAGAGAAGCCGTCGACAACCTTGGTTCGAGATGAGGCAGGCACCAAGACGGCGTCGGCTGAAGCAAGAGGATAGAGTGCGGGACGTCCTTTGTGGACGTCAGGCCGGGAGGGCGCGGGGCGGGCCCTCCCGTCTATTTTGGCAGGATCGTTTGAGCGACGGGCCCGGCGGAGGGATAGGGCCTGGAAGATTAAGATCACAGAGCAACGCGGAGAAAGTCGCGGAGGACGCAGAGGCGAGTTGGTTATCTTGCAAAAGCCGATCACAGGTTTGAGTGAAGCGGGGCTGGAGCGATTTCTGCTTCGCGCGCGCCGGGCTGCCAGACTCAAGGGCACGGTCAACCTGCTTGTGACCAGCGGCGCGGAAGTGCGATCCCTGAATCGTCAATTTCGTGGAAAGAACAAAGAGACGGACGTTTTGTCGTTTCCGGCGGATTCTCCGCGGACGCCCGGAGCGTTGCGATTGGCAGGCGAGATTGCGATTTCCGCAGACGTGGCGAAGCAAAGCGCGGCGCAGTTGGGACACTCGGCCGCGGACGAAGTGAAGATTCTGGCGCTGCATGGAATTTTGCATCTGGCGGGCTTCGACCATGAGCGCGATCATGGGCAAATGGAACGGCAGGAGCGCCGGTTGCGCGCGGCGTTGCGGTTGCCCGCTGGATTGATCGAGCGTGTCACGGGGGCTCAGACGAGCCACGGGACTGCCAGCGGACGTCCGGCCCAGGCGCGGAGGAAATCATGACTCCCGGTGTGGCGCTGGCGCTGCTCCTGCTGCTGGGGTTGCTTACGTTGGTCTCTTACGTGGATCGGGTGTATCAGGAAATTGGGAAGTTTCTCTCCCGCGAGTTTCAGGACAACATCGACGTTTTCGAACAGAAAGTGGAACCCAGGCTGCGCGTGAGCCGGACTCGCGCGGCGCTCTCCATGGCAGTGCTCACGCAGCTGACCATGGCGGCAATCGCATTGCTGGTTGG
>DATHQV010000196.1:0-36891 GCA_035482355.1 Acidobacteriaceae bacterium | reverse complement strand
CGGGCGATTGAAGCGTTGGCCAATACGAAGGACCCGCGAGCGGTTGAGCCATTGATTGCGTTGCTGCAGACGCCGTATAGCGGAAAGCCGCAGCCTTATGGGAATGGCATTGGGCAAGCAGCGAACGATCCCAATCCGGTGCGCCCGATGACCTACTATTCCGTCGCGGAAGCGCTGGGCAGAATGGGCGATCCGCGGGCGGTCGCTCCACTCATCGAGTATCTGCAAAACGGGCCGGTTCAGCGCATGATCGCGTCGGATGCGCTGGCCGAATTAGGACCTCCGGCTGTCGGTCCTTTGATCGGATTGCTGCACGACTGCAACGAGCAGACGCGGAGGCTGGCGGCCAAGGCACTTGCCAGTCTGGCATTCGCGCAGACAGAGGACCATCGAGCGAAAGATGCGCTGGTGGCTGCTCTGAAGGCAAAGGACATCGCTATTGTGGCTGGAGGCTATCAGTATTACGTCAGTCTGGGGGCACCGGGTTCACAAGGCATGCTGGCGGCGGCGCTGGACCAGTTCGGCGATCAGTTGATGGCGGAGTGGTTCCTGAACTGCGGCAATGTAAAACTCGAAGATGCGGCGCGGGCCTGGGCGGAGAAGCGGCATACCGGTATCGAGCAGCACGTCTATGGGGTGGTTTGGGGCAAGATGCCGACTCCGGACAAGGACATGCCGCCGATGCAGTGACGACGCGTAGCACACGCAGCAAGAGCGGATTCCCTGACGGGAATCCGCTCTTTTGCCTGGGCCCGTTCTTAGTTGCCTGAGGTCACCGGATCGAATTGGGTTGCGTGGTTGCCGTGCGGTATCGCGGCTACGCAGGTGGGACTGCCGTTCGCGGGGAACGGCGAATCCTGCACCGTGTTCAATGCCCCGGTGTTGGGGTTCAATTCCGCGCCCGTCACGTAGGCGCTGGTGAAATCCGATGTGTAGACGAAGAGGCCGAGGGCTGGTTCCACCAGAATGCAGGTGGGGAACGGGGCCTTGGTGCTGAACGACGACGAGGCTCCGAGAGATGGCGTTCCGGTCGACTGCTGGATGGAATACTCGGTGATTGTGCCTACGTTGTAATTCGTGACGTAGATGTATTTCCCGCGGGGATCCACGGTGACGTTGACAGGAAACGTTCCCGCGGAGAAGGGCCCGTTGGTGAGCGGATACAGGACGCCAGAAATGATTTGATACGCGATCAGCTGATTCTGCACGCTGTCGGTGGCATAGAGGTAGCGGTTGGTGGGATCGATAGCGATGCCGGTGGGCGTCGATCCGGCAAGGAACGGGCTGCCGGCCATTGGTGTCAGCGCGCCGCTGGAGGCAACCGAGTAGCCGGAAATCGTGCCACCCGCGGGGCAGCCCGCCGGCGTCGCCGGAGGGTTGGCCGTGGTCGGAGGCGAAGTGGTGACCACGACAGCATTTGTGTTGGTCACGTACGCGTATTTGCCATCCGATGTAACCGCGACGCCGGTTGGGAAACACTGCAGCGCCGCAAACGAGGAGCCGGCGGTGCCAACGGGAGTTCCCAGGGTTCCATCGGAGTTGATGGGATACACCATCAGTTCGCCGGGCCCGGGAGTCGCATCGCTGAAGCCCGCCTGGTAGTAATCCAACACGAACAGCAGCGTTCCCGCTCCGTTGATGGCGAGCGCCACCGGCTCTACGCCGGGCGTGGTGTAGGAGTGGCCAAAGGCGAGTTCGCCGTTGGTGGCGACGGTGAACTGCGCGATGGTGTTGGTGGCGTGGTTGGCCACGTAGAGATTCTGCTGGTTCGGCGACGCCACCAGGGCGACCGGATCATCGCCGTGGGTTGAGGCCGCCGGGCCGACTGCGGTGAGCGTGCCGGAATACGAGTTCACGTGATAGGACGTGACTTCGCCGCTGGTCGATGTATTGCTGTTGTTCGACGTGACGAACAAATAATCGATGGTGTCGCCGGGGTTGCACGAGGTAATGCCCAGCCCGATCCCCAGACATGCTGCGGTGGCCAGAAACCCCTGACCGATTCTCATCAACTTCATGCTCTTCCTTCGTCCCTGTCGGGAACCAAAGATCGGGATCGCTCCCGCTTCATTCTAAAATCCGGCTCTTGCTCCGGAAAATCCTGGCCGCTGCCTACAATCCGTTCGCATTGCCGTGTTTGTGCTCGACCGCCGCCACGCAGGTGGGCTGCCCCGAAGTTATGTAGGGCGAACCCTGGTTGGTGATGAGGCCGCCGTTTGCGGGATTCAGCTCTGCTCCTCCAACCGTGCCCCCAATGTAGTCGGCGCTAAACAAGAACCGCTGGAGGCGAGGATCGACGATGACGCAGAGCGGACCCGGCGCACCGGCCGTAGTCGTGGCCAGCGCCACCGGCGTTCCCGAACTCAGTGAATACGAGCTCAGCGAGCCGTCGTTGTAATTCGATATGTATAAAAACTTACCCGCGGAACTGGTTGCGACTGTCCCGCCCATCGGCATGTTGCCGGTTGCTACGGTCGAGGCCAGGGTCAGCACGCCATTGTTGGACGTGTAGGTGTACAGCTGATTCAACTCCGCGTCCGTGACGTAAATAGTGTCGCTGGACGGATCCGCCGTAATGCCGGTCGGCTCCGAACTGCTGCCGGTCGACAACGGGTTGCCCACGGGGGACAGCGTGCCTGCCGAGGCGACTGCGAAACCAGAGAGCGTGCCCGAATTCGGGCAACTGGCCGGCAACGTGGGAACTGTGCCCGTGACCGGCGGCGATGTCGTCACCACGACCGCGTTCGTGTTCGTGACATACAGATAGCTGCCGTCCTCTGTGATCGCCAGGTCGCTGGGGAAGCATTGCACGGTGAAATAATTCGCCGCTCCCACGGCCAGCGCCGTACCGAGACTGCCGTCGCTGTTGATGGGAAACGCGACCACCGCCCCCGGTCCCGGATTTAAATCCGTGTACGAAGGCAGCCCTGGCGCTGCCGGCGCGTAGTAGTCGAGAACATACAGGACGGTTCCCGCCGGATTTATAGCCAGCGCCACAGGCTCGGTACCGGGCGTGTTCACCGTGTGCAGCGGGTAGAGTTTTCCGTCGGTGCCGATGGCAAATTGCACGATGGTATTGTCGTCGTGGTTCGCTACATACAGATTGAGTCCGTTCGGCGAGGTCACGTCGTACACCGGATTGCGGCCGCCTGAGGGATACGGCGAGTCGGCCAACTGGTGAAGAGCGCCCGATTCGGAATCCAGGTAATAGGCGTTCACCTGGCCGGGGCTCTGCTTGTTGCTGGTCGCGTAGACGTAGTCCACGGTGTTGCCAGCGCCACACGAGGTGATCGCCAACGCCACGCTCGCGATGGATGCGGCGGCCAACAGCCGCTTGCCGATATTACTCAAAATCATTCGCTCAGTTCCCGCTCGCATCAGTCAGTGTGGTTGTCGGCCAGGCACCAGGTCGGCGTGCCGATTACGGCGAAGGTGGATCCCTTTTTCAAATTGGTGAGCAATCCGGTGTTCGGATCGAATGCGGCGCCGACCATGGTGCTGCTCCCCGCGTCCGCCGTGTACATGTACTGGTGCGAAGGATCTTCGAAGATGCAGACCGGACCCGAACCCGTTCCATAGGTCTGCGGAACGCTCAGCGCTCCGGAGCCCTGGGTAATGGTAAAGAAGGAGATCGCGCTCTGCGCCTGATTCAGTCCCAGCGCGGTCGTATTGGAGACGTACAGATATTTCGAGGAGCTGTCCGTCGTAAGGGCGGTCATGCCGCCGGTGGCAGTGTCGTTTGGCGCAGACGGGATCGAAGCCGCGGTCAGCAAACCGTTGCTGCCCTGGGTGAAGATGAAGATGTTGTTCGTGCCCGAATCGAGAACGTAGATATAGCCGAGGCTCTGCGAGGCGTTAATGACCGTGATGTCGGTCGCCCCGATGATGGGCTGAGCGCCCCCTGGAACCAGGGTGAGCTGTCCGGTGGTGTTGGCCTCAGCGTAGGCGTATACAACCTGCGTCGCGCCGCTGGCCGGGTCGCTGGCTTCCGCCGTATAGAGGTAGCCCGAACCCATCAGGAAGTCGATCGCTCCGCAGCCAACGGGGAAGTAGGACAGCGGCGTGCCCAGCAAGTTCTGCTGCTGCTGATTCGAAACCAGGAACAGGCGTCCCGTACTGGGGTCGATGGAAAATACGGTGATGTCGCCCGCTGGCCGGTAGACATGGTTCGTCGAGTCGTAGCAGGGGTACGCCGTGCTCTGCGTCGGGGACGCCGGCGTCTGGTTGTCCGTCGAACCCGGCTGGTACTGGTCGAGGACATACAGATAGTTGCCGTTGTTGCTCATCACCATCCGCCTCGATCCAAGACCCTGGCTCGGATACGAGAGCTGGAACGACAGGGACCCGTTGCCGCCAACCGAGAAGATCGAAATGTTGGCGCCGTTCCACTGCAGGTCGCCCGCGGAGTCAATGACCTTGGACGTGCCCTGGTTCAGCACATAGACGTAGCGGCCCCCGTTGCCCAGTACCGCACGAATGGGATTGCTCCCGTTCGAGCTCTGGACGCCGCCCGACGCCAGCGTCAACTGCCCGGTGTCGTTGTCTTCCTTGTATGAGGCAACCTGGTTGTACTGGGAACCGGTGACGATGACGTACGCCTCGGTAAAGTTGTAACTGCAGGACTCAGTCCCAAATGCCAGAACCAGGGACGCCACCATGGCCAGAGCAATCCGGCCGACATTGCTAAACTTCATGCGCTTCCTTCAAGGCCGGCACGCCCCGAAGGACGTGCTGGATAAGCTGTAGGGATGTTCCCGGTCCATTGTAAATGGAAATCCAGGGTTACGCTTTAGACGTCGCGAGCGACGATTCGGGAGTTGGGTGGGGGAACGGTCTGCGAGGCTGATGGAAGGGGTGCAGGACCGGCCCCGCGCCGGTCCCCACCCACAGGTTTCCGCCGCGCTACCAAACCCGGCAGGCGTTTTCCGGCATCATCGGCTGGCCCGCATGGCAGCCAAAGGCTTTGCCGAATTCGTCGAAGTTCTGTACGACGCCGTCCGTACGGAAACGGCCCGGGCTGTGGGGATCGGTTTTCGCCGACACCCGCGAAATCTGATCGGTCCGGTTCTCGCACCAGATCTGCCCAAACGCGATGAAATACCGTTGCGCTTCCGTGTAGCCGTCGATTTTGTCGTCGATGGTCTTGCCCTGCTGGGCCAGAGTCGCCAGCAGCGCCTGCCACGCCACGTGGATGCCGCCGTTGTCCGCGGTATTCTCACCCAGAGTCAGTTTGCCGTTCAGGTGTACGCCATCTACCGGCTCGAAGCCGCCGTATTCCTTGACTTCGCAGTCGAGTTTCGCTTCAAACGCCTTGCGGTCGGCATCTGTCCACCACGGCTTCACGTTTCCCTTGCCGTCGTATTTGCTGCCCTCGTCGTCGAAGCCGTGGGTCATTTCGTGGCCGATGACTACTCCAATGCCGCCGAAATTCACCGCGGGATCCTTGCTGAAGTCATAGAACGGGGGCTGGAGAATTCCCGCCGGGAAATTGATGTCATTCATCCCGGGGTTGTAGTAGGCATTCACCGTGGGCGGGGTCATGCCCCACTCTTTCTCATCCACCGGCTTGCCTACCTTGTTCAGGTCGTAGTTGAACTCGAACTTCGAGGAGTTCCGCAGGTCCGACACGAAATCCCCGCGCGTAATTTTGAGCGGAGTGTAGTCGCGCCACTTGTCGGGATAGCCAATCTTCTGCCGGAAGTCCGCCAGCTTCTCTTCGGCCTGCTTCTTGGTATCGTCGGTCATCCACGGCAGCGACTGGATGTCCTGGCCCAGGGCCTTTTCGAGCGCGGCTACGAGCTGCTCCATGTTCTGCTTGGCCTGAGGCGGGAAGTTCTGCTTCACCCAGTCCTGGCCAACCGCCTCGCCCAGAGCGCGGTCGGTGACGGATGTGCAGCGCTTCCAGCGCGCCGTCTGCTCAGCCTGCCCGTTCAGCGTTTTCTGGAAGAAATTGAAGTTGGCGTCCGCGTATGACGCGGAAAGCCACGGCGCCACGTTGTTGATGGCGTGGAATTTCAGATACGCCTTCAGCGCGTCCAGCGACTGGTTCGTCAGTACCGTGTTCTCCGCTGTGAAGAAGTCCGGCTGCCCTACGTTCAGGGTGTCCACGGCGGGTGCGTGAATGCCCGTGAAGTACGCCTGCCAGTTGAAGGTCGGCTCCAGCGCTTCCAGTTGGGTGAGCGTCATGATGTGGTACCGCTTGTCAGGATCGCGCATCTGATCGCGGGGCATCGACCCCTTTGCCAGTTCCGTTTCGATCCCGATCACCTGCGTCGCTTCGGTATCCGCCTTGCCGTCGGAATCGCCGGTGAGCTTCATGATCGAGGCAATGTAGTCGTGGTACTGGCCGCGGATGGTGGCCATTCGCTCGTTGGCTTCGAGGTAATAATCGCGGTCGGGGAGGGTGATGCCGCCCTGTCCCACGCCCTCAATCTGCTGGGATGAATCCTTCTGATCCTGCTGGACGCCGAAGCGGAAGAGTGACCCCGTCCCGTTTTGCGCTTCCAGCCACGCTACGGTGGCGGCCAGTTCTTTCTTGTCCTTCATGGCCTCGATGCGGTGAAACACGGGCAGGAGGGGCTTGTCGCCCAACTGCTCCGCGATGTCGGTGTTCATGCAGGCCGCAAAGAAATCGCCGTATTTGCGCTGCAGGGGCGAGGTCGGATGGTCGGCCGCGGCCTTCAAATCCACATAGAGCAGGTAGCGATTGCGCTCGGCCAGCTCGTTGAAGCGGCCCCACCGCGACTGATCGCCGGGAATCGGATTGGCCTTGCGCCAGTTGCCGCAGGCGAAGGCGTAGAAGTCGACGCAGGGATCGGCGGTTTTGTCGATCGCGCTCAGGTCGAAACTGACTGGAGCCTTGGGCTCGGTGGGAACATCGGAGGCCGGAGTGTCGGCGGAAAACGAAAGTTGCTGGGCAGAAACAGCGCCAGCGCACAGCAACAACGCTGTGGCCATCCAGGCAGAGCGATTGACGCGCATAGATTCCTCGGATTCCGGAACTTTCCCGGCAAGATGAAGAGCAGAGGCCCGGTTCGCCGGGCTCTGCTGATGTCCACAAACGATACCACGCAGGAACGCGGATTGCGATACGTTACATGGCGTCTGGTGAACGGCGAATTCCCCTCCCCATTTCCCGACCTTCCGTGATACCGTGACTCACTGCCTCGAAGTCTTTTCCCCAAAGATGCCAGGTGCAGTCGACCCAGCGCCGCCACTGTGGTGCCAGAGGAATTTCCCTCTCCGCCAGAGTTTGAAGACGGGTCTTTTCCGGCAAAACCGCAACAAGGGCCCGCTTTCAATTCCAAACTGCCTGGAGAATTCTTATGTCCGCTGGTGTTGTCACACGCGCTCCCGTCTCATCGCCCCGCCGCACTGCGTGGCGGCGTCCTAAATATCTGCTGGGTGCGTTCATCGCGTTTATGTACGGGTACGTGATCGTTCACAACGAGAGATTCCTGATCAACAACGCCGACCCGGAGTGGTCGCACATCGCCACGTTCAAGTGGTTCCTGCTGCCGCACGGCCTCGCCGCCGGATGCGCGCTGCTGCTCGCGCCCTTCCAGTTTTCTGAGCGCCTGCGCGGCCGCTTCACCAAGATGCATCGCGTCATGGGCCGCTTCTACGTCGGGGGCGTTCTGCTCGGCGCGCCCATGGGCCTGTACATTCAAAACTTCGAGAGTACGCACATGTATCCGGGAGATCCTGTCCAGTTCTCTCTGGTGATGGCCACCGCGGCCGACGCGGCCATCTGGATGTTTGCCACCATTATGGCGATGGTCTTCATCCTGCAGCGCAAGACGCAACTGCACCGCGTGTGGATGAGCCGCAGCTATGCCTGCGCTCTCATTTTCCTGGAGGTGCGGGTCGTTGGCGGCGTCTTCCACATCGACGACAAATTCACGGAGATCATCGTGTGGTTCGGCGTGGCGCTGGCTTTTCCGCTGGCCGACCTTGTTCTGCAATTGCAGGAGACGCTGCGCACGCGAGCGGTCGCCAAACCACCCAAAGCTATAGGGCAGGCCCGCCAATCCGTATAATCCACGCACGGGAGACGAGCCATGTGCTTCTCAGCGACAGCGAACTTTGTGGGCAGCGGCGTTCTGGGAGCTGTCGGCGTCGTCACACTGACGAAAGTGAAGCATCGCCGCGAATTGCTGTTCGCCGCATTACCGACGCTCTTCGCCCTGCATCAGTTCATTGAAGGTTTTGTGTGGCTGGGGCTGGACGGGAGACTTCCCTCCACCGTAACGCACAACATGGGCGCGGCCTACATGCTGTATGCGCAGGGACTGCTGCCGATCCTGCTGCCGCTGGGCGTGCTGCTGTTCGAGCCCAACGGGCCCGCGCGCACGCGCATGGTGCCGTTCCTCGCCGTCGGGGTGGGGACGGGGCTTTACATCCTGTGGGCGCTTGCCGCTTATCCCACCGAGATTTACATCCAGCAAAACAGCATCGTTTATATCAATCAGGCGACGAACAACATCGCGGTTGCCATTTTGTACATTGTGGCCACGTGTGGGTCGCTTTTCTTCTCGAAGGTGCGGGCGATGGTGTATTTTGGCGCGGCGAATCTGGCGATTCTGCTGGCTGTGAGCGCGGTCAAGCGGTACGCCTTTACCTCAGTGTGGTGCGCGTATGCGGCTGTGGCCAGCGTGATTGTGCTTGGATACTTCTGGAAAACCATCCAGCACCGGCCGCTGCGGTACTCGTTTTCGCTGTAAGGGACCTAATTCATCTTCATCCCTGGCGGCATTGCGGAGTGATCCATGTTGTCGTGTCCCTGATCGTCGTCGTCGACTGCCCAGATTTTCTTTGGGTCGGTTTCGTAGGGATACACGTGGACCATCCATCCGAAGACGTGGGGCAGAAACACGCCACCCTCGGCTTCGCAGTCGGCCCGGGTGTGGATGGAACCCATGAGACCGAATTTCGCGTGCGGACCAAAGTATCCAGCCCACTGCCCTACCGGCGCTTTGCAGAAATTGACGTGCTGGTGCCAGCGCGCGACGCTGAGCGGAACCCGCTGGTTGATCTCGTCCTCACTGGCAGTCACGCGGCCGGTGTACATCACTCCCACTAGCTGGTAGCCGCCATCCGGCGTCTTCTTATAGAGAAGCGAAGTTGGCTTGAGCGGATCGAATGTGGTGAGCGCCTCGCGGCCGTATTCGGCGCGGGTGAAGTGATATTGCGGCTGGGGAATATTCGGCGCAAAGATTCGATAGCCGTCGGCCAGCGCCTTGCGGTAATCCTGATACGGCTCCATCGCCTGTTTGGCCGCGGCCACAATGGCGTCGGCCTTCTGCTGATCGCCTGGCTGAGGCGGACGCAGCTTGGTCATATACATGTGGCCGGCCATGTGCGCCATGCCGCCCATGCTGTCACCGCCTGTGCTGTTGGGCGCGGTCTGGCCCACCAGCGGAAACGCTCCAGCGAAAATCGCAGCGATGCCGCAGAGAATCGCAGCCCAGCGCATGCGAGAACCTGTTCGGAGATTCACGGAAGCACCTCCCGAGAGCCACCTTCTATGTTGTGAATACGGTTAGATCGCGATCCAGGTTCCCGAGCTCCGGGCCGCCCTAGAAGATCTTCAAATGGATGGTCAGGTATTTCTTCGGGTCTTTCCGGATCGCCCCAATCAGTTCGTTGCTCGACTGCGCCACCTGATCCAAATGGTCGTAGAGCGCGCGATCTTTCAGCACCGCGCCAATCGTGCCCTGCCCGCTGTCCACCTGGGTCAGCACGGAATCCAGCTTCGTCACCGTGTCGCTCAGCTTATTGGCGAAGTTCGGATCTTTGAGCAAAATTCCCAAACTGCCCTTGCCGGCGTTGGCATCTTTCAGGATTTCGTTCAGATTTTTGGTCGACTCGTTCAACTGGTTATAGAGCGTGTCGTCCTTCAACAGCTTGCCGATAGTGCCCTGGCCGTTGTTGACGGAGGCCACGATGTCGTTCATCCCTTTGGTGGCCGTTTTCAGATCGTTGTACAAGGTATCGTCGTTCACCAGCTTGCCGATCGAGCCCTTGCCGCTGCTCACCTCATCGACCAGGCCCTGCAGTTCATTCAACGTTTGCAGCGCCTTGTCGTAGACCGTCCTGTCGTTGATGAGCGCGCCGATGGAGCCCTTGTCGGTGGTGAGCGCGTCGGCCAGTTTATCCACCTTCTTCAAGATCGTGTCCATCTGCTCGATGGTTCCCTGGCTGGCCTGGATCACATCCTGCAGACTTGGCGTCTCAGTGGTGGGCAACTCCTCGTTATTCTTCACCGGAGGCCCAACCGCCAGGCGGCTGTCGATATCCACCACCGTGTCGCCCAGCACGCCAACCGTCAGGAGGCTTGTCCTGGAGTCGGCGCGGATGTCCTTCGCCTTCTCCTTGCCTACCCGCATGATCACTTCCACCGGCGTCAGGCCGCGCGAAAGATCGATGCGGATGGCTTTGACGTTGCCGACGGTCACGCCCTCCAGATTCACCGGGGCGCCGATTTTGAGGCCTGCTGAATTGACAAAGTAGGAGCGCAACATCACGCGTCCGGACCAGAAACCGCCGGTCGTTCCCGACATGAGAAAGATGAGAGCGACGAGCACCGCGAGGGCGATGGTCACCAGGACTCCCACTTTCAGTTGTGACCAGCGCATTTCCTGTTGACCTGGCAAAGGCTCCCTCGGAAAGACAAATAACGCTGCGCAGAGGATATCAGACCCCCGCGCAAGCGCTGCGGCTCATTCGGCACAGAACAGAGTATCCAGCGTGTAGCGTATAGCGTATAGCGTCAAGAAAAATCGTGCGAAATTTTTGAAAAAATGCAGCGCGCAGCTGTTAGCTGCAGGCCCGCAGCAAACGTCCGTCCCCCGCCATCTGGCCCATACGCTGTCAGTTAATGCGCCGGATAGGCGGTGCTGGCCCCGGTCCTTTCGTTCTTCACCGTAAGGGTGCCGTCCGCATCCGCCGTTACCTGAATTCCGTAGCCGGGATCGGTTCCCTGCAGGTTGGCCAAGAATTCGGGGGCTGGATTGCCTGGTCCCGCTTCGTCGGAATAATGCAGCTGGTATTCCGCCGCGAGGCCGGGGATCGCGCGAATCGTCTTCACCGTCGGGGCTGATCCGCCCTTTTTGGCGCCGTTATCCATCACCGCGACGCGGGGATGAACCTCGTCGACCAGCGCGGGGCTGGAGCTTTGGTACCAGCCGTGGTGTGACACGACCAGCAGGTCTACTCGGCCGAGGCGGTTGTCGGGGCACACCAGGTCCATCTCCTTGTCCCAGGTGAGGTCGCCCAGATCCAGAATGCGCACCTTGCCGAAAGCGATCTTCACGCCAATCGACCGCGCATTCTCGGTCTGGTCCGGTGGCCGGGTTTCGGAAACCTTGCAATACGGATTGGGCTCGCCGCCCGTCTTCAATGAACGCGGGAGCAGAGCGCCATCCGCGGAGACGACCCGCACCCGCATCCCCTCAATCGGCAGCAGGTCGTCGGGTTTGACGACGATGTGGTTGTACTTCCCCGTTGCCAGCACCTTTTGATAGCCCCCGTAGGCGGCGGCCGTTGGGGCGTCGCCGGGCTCGCGCAGGGGCCCATGGTCGATAAACGTTCCTACGGGAATTTTCGCCACCAGCTGGGGCACGCCCCCGGTGTGATCCACATGATAGTGGGTCAGCAGCACGTAGTCGATCTTGCTCAGCCCCGCTGCTTTCGCCGCCCTGGCGATGCGAAACGCGTCGCGCCCGCCGTTCCCCGGCCATCCCGTGTCGATGAGCAGCGAATGTTTCTCCGGCGTGACGAACAGGGTCGACTGCCCGCCCTCGACATCGATGAAATAGATTTGCAGCTGGCCGGTTTCCGGAGCACGCGCCGCCTGCTGCGCCCCCGCTGCCGCGATGCAGAGGGTGAGCGCCAGGGAGCCGCACCATCCTGCCAGACTGCCCTTCGAGGTGAACCCCGTAGTCTTTCCAGCTTTCATCACGCTGCTGTACTCCTGAAGGCACACGCCGCTCAGCCCAGAGGCAGGACCGGCGCCGTTCCCCAAGCATCATAATCCAGCCGGACCCCTGCAGGGGTGGCTTCGCGATCATTGGTCAAATGCTTTGGCGGGTCGTGCGACTTGATTAGCGGAAGAGAAAGCCCAGGCTGGCTGCGAGTAATCCGGCGATCCCGAAGGTCATCCCCAGATACCAGTAGCCGCGCTGGCGCGTGAGCAGGGTGATGGAGGTGATCACCAGGCCGATCTCGAGGAGAGCCTCGCCCAGATCGAAGCGGTCGGCCTTGTGTTCAGCCAGTTCCACCTTGTCCTCCAGACGCTTTGCCTCCGCTTCGCTGTCGCTCAGGTCCTGATCCCACTTTGCGAGATGGCTCTTGTAGCCGTCGGTCACCTTGTTGGCCACGCTCTGATCGCGCACTTGCAAGGCTGCCAGCAAATCCGCAGTCAGCCCCGTGTTGTACTGGCGAATCTTTTTCGCCTGGTACAGATTCCACTGGTCGCTGGCTTTCGCCTGAAACAGCACTGCCTCAGTGTGGGTGCGATGACCGAGCACCGTGACGATGGCCACGAGCACCGCCAGCACACTGATGGTGAAGCTGACGGGATGCAGGCTGCGATCGCCGGCCGCGTGTTCGTGCTGCTCTTCGAGTTCCTGGGCTTCGGTGGGTTCCATGGCTGCTTCTCAGAACCATACATCAGAAAGACGCGGTGCAGAAAGCGGTTCGAAGCTGAAGCCTGAAGCCTAGAGCCTAGAGCCTTGAAGACTGAACGCTACACGCTGCTTTTGTCTGGCGGGTTCAGGGCTGGCGAGTCTCCGGGGCGCAGCCGCTCAATTTCCTGCTGCACATGGCTGCGAAATTCCAGCGGGTGCGCGATGCGGTGGAACGGCTCCGACGTTCCCCCCGTGCCAATAATCAGGATGGATCCGTAGCCCAGCATCCGGCCAAAGCCCGGCTCCGTGACCTCAATGGTTTCCACCTTATTCAGCAGCATTTCAATGGTACGGCGGCTGGCGAGGCCGGTCTTGATGACAACCCGCCGGCTGGTGACCGCCATTTCCGTCGCGTTGCGCCGCACGCTGCCCATCACCATGACCAGCAGACCGATGAACAGCGCGACCGCCCCCGCCCCTTCCCACATGTGCAGATTGGAGGGCGGCATCTGCTGGTGCTGATACGCATAGAACAACAGATATCCACCCAGCACCAGGAACACGAGCCCCAGGACCAGATGGCCGAACATCACGATCCAGTGCAGCCGGGTGCGGTACACCACATGCTCTCCGGGAACCAGAGTTTTCTCGATATAGCCCATGCGCAGCCTCCTCGGCCGATCTCGTCAGTCCGCTCTTGCCGGGCCGGACCTGTCAGTCGATTCACCCTGTCAGATGCCGAATCCAGAGCTGCGCGGATTTATTGTTGCGCGCGCCGCAGGCTACAGGTCGTCCAGTTCTTTCCACGAGGCGATGGCCAGCAGGAGCACCATGATTGCGAACATCAGCACGCACAGCGTCATTCCCTGGACCTGCTGGCCGCCCACAGTGGCGGGTGGACCGCCCAGGATCGCCAGCTGGATATCGGTGAAGCCCCGCATTTCAATCAGCGCCGCGACGAGGCCCATCCCCGCCGCCGCTCCAATGACCAACCGCTGCGCCTTTCCCAAAGCCACCACCAGCACCGTCGCCAGCGCTATGTAGACGAATATTCCGCCGAACAGCATGGTGTTGACAAAGGCCAGCCAGCGCAAATCGTGCAGGCCTTGTGCCGACAGCAGCACTGCGGCGGGCAGGTTGCCCGTGAGCATCCCGGTTACGACATCCCAGGGCGACCAGCGCGCCTGCCCCATCACGGTGGGATTTGTCCCGATCAGCGGTACGACAAACGTGACCAGGCCCACCACCGCCAGCAGCAGAGTCATGGAACGGGACCGCGAACCGAGCCTGCTCAGGGCAGGGTCTTCCTTCACCAATTCAGAAGGCTTTTGCAGCTCTCGCAGCGTTGGCAGCCGGCGAGCGTAATTCGGCTCGCGCGGATCTTTTTGCAGCTGGTAGGCCATCGAAAAATTGACCCCGTACAAGGACGATCTTTTTGTTGATCGCCATCATAACGTCACACCGGCGAATCCCAAATAGTCCAAACAGATACCCCGGACCGGAAAAGTACACAGCAACGCAGCCTATCCGCTCTCCAAAACGTCCAACGGGGAGCCAGTTCGCCGCTCGACCGACGGCCAAACTGGCGTCCTAACCGGCAATAGATAATAGTTCCTTTATGCGCGTCACGCTGCTTGCTTTCGGGATCCTTCGCGATCAATTCCCCGCCACCAGCCCGCTCGATCTCCCCGCCGGTGCGACGGTGCGCGACCTGCTCGAGCACTGCCAGAAGATGTTCCCCGGCCAGGCCATCCCCTGGTCCTCCATTGCTGTCGCCGTCAATCGCGAATACGCGCCCGCTGCCCATCGTCTCGCCGATGGCGATGAAGTCGCCCTGTTGCCGCCAGTCAGCGGAGGCTTGGCCGAATCTGAGCCCGCCATATATCTGACCGACGCCTCCATCGACGCTGCCGCCCTGATCGCCGCCCTGAAGCGCGGGGAAGACGGGGCGTTGGTAACTTTTGATGGCATCGTTCGCAACCAGACTCGCGGCCGCCGCACTCTATACCTTTTTTACGAGGCGTATGCCGACATGGCCCTCGCCCAAATGCGCCAGCTCGCCGCCGAATGCCGGGCCGCGTACCCCGTTCGCGACCTGGTGCTGGTGCATCGGCTGGGGCGGCTGGAAATCGGCGAGACCAGCGTCTTCATCGCCGTCGCGTCTCCACACCGCGCCGCCGCCTTCGACGCCTGCCGCTGGCTCATCGATACGCTCAAGCAAACCGTCCCCATCTGGAAAAAGGAATTCTTTGAGGACGGCGCCGTGTGGGCCCACGGCGAACCGTTTCCCGCAGAACTGACGCCGCATGCCGACCAACCCGGAGGCGTCGAGTGAAATCGCTCCGCCTGGTTTGCGCGCTGCTCGCCGCCGGCATGGTGATCGTTGTCGCCGCGCCGCGCGCCATCCCGCAGGCCAGCCAGCGGACCGATAGTCAGGCCGCCCCGCAGATTGCCGAGCAGTCTGCCGAAACTCCTCTGCCGCAGCAGCAAAAGATTCCGCCCTACCGCGTCAACGTCCGACTGGTGAACGTCTTCGTCAACGTCACGGACGCTTCTGGCGCGCCGGTTGGCGGCCTGAAGCAGGACGATTTCACGCTGACAGAGGACGGCATCCCGCAAAAAATCTCCTACTTCGAGCGGCAGACGAATATGCCGCTCTCGCTGGTACTGGCCATCGACACCAGCGGCTCGGTTCGCAAAGATCTCGACATTGAACGCCACGCCGCGCACGACTTTATTCGCGCCCTGCTGCGGCCCGTCGACCTCCTCGATCTGATGGATTTCAATTCCGACGTGCGCGAGGTGGTGCCGTTTACTTCCGACGTGCATCGTCTCGACACCGGCCTGAATGATCTGGACGTCGGCCCCGCGACCGCGCTCTATGACGCCGTCTATCTGGCCTCGCAATCGCTCGGGCCGCGCCATGGACGCAAGGTGCTGGTCCTCATCTCCGACGGCGGTAATACCGTCAAAGGCGTCGACTATCAGGAGGCGCTGGAGCAGGCGATTCGCAGCGAAGTGATGGTCTACAGCCTGATTGATTTGCCCATCCTGAACGATGCAGGACGTGACACCGGCGGCGAACACGCGCTGATCACGCTGTCACAGGGGACCGGCGGGAAATTCTATTACGCGCAGTATGGCGATCTGGCCAGTGCGTTCGCCAAGGTGTCAGAAGATTTGCGCACGCAATATCTTGTAGGGTATTACCCGGTGCAGCGCCGCTCGCCAACGGACTTTCGCCGCATCCAGGTTGGTTTGAAGCCGAACTGCACTCCGCATGCCGAAACGGATAATTTGCGCTACCGGCCGGGATACTATGTGCCGGCCTCGCCGCCGATGGATGAGTGAGAACGAGGGTATAGGAGGTAGCGTGTAGGGTGTAGAAAGGCCCGGAGCTGGTAGCCTGTAGCCCGGTAATGTGAAGACATGCATTCTCTCGATCGCACTATCGCCTTACTAACACGCACGCCGGCTGCGCTCGATGCGCTGCTGCGCGGATTACCGGACCCATGGATTCGGGCGAATGAAGGCGAGAATACCTGGAGCGCGTTTGACGTGGTGGGGCATCTGATCCACTGCGAACGCACCGACTGGATGCCGCGTGCGCGCATCATTCTGGAGTTTGGTGAGACACGGCCCTTCGACCCTTTTGATCGGTGGGGTCATGTTCAGGCGGTGGAAGGTAAGTCAGTCGGTGAGTTACTTGACGACTTGGCGCGTGAACGCGCTGCTAACCTCGACGAGCTACGCGGCTGGAATTTAACAGACGGTGATTTAGCGAAACGGGGACGGCATCCTGCGCTGGGCACGATTACGCTGGGCGAGTTACTTGCAGCGTGGGCGGCGCACGATCTGAATCATCTGCACCAGATAGCTCGGGTGATGGCCATTCAATACCGGGAAGAGGTTGGGCCGTTCCGCCAATACATGGGCGTGATGCAATGCAGCGCACACGGGGCTTAGCAGCAGCGTGTAGGGTTTAGGGCGTAGCGGTCCCAACTAAGCCGTTGTCAGTTCCTTCAAGATTGCCTCCAACCGATCCCAGTCCGACTTAAATTGCTCACAGTGATCGGCCTTCGCTGCGAACGCCACGCGTTCAACGTTGAAGTAATAAGACAAGAGATCGAGTCGAGGTTCATCCATAAGCAACGGAAGGTTATGCAGGTGATCGGCCTCGACCGAGCACTGATCAGCCATCCCTTGCGCTCCCAGCGCACGTATCCTCAACAGGCCAGTTCGCAGGATGCGTGCGAGGACCTCTGCCACCTCCGTGCGGCGTTGCAAGTTATTCCGCCTTGCCCTATTTATTCCGTCGCCCCCGGAAACACATTCTTCAACGGCGCGTTCTGCTGGTCGCGCAGTTCCAGATGGGGCAGGGGCTTGCGGGGCAGCATTTGGTCGCGCATTGCTGTGTTGTAGACGAAGATCGCTTCCACCACCGCTGCCTGCTTCAGATCCGCGGGCTGCAGTTCTTCAAACACGTCCATGTTGGAGTGGTGCACCCGGGTCTCGTAATCCAGCTCGTCCTGGATGAACTGGAATCCTGGAATTCCGACGGCGTCGAACGAGAGATGATCGGTGCCGCCGGTGTTGCGCATGGTCAGCGTGGTGACGCCCAGGTCCTTCAGCGGCGAGATCCACTGCGCGAAGATCGGCCCGACTGCCGCGTTCTCCTGCAGGTACACGCCGCGAATTTTTCCCGAGCCGTTATCCAAATTGAAGTAGCCGGAGACTAGCCGCTGCTCCGGCTTGAGTTGAAGCGGTCCCGCGGGGCGCCGCATGAACTCCGGCAACGCCGCCTGATCGGGCGCCGTCGAAAGCGGCGCCGAGCCGAAATGGTCGCGCACATAGCCGCGCGATCCGAAGAGGCCTTCCTCTTCGCCGCTCCAGAGAGCAATGCGAATGGTGCGGCGGGGCTGCACGTGGAGCGCGTTCAGGATGCGCATGACTTCCATGGCAACGATTGCGCCGGCACCGTTGTCCGTTGCGCCGGTGCCCGCGATCCAGCTGTCGAGGTGGCCGCCCACCATGACTACCTGGTCCTTGAGCGTTGGATCCGTCCCTGGAATTTCCGCAACCGTATCGAACCCGTGCTCGTGGTCGCCGGTAAACTTCGATTCGACGTCCATCTCGATGGAGACGGGGACGTGCGCCTGGAGGAGGCGGGAAACGCGGCCGTAGTTTTCAATCGCCGCCACGACGACAGGGACTTTGACCTCATGACCGCGGATGTAGGGCGTGCGACCGATGGCGGCGCCGTTGTCGTCGAAAAGGGTTCCACCGGAACCGCCGCCGCCGCGCGCGTCGCGGCTGGGGACAATCACGCCAGCCACTTTTTCATCCGCTAAAAACTGCGCAATTTGGTCGATGAGCCGATAACGCTGCATGCGGGCGCGCATGCGCTGCTGCATCTCCGGGGTCATGCCCGCGCTGCTAGTCACCGGATACGCGGCCAGATCCGCGAGCTGCGCGTCGGTATACCGCGAGAAGATCGGCTGATCGACAGGCGGGACTTCGCGCATTTCGCCGAGAAGGACTACTTTGCCTGCCAGCTTGCCTTTATAGGTGTCAAAATCTTTCGCGTCCTGGATGTTCACCTGAACGGCTTCGCCGGTGACCGGGCCGTTGGTTGAGGGAGACCAGGGCGTGGCCTGCGCGATAAACACAGCCGTATCCGGCGACGTCATGCGCACCCAGGTGTTCAGTTGCTGCCAGCCGATGCCAAACTCGCCCCAGTCTTCGAGATGCGCGTTGGCGCAGCCCATCGCGGTCAATTGATCGCGGGTCCACGCATTGGCCTTCGCCATATTGGGCGAGCCGGTCAGGCGCGGCCCAATGTCGTCCGCCAGCGCGGAGCCGTACTCCATCACATGCGAGTGCAGCAGGCCTTCCTCGCGGATGCGGTCGTACACCTGCAGGTCAAGTGATTCCACGGCGGGCTGTGGCGCGGTCCACGGCCCCTGATCGGGATCGGCTGCTGCCGCTGTCGGCGCAGCCGCGGCTGCCTTATGTTTTGCAGTCTGCGCCACCAGCGGCGAAGTGGCGATGAGTAACAGTGAAGCGCACAAAAGAGCGGGCAAGCGGCGGGGGTTTGCGAACATCATCCAGTTCCTCCAACAAAATTGCGGAACGGGAAGAATAGCATTAAATCCCTGACATGCGAATCGGCGCCGCCTCCATCACCTGCGGCATCGCCGGCCTTTTGCGGAACGCTTCTGCGACGGAAGAGGAGAAGCTCAGATAGAGTGCAATCATCAGGTTCACCATGAGCAGCGCGTAGGTGAGATACCGCGCGACACCCAGCTGCGCAGCATGGTCCAGGTCGACCCTCGTCGCCGCCACTCCCACCGCCAGCACCATCAACAGGCAGTCGATCACCGCAAAACAGCTGAAGACCACCAGCGTCCAGCGCGCCCACTGCTGCCGCCCCCACAGCCCGAGTCCCACTGCCGCGTCGATGAGGATATCCAGCGGAGTCATAACGCTTGCGACGATCGACCCGTTTGAGACAACGATGAAGAGAGCCCAGCGCGCGCCAGTCAATCGCCAGTGCGGCTGGCTGAGCGCGAATCCGAACAGCAGCAGCGTCATCAGCGTCCGCCCCAGTTGCCAGACCGCGATCGCCGTTACGCCGCCCGGACGCCCCTGAGCCGCAGTCATCGGCTCGGTTTGCGTTTTGGACGGTGGTTGCGCAGGCGCTTTCGCCGCGGTAGCAGCAGCGCGCAGCCCACCCGGCCGGGGTCCCGCGATCGGAAGCGGTTTGTCGTAGTTGAGCCGCAAATTGGGCGAGACATCGGAGTTATCGTCTGGCATAAATACAGTATCTTTCGGTGTTACTCTTCCTGCCCGAAGGCTTCGGCCACGCCAGGCGCAAACGCCAGATACAAGCCGATCAACACGTTGAAGGCCACCATCAGGTACGCCGTGTTTCTCGCGGATGAAAACTGCGCCATCTGCCTGTCGGTGGCCGCCGTCGCAATCGCCGAATAGAGAATCTGGAACCGCACGATGCGGTACACGGAATAGCAGGACGTGGCAATGAGCACGCGCCGCGCCCAGTTCACGCGCAGCCACAGGCAGACGCCGATCGCAATGGCATAACAGATCGAAACAGGCATCAATACCATCGCCACGCTCGTACCGACCGCCGCTTGCGGACCACGGTTATGCGCCACCAGCAGATAGATTGCGATCAAGAACGCTGCTCGCACGAATTCATACAGCGCGATCAGCGTCACTCCGAGCGGCCGCCCCGTTTCGGCAGTTGGTGCGGCGCTCTGCGCGGACTTTGTTTCAGGCGGCTTCGCGCGCAGCCCCTGGCCGCGTAGAGTTTCTACTTTCTGCGCCGCTGGGAATTCCAGGCGCAGGCTACTTGCAAAGTCAGACGATTCCCGGTTGTCAGGCATAAGTGCAGCCACTTTACCCAGGAAAGCTACCCTTGCAAAGTTGATAGTTGGTTAAGTTCGAGAAAGATAACCAGGCGGCTCGCGCGCCTATCGCGTCAGGATGACTTCGTACAAGTTATCCTTGGCCAGAAAGAACCGGTTCCCAGCGAATCCCTCAAACAGTCGCTCGATGCTTCGGTTCGTGTACACGCGCTGTACCGGGAAGGGTTCCGACTCCTGCATCTCGATCTCCGCGACGTCCGTCAGGTGATACCGGCAGTACGCCGTGTACGGCCCATCCTTTTTTGAATGAAAGATCGCCAGCACCTTCGCGCCTGGCCGCGTGGCCCCCAGCAAATGCTCCACGAGGGCCTTGGTCAGCCCCTCAGGAATGTAGTCCAGCGTCGCCCACAGCAGGACGACATCGAAGTCCCGTCCGTGGAAGTTCAAATTCTGCTCGAAGAAGCCCTTCACGTCGAAACCCGGCGGGTCGCCCTTCTCGGCAGGCGGCAGCACCCACTCGGGCTTCATCGCCTCGTGGACGACGTCGGCCATGTAGACGCTGTGCCCCATCCCGGTCAAAAAGTTAATGTTTTGTGGCGATGTGGGTCCAATATCCAACACCCGCAGCTCGCTGACCTCGCGCAGATGCTTGAGCATCGCCTGCCAGCCGCTGGAATGGCGCGGGATCCGCGGCCCAGTGAGCATCGTCGGCCGGTCGCCGCCCGATTCGTCGCGCTTTTTCCGAAATGGATTCCCAATCACGCTGCCAGCGCCGCCGCCGCTGTTCTCTGGATTGTACTTGCGCGTCCGCTCCCGGCGCAGCCTGGCCCCTCTGGCCTCGAATCCCTCGACCGTGGCTTTCCCCCCCGGTAATCTGGACCGGCACCCCCGAATAGCTGATAATGTCCCCGATTACAATTTCTTCGGAGTTTGCCCATGAAACGCGCTTTGTCATTCCTCTCCGTCTGCCTGCTCGCCTCGCTGTGCGCCCTTCCCGCCCTTGCCAAAGATAAGGACAAGGTCGAGAAGGTCAAATTCGACTTCAACGGCAAAAGCCGCGAGTATTCGCTGCTCGTTCCCGGGTCAGCCGCGCCCACCGCGCCGCTCCCGGCCGTGCTCCTTCTCCACTATCAGGGTGGATGGGCTTCGGACGTGATGGGCGCCTGGAAGGGCTATGCATCCCGCCAGGGTTTCATGATCGTCGCGCCCGAGTCGACCAATAACACGATGTGGGATTCCAAACTCGACGGTGCGGACTTCCTGCACGCCGCCATGCTCGACGCCAACAAGAAGCATCCCATCGACCCGACCAAGGTCTTCATCTTCGGCGACGACTCGGGTGGCATCTACGGGTATGAGATCGCCCTTTTCGATTCGCAGGACTGGGGATCGGCGTGCGCCGAACACGCCATTATGGATACGTCCAACTACAGCCTCTTCAAAATGGCCCAGCGCAAGACCGCCTTCCAGGACTGGGTGGGCGGCGAGGATCCGGACCACCCCCTGCGTGTCATGGTGCTTGAGCACGACGCGTTCACCAACGCCGGCTTTACGTTCGATCTCAAGATCATTCCCAACAGCCCCGGCACTTACGGCAACGTGGTTGATCAGGTCAACGAGGGTTGCTACACATTCTTTATGAAGCACCCGCTCCCCGGACCGGGGGCGCAGTATCTGGTAAACGCGGCCGCAGCAGCGCCAGCGGCTGCACCAGCAGCTGCTCCGGCACCGAAGTAAGGATCTCTCTGGGGGTTGCTGTCGATTGGATCGGAGTGGGGCTGCGTGCAGCCCCACTTTGTTTTGGGGGAACACATCGCTACATAAACCGCCTGAGGCACGGCACTGAGCTCGCCCCAACCAACGCTCAAGCCATGCTTCCTGATCGCGGCGAGAGTTTCCCTGGAGCCGGTTTCCCGGCCCAACGCGGAACTCGATGAGTGCCTCGGCGAGATGGCATACAGTAATTGCAGCGGACCAACCCCAGGGATCGCTGCGCTGTCTTTGCGTTTCACTGAGATCGCTGTCGATCCCCGTGAATCTGTGTCTGTCGTGACTATTCCGTCCGTCCCTGGTGGAAGCTTTTTCGGTCCTGGTGAGAGATGGAATCGCGGTCAGTAGCTTTCTTCAAATTACAACTCGCGTTCGGTGCAGCGATTGTGGTTCTGATTGCCGTGGGTGCGATTTCGTATCGCGCGCTGATCGCGTCCAGCAAGAGCGACAGGTGGGTGCAGCACACCTACGAGGTTCTTGACAACCTCAACGACTTGCTCGCCGCCGTGGAGAGAGTTGAATCCAGCTATCGTGGTTTTGCGTTGACGGGCGATGAATCCCATCTCCAGTCCTACCATCAAAACGCCGAAGACATTGCACGCGCCGAGAATGCGGTTCGAGAACTAACGACGGACAATCCTGTGCAACAGCAGCGGATTACGAACCTGGAGAGGCTGATTTCCGAGAAAATTCAGTTTGGCGATCAGGTGATTGACAGCCGGCGGACGAGAGGTTTGGTGGCCGCAAGCGACGCTCTTCGCGACGGACCGGGCCCGCAGCTCATGAGGGAAATTGAAGGCCAAGTTCGCGAAATGCAGGACGAAGAGTTGCGATTGCTGGCTCTACGCAATTCGGATGCGCAGCTTCATTCGGACCGCACCAGAGTTGTTCTGCTGCTGGGGACCCTGCTGGGAATACTGATCGCCATTGGAGCGGGCTGGATCGCTCGCCGCGACCATTTGGCACGCGAAAGCGCCGAAGACGCGCTGCGGCTGAGCGAGGAACGGCTGACGCTTTTGATCGAGGGAGTGAGGGACTACGCGATCTTCCTGCTCGATCCGGCAGGCCTCGTCGTGACATGGAATGAAGGAGCCAGGCGCATCAAGGGTTATACCGCTGGGGAAATCGTGGGGCAGCATTTCTCGAAGTTCTATACAGCGGAATCCGTAGAGCAGGGCGTGCCGGCACAGGAGCTCAAAACCGCCAAAGAAAAAGGACGCTCTGAGGACGAAGGCTGGCGCGTGCGGAAGGATGGCTCGCTTTTTTGGGCCAACGTAATCATTACCGCGCTGCGTGACAAGAGTGGTCGCCTGCGCGGTTTCGCCCAGGTAACCAGGGACTTCAGCGAGCGCCAGGCCGCGCAGGACGAGCTTTTCGCGGAAAAGGAGCGTGCCCAGGTCACTCTGAACTCGATTGGCGATGCCGTTGTGTGCACGAACCTTGCGGGGAATGTCTCATTTCTCAATCCTGTCGCGGAAAAGCTGACGGGCTGGTCACAGCGAGATGCGGCAGGCCGGCCCGTGGCCGAGGTCCTGCACATTCTGGTCGATAGCTCCCGGGAAGTGGTTTCCAATCCGATGGAATTGGCGGTGGCTGAGAACCGGACCCTCAATCTTCCTTCGAACTCTCTTCTCGTGCGCCGCGACGGAACGGAAATCCCCATTGAAGACTCGGTCGCTCCGATTCACGACCGTCAGGGGCGTGGCACCGGCGCGGTGATTGCTTTCCGCGATGTCACCGTCGCCAGGGCCATGGAGCGGCAACTGGCCTATTCGGCTCAGCACGACTTTCTGACCGGTCTGCCCAATCGAATGCTCCTGATCGACCGGGTGAGCCAGGCGATCGCGGCATCGCTCCGCCACAATGGAATCGTTGCGGTCATGTTTCTGGATTTGGACGGGTTCAAGCACATCAACGATTCGCTTGGACATCTGATTGGCGACAAGGTGCTGCAATCCGTTGCCGGACGGCTACGGGAATGCCTGCGCGGCTCGGATACGGTGAGCCGGCAGGGCGGGGATGAATTCGTGGTGCTGCTTTCCGATGTCCAGCGCATTGAAGACGCCGCTTTCACCGCAACGAGAATGCTGCACGCGATTGCCGCACCTCATACGATCGACGACCGCGATCTTCACGTTACGGCAAGCATCGGGATCAGCGTGTATCCCGACGACGGCGCGGATTGCGAAACGCTGATCAAGAACGCAGACACAGCGATGTACCACGCCAAGGAACATGGGCGGCAATGCTACGAATTTTTCAGGCCGGCCATGAATGCACGGGCGGTTGCGCGGCAATCGATTGAGGAGGATCTGCGGCGCGCGCTGGAGCGGCGGGAATTTGTTCTCCATTACCAGCCGAAGGTTGATCTGACGACGGGAGGCATCGCCGGGGCTGAGGCGCTGATTCGCTGGGTTCATCCGACGCGAGGGTTGGTTGCTCCTTCGGAGTTCATTCCCGTCGCAGAAGATTGTGGACTGATTCTGCCTATCGGCAATTGGGTGCTGCGCGAATCGTGCAGGCAGGCCCGCGCGTGGCTTGACGCGGGGCTCTCGATGAATTCCATGGCGGTGAACGTATCCGCGATGGAGTTCCGCGACAAGCAGTTTGGCGAAGGCGTAATCGAAGCTCTCGATGACGCTGGATTGAACCCGAAACATCTGCAATTGGAATTGACCGAAGGCATTTTGATGAAGAATGCCGAGTCCACCGAATCCATCCTCAACGCTCTGAGAGCCAGAGGCGTGCAGGTCGCAATCGACGATTTCGGGACAGGCTATTCCAGTTTGAGCTATCTGACGAGATTCCCGATTGATACGCTCAAGATCGATCAATCGTTTGTGCATCAGGTCGCTACCGCTGAGGGCGATACCCCCATCGTGACCGCAATCATCAGCATGGGCCGAGACCTGAATATGCGAGTGGTTGCTGAAGGGGTGGAAACACAGGAACAGGCGGCATTTCTACGCGCGCATCACTGTGACCAGGCGCAGGGGTACTATTTCGGACGCCCAGTAGGCGCCGAAGAGTTCGCCGTCCTGCTGAGGACCGGCCTGGCAAAGGGAGTCGCGACAAATGTGAATTGAGCGGCCCCAGCCCCCGCTATGTTTTTATAACTTCATGGCTTCACCCGTTCCCTCCAGCGAATTCGCGCCGCCCAACCCCTCTGCCGCCAGCAAACGCCTGTTACCGTGGCTGGTTGCTGTTGCGTTTTTCATGGAGTCGCTCGACACCACGATTCTGAATACCGCCGTCCCCGCCATCTCCGCAGCACTGCATGTCGGCCCGCTCAGCATGAAAGCGGTGCTGGCCAGTTACACGCTGAGCCTGGCTGTCTTCATCCCGATCAGCGGGTGGGTAGCAGACAGATTTGGTACGCGCCGCGTCTTCGCCGCCGCCATCGGAATCTTCACCCTCGGCTCCTTCTTATGCGGCATATCGACCAACATCCACCTGCTCGTGGCCTGCCGCATCCTGCAGGGGTGCGGCGGCTCGATGATGGTGCCCGTGGGACGGCTGACGCTGGTCCGCACCTTCGCCAAAACAGACCTGCTGCGCATGATGAGTTTCGTTTCCATTCCGGCCCTGATCGCTCCCATGCTGGGGCCGATCGCGGGCGGCCTGATCGTCGACTACCTGCACTGGCGCGTGATTTTTTTCCTCAACATCCCGATTGGCCTGATCGGGCTGGTGATGGTCTATCTGCATCTGCCCGACTACCGCGAGGAGACGCACCCACTCGATACGGTTGGGCTGATCCTCTTCGGCTCCGGCATCGCTCTGCTGTCGTACGTGCTGGAAGTGTTCGGGGAACATACCCTCAGCTCGCGGGAAATCTCGGGGATGATGGTGCTTTCGCTGGCTCTGCTCGCGGGCTATTGGCTCCATGCCAAATCGCTCGCCTTCCCCCTCCTGCAGCTGAGCCTGTTCAGAATTCGTACCTTCCGCGCGGCCGTCAGTGGCAGCTTCTTCACCCGGCTCGGCATCGGCGGAGTGCCCTTTCTGCTCCCGCTGCTGTATCAGGTGGGCCTTGGGTTCACTCCGGTGCAGTCGGGGCTGCTCATTATGCCGCAGGCGCTGGCGGCCATGGCGATGAAGGCGGTGATGACTCGCCTGCTGTCAGCCGTCGGCTACCGCTCGGTACTCGTTTCGAACACCGTCATCCTGGGCCTGCTCCTGATGCTGTTCGCGACCATCGGTCCGCATACGCCGGTTTGGATGATTGTGCTGCTGGCATTTCTGTATGGAGCGTTCACGTCGCTGCAGTACACGAGCATGAACACTCTCGTCTACGCCGATACATCCGAGCAGGAGGCCAGCGCCGCCAGTTCCATCGCCAGCACCATGCAACAGATGTCGATCAGCTTCGGCGTAGCAGCAGCGGGATTGACGACGGCATTCTTTGTCACCGGCAACGGCCGCTCAGGGGCGGGCGAGATGGTCCACGGCACACACAAGGCGCTGGTCGCGCTGGGGGTGTTGACCATCGTTTCGACAGTTGTCTTCCGCAGTTTGAAACGCGGGGATGGCGATACCGTCAGCAACCAGAAAATCTTCCATCCCGGGGGTTGAAGGGCTACGAGGCTACTGCACGGTTGTGTTTTGTGGCCTGGAGAACTTCAGGCGGTACTGGGTGACGATATTCTGCATGGCGGCTGCGAGCGGGAGGAGACGGTCGGAGCCGTCGGCGAGGCAGGCATCGAGGGCGGAGGCGTGCAGGATGCCTGCGTTGGTGACGAGGTAGAAATACACGTCGCCGGGGCCGGGCAGACCGGTCGATTCGGTGAGGGCGAAGTAATGGATTTGGGTCTGTGCGACGGCAACGGCAGCAACGGCGGCATCGCGGATGGCGGAATGAGCCTGACCGCCTCCGAGAAATCCACCGCCGCTGGAGAGATAGAGGCTCGCGCTGCCGTCCGCTGAGGCCATGACCGTGCACATGCCGTTGGAGACGCGCCAGTCCATGAGGGCGATCGTGACGTTACCGTCCGGGACCGCCGGGTGCGGCATGCGGAAAGCGTGGTCGCGCAACTTCGGGTACATGGCGGGATCGGCTTTGGGTCGTGGGTCCATCAGGTTTGCTGTAGCTTATCGGAATTTTGCCTGAGGTGACATTGATGAGTTAGTGGACCGGCTTCAAGGAAACGGCGGCGGGCGGGATGGGACAGCGTAAGCTAGGGCCGTGCACCTGAAACTGCCATTCAATCTGCAAGAACTGACCAAACGGGGCCTGATCCTTACCGGGAGCCTCGTGGTGCTTGCTGTGCTGGTGATTGTTGGCGGCATCCTGTATCTGGTTCCCCGCGGCAGGCCTTCGAACATTGTCGGCTTCAACCCGGCGAGCTTTGATGCGAAAGCAAACTCGCTCTTCTTCTATTCGATTGGCAAAGAACTGAAGTATTCCGACAGCATCGACCCGCTGATGCCGACGCTGATGCACGGATCCATTACGAATTTTCTGGTTTCGCCCGACGGCCATCGGATCGCCGTCGTAGCTAAAGGACAGTTGGAGATCGTGGATGCCCTGGCCCAGGGTGACCCGGTGCAGAAGGTGGCTCCGGTCGATTCGATCTCCCACGACCCCAAGCCCATCGGGCAGGCCTTCTTTCGCGACGATAACTTTCAGTGGTCGAAGGACGCGAAGAGTTTGTATCTGATTAAGGATGAGTTCTACGAGACCGAGGGATCGCAGCAGTATTCGGACAAGGGCGAGCTCTGGCGTTTCGACGTAGCTACCGGGACCCTGCAGTTGGTGCTGAAGCCGTTTCGGGCGTACTCGTATTTTCTTGGCGAGAAGGGGGGCGTTTACTTTTCGACGCCGAATGCGAAGGGCGATCTGCAGCTTGAATACTTCGACGGCAAGCGCGTGGTGGATTGTGGCAACGGAAATGGGTGGGAAATCGTATCGCTGCCGACTAAGCATGCCGAGTGGCCGTTCTTTTCGTTCTCAGCGTTCGATTACCGGGACCGTGCGCTTCCTGACAAGGGGGTTGTGCTGGTCGACGCGGCGCTGGGAAACTCGGCGAGCCTGCAAATTCACGGCAAAACGGTGCTGACCCTAACGGAAGGCGGAACTTCGGAGAGAGGCTACTATTGCGCGGATATGCTGCGGAGCGTGTTCCTGCCCGGGGACCGGTACTTTCTACTGAATATGGACAACTGCGAGAACTACAACGGGCAGTTGCTGATCGACACGCAAACGGGGAGCTACGAGCGTCTGCCGCGGGACACGCGCGTCTACATCACGCTGAATACGATCACGAATTTTAATTACCGGATGACGACGGGGGGAATGATGTACCGGTGATTACTGCCGAGTAGCGCCTCCTTTACACCTGCCCCTACGCTCCACCCACTGATATTTACGCGCTTGGTTTCGACGCCTCAAACCCCGCAATGATCTGGTTCATCAGGTCGTTCACCGTTCCGGGCTGGTTTGGCAGGAGAATCGTGGTCGACTTCCCCCCTGTCCCAATATCCCGCAGCGTATCGAAATACTGCGTGAGCAGCACCATGGACATGACGTCGCGGGCGGTCGAACCTTCGACGGCGGTCTTGAATTGTTCGACGGAGGCCTGGAGGCCCTGGATGATGGCCTGGCGCTGGCGGGCTACGCCTTCTCCTTGTAGAGCCTTGGACTCGGCTTCGGCTTCGGCTTGCTTCACCTTGAGAATTTTTTCGGCTTCGCCGCGGGCCTGCGCGGCAAACTGTTCGCGTTGCGCGGCGTTGATGTCGTTCATGGCGGCTTTGACTTTGGCATCGGGCACGATGTCCGTCACCAGCGCCTTGAGGATTATGTAGCCGAACTCGTTCATCACCACGTCCAGCTCTTTTTTCACCGCGGCGGAGATGTTGGCTTCCTGCTCGAAGGCCTCGTCGAGGGTGAGCGTGGGGACGTGGCCGAGGATGGAGTTGAAAACGTAGCTCTCAATTTGCTTTTGCGGCGAGCTTAGCTTGTACCACGCCTCGTAGACCTTGTCCTGCAGCACCTGGTACTGCACCGAGACCGGGATGGTGACGAAGACGTTGTCTTTGGTTTTGGTTTCGACGCTGACGTCGGCCTGGCGGACCTGGAGATCGATGAAGCCGACGGATTCGCAATACGGAACGAGGAAGTGGAGCCCGGCCTGGGCTACGCGGTTGAACTTACCGAAGCGCTCTACTACGCCCGCGGTATACGTGCGGACGGTGTACATGGTTTTGAAGACGGTGACGATGACAAACAAAACGATGACGATGCAGATGACCATTACGACAATGGCGCTGGTTTCCATGAGATACCTTTCTTACGTGGCCTGCGTTCGTTTGTGAGAGTGGGGATAACTATAAACCAGGAGTTAGGGATTGGGGCTTACAAAAGCACCGGCGCGTCCATAAAGGACGCGCCGGCGTACTTACGTTTGCGACGGATTACTTCGAGTTCCCGGCGCGAAGGTCGGGGTTGAAGATTTTCTGCTCTTCGATGGCTGCCTGAGCTGCCGCAAGACGCGCGGTGAGCAGGCGGTAGGGGCTGCAGGAAACGTAATCCAGGCCGGCGCGGTGGCAGAATTTCACCGACTCCGGTTCGCCGCCGTGTTCGCCGCAGATCCCGACTTTCAGATCGTGACGAGCCGCACGGCCCTTGCTGGTTGCCATCTTGATCAGCGTGCCAACGCCTTCCTGATCGAGAACGGCAAACGGATCCTGTTTCAGAATGCCCTGCTGCAGATACGCTGGCAGGAATTTGTTGCAGTCGTCGCGCGAGATGCCGAACGTGGTCTGGGTCAGATCGTTGGTGCCGAAGCTGAAGAACTCAGCATCCGCCGCGATCTTGTCCGCAACCAGGCAGGCGCGGGGCAGCTCGATCATGGTTCCCACTTTGTATTCGACGCTGAGGCCCTTCTTGATAAAGACATCGTGGGCGACGGCGTGAATGATGGCGGCCTGCGCTTTGAATTCCTCAGGACCGGTGGTCAGCGGGATCATGATTTCGAGGTGCGGATCGCTGCCAGCCTTCTTGACCGCGGCTGCGGCTTCGAAGATGGCGTGGGCCTGCATCTCGGTGATTTCCGGATAGGTGATGCCGAGACGGCAGCCGCGCAGCGCAAGCATTGGATTCAGCTCATGCAGCTCTTCAACGCGTTCGAGCATGATGCGCAGCTGTTTCAGCTTCGGCGAGCGAGGCTTGGTGATTTCGAGTTTGGCAATCTCGACCAACAACGCTTCTCGTTTCGGCAGGAACTCGTGCAGCGGCGGATCGAGCAGGCGGATCACCACCGGGTACGAGCCCATCACCTTCAGCAGACCGGTGAAGTCAGCGCGCTGCATCGGCAACAGAGCGTGGAGAGCGGCGCGGCGTTCTTCTTCGGTCTTGGCGAGGATCATGGCCTGCATGTGCGGCAGGCGATCTTCGGCAAAGAACATGTGCTCGGTGCGGCAGAGGCCAATGCCTTCCGCTCCGAACAGCTGCGCTTGTTTCGCGTCGCGCGGGATGTCCGCGTTGGCGAGCACGCGCAGTTTGCGCCTCTGATCGACCCAGCCCATGAACTGCACGAGGTCGGGGTTATCCGGATTGACCGGCAGCGTGTTCAGTTTGCCAGCGATGATGCGGCCGGTAGTGCCGTCCAGCGTGACCCAGTCACCTTCCTCAAAGGTTTTGCCTTTGACGCGCATCTGCTTTTTCTTTTCGTCGATGGTGACGTCGCCGGCGCCGGCCACGCAGCACTTGCCCATGCCGCGGGTGACAAGAGCAGCGTGCGAAGTCATGCCGCCGCGCGAGGTCAGGATGCCGGATGCCACGTTCATGCCGGCAATATCTTCCGGCGATGTTTCCGACCGGACGAGGATGATGGATTTGTAGGTGCCTTTCTCGGCGTACTTCACGGCGTCAGCAGCGGTGAAGACGATTTGTCCGACAGCGGCGCCCGGGCTGGCGGGCAGGCCGCGAGCCAGAACCTCAACTGTGCCTTTCTCATCGAGCCGCGGAACCAGGAAGTCGAATATCTGGTTCGGCTCAACGCGCAGGACAGCTTCGTCGATGGTGATGAGCTGCTCGCGAACCATATCAATGGCGATGCGGACAGCGGCCAGGCCGGTGCGCTTCGCGTTGCGGGTCTGCAGCATATAGAGGCGCCCATCCTGAATGGTGAACTCGAAATCCTGCATGTCGCGATAATGCTTTTCGAGCCGTGAAGTCAGGTCACGGAGCTGCCCGTATACATGCGGCATGGCTTTCTGCAGCTCGCTGATCGGGACGGGGGTGCGGATGCCGGCGACCACGTCTTCGCCCTGAGCGTTCATCAGGAACTCGCCGTAGAATTCCTTCTCGCCGTTGGCCGGGTTGCGCGTGAAGCCGACGCCTGTGCCGCTCGACTCGTTCAGATTGCCGTAGACCATGGCCTGAACGTTGACCGCTGTGCCGAGCCAGTCGTCGATGTTATTCAGGCGGCGATAGGTGCGGGCGCGATCGTTATTCCAGGACCTGAACACGGCATCCCTCGCCATGGTGAGCTGGCGATCGGGATCCTGCGGGAACTCTGCGCCGGTGTGGCGGAGGACCAGCTTCTTGTAGGCGCCGATCACTTCTTTCAGGGCGATGGGCGTGAGCTCGGTGTCGAGGGTGACGGTGTACTTCTTTTTCGTCTCGTCAAAAATGTGTTCGAAGGAGGACTTGGGAATGTCCAGCACGACGTCGCCGAACATTTGTATCAGCCGCCGGTACGAATCGTAGGCGAAGCGCGGGTTGTTCGACTTTTTGGCCAGCGTTTCGACCGAAGCGTCGTTCAGGCCGAGGTTCAGAATGGTGTCCATCATGCCGGGCATGGAGAATTTCGCGCCGGAGCGAACGCTGACCAGCAGAGGGTTGTCGCCGGCGCCAAGGCGCTGCCCCTGCAGGTGCTCGAGACGTTCGAGGGCGAGTTCCATCTGCTCCGTCACCGCAGGCGACAGCGAGCCGCGCATGTATTCGCGGCAGGCATCGGTCTGAATCGTGAAGCCGGGAGGGACGGGCAGACCAGCGTTGGTCATCTCCGCGAGGCCCGCGCCTTTACCGCCGAGTGTGTCACGCAGTTTGCCATTACCTTCCGCCGCGCCTGCGCCGAAGAAGTAGACGTACTGCGTTTTGGTTTCGGATTTTGCCTGGATCGGGGCCTGTGTCTCGACCTGGATGGGGTTCATTGGAAGCTCTCCGTTCTGCCGCCGCAAAGGGCGTTAAGTAGTGCTGGATAGGTGCGTCGCAGAAGGGCCGTCCGGAGCTGAGCAGGAAGAGAGCGGATGGCCTCCGCAATCTGGAAAAAGGATTGTCAGCCTGGGAAAAAAGAGTTGTATGTATCGTGCGTCACAGGATTTTTTAGGAGGGATGTGACGTGGATCACACGGGGCTGGGAGGCAGTGGTGGAGCGGATGAGAAGGGTTGTGGGGAGTCAGAAATCAGTAATCGGGAGTCACTCGCCGGTGGCGGACATGGTGGGGGATGGCGACCTTGAAAGAGATCGACGGGGGACCGCTGCGAAAGTAAAACCCCGCTGGCGAATCGCCAGCGGGGCTTGGTTGGTTGGAGATGGTGATTGGATGGTTAGGCCACTGGGTGACGAAGGATTTCGGCCAGGGCTTGCAGGCGTTTCGCGTCGGCTGAGGTTTTCGCTCCGCTGGCGGTCGAGTCGACTGTTGAGGCCATTGCACCCAGTTTGGCTACGTCCTTCTTTTTGAGGTGCGACTTCTCTGTTTTGTCGATGGCCTTGTTCAGGTCAGCGATCTGTTTGGCGGGCAGGGCCTGGGAACGAGCTAACTGGTCGAGATAGGCTTTGGCCACGATCAAGCTCGAGGGCCAGGTAAACTGCGGTTGGTCCTGCACGTTGAGGGTGTCGAAGTGGACTAACTTTGCTGCGTCGATTTCATTTTGCGTCAGGTTCGGAGTGGGCGTGAGCTTGAATACGTCGAGCCCGCGAGCGATTTCCGATCCGTAGATGAAGCCGTTGTACCAATACGCCGACCACTGCCCGCCGAGGACCATGGTTTTGGCATCGATGGGTCCGCGATCGTAGTAGCCGATCTCGAAGGGCTTTGCGGCGTCGGTGAAGTCCATGATGGAGACGCCACCCTGATACCAGGCCTGCACTTCGACGTCGCGGCCGGGGACGGGGATGAGCGAACCGTTGTGAGCGACGCAGTTTTCGGTGGCCGTCTGCGCGGCGGGCATCTTGTAATAGCTTGCGAACTTCAGCTTGCCGTCCTGCAGATTGAAGACCGCATCCGCGCCCCAGTTTTTGGGATCGGTGGAACGGCAGCGCGGCGCAAGGCCGCCGCCCCACTCATCCGTGAATACGACTTTGGTGCCGTCGTTGGAGAAGGTGGCGGAGTGCCAGTAGGAGTAATTGACGTCGTTGACGGCATCGATGCGAACCGGATGGACGGGATCTTTGATGTTGAGGAGGATGCCGTTGCCGGAGCATGCACCGGCGGCCATGCCGATGGCCGAAAACACGGTGATGTCGTGGCACTGGTTGGTGTCGGCAGGCTTCTCCGCGCCTTTGTCGTGGCTGCCGCCATTGTTAAGGCCGTTGAGTGCGCCGGTGCGGGGATCGATGAAGACGCGGGGGCTGGAAACAATCTTCGCGTCCTGCGGAGAGGCGAGCGGGACTTTGATGACGTCGATGGAGAAGAGCGCGGTGTTGGGATCCTTGTCGGGTGCGTCGTCGGAACATCCGGCTAACTCATCCGATCCGCGGACGTAGGAGGTTCCGGAGACGTAGACATAGACATTGTCTTTGTCGTTGGGATCGACGACCAGAGTGTGGGTGTGCGAGCCGCGGCAGGTCTGGACGGCGGCAACCTGTTTGGGGTTCTTGAGGTCGGTGACGTCGAAGATGCGAACGCCGCGGAAGCGATCGGGGTCGGCGGCGGGATGGGCCATGTGCGGCTGGCCTGGCTTGGGCATGGGGATGACGCCCTGGGTGCCGCAATCGATGCGGCCGTTGGGCATTTCAACCGACATAAAGAGGAGATGGCCGTAGACGGAGACGTCGCCCTGGCCGCCGGGGCAGACGAGGGTGGTGATCATTTTGGTCTGTGCGGGATCGGAGATGTCGTAGATGCCGACACCGGAGAAATTGCCCTGGAAGAGGGTGTTGCCTTCAAACGCGAAGTCGGAGTTGGCGAAGACGAGCGAGGCAAGAATTTTGGCGAAGGGACCGTCGGTGGGTTTGGGCGGGGGCGCGGTGAAGGCGTCGGGCTTCTTGAGGAAGTCGATGTGATCGAGACCGAGTGAAGTTTCGCCGGCGTCGAAGAGTCCGGCTTTGAGGCCTTCGCGAGGATCCGCGGTGGTGGTGGTGTCTGATCCGCCGGGGGTGGTGGCGGGCGCGATTTGCGGGGCGGTTTGCTGGGCGGGGAGGGGGGATGCGCCGGTAAAGATGAGGATGGCCGCGAGGAGGGCGGGGACCAGGTGCCTGCGAGTCATTGGTTCTCCTTAAGCATTTTCTGCATGATGCGGATTTCGGCGCGCTGCGTGTTGTCCACGTCGGTCGCGAAGGTAAAGAGCTGAGCATCCTGGCCGGAGCCGGGCTGGTTGAAGAGGTCTTTGACCATGACGAGAGCGCCGCCGTGGTGCTGGATCATGCCGGTGAGGAAGAGGTGGTCGAATTCAGCGCCGTGGGCGTGGCGGAGGGCGTCCATTTGGGCAGGTGAGAGCATGCCGGGCATCAGGGGCATGGAGGCCATGTCCGTGCCAGGAGCCATGGGCATTTCGGTGGACTCGTTGCGGGCCTGGAGCCAGTGCTGCATAAATTTGATTTCGTCGGACTGGGAGAGGCTGATGCGTTCGCCCAGGGCGCGGACGGCTTTGTCGTCGGTGTGGGAGGGGATAAGGGCGGTCATTTCGACAGCCTGGGAATGGTGCATGATCATGCCCTGCATGAAATCGATGTCGGCGGGCGAGGCTTTGAGGAGTGTGCCGGTGGTGTTGGCAGGGAGGGTTTTGCTGGGGGCACCGGGGGGTCCGGGTTCGACGACTGTGCCTTGCTGGGCGGCAGCACCGAGGGCGAAAGCAAAACAGAAGCAAAAAGCGGCGGCCCGGATGGAGTTCCAGGATTGAGGGGACATATAGGGTTGTTCCACGCTATCACCGAGGTGGGAAATTGCTCAAGGAGAAAGGGATTTCTCAAGGGCAGAAGCGGATGCTTCGCGTAAAGTACCCATCTGCCAAAGCCGGGCAGATAGGGGCACCCGTACGGCTCAGGAGGGTGATAATCCGCAGATCTCTAATATTTTGAGTAATTTGCTGCAATCCTGGAATGTGATGCTAACTCACTCATATTTTATGCATCGTTTGTGCTATAGTCTTCATCAGATGTTGTGATGGCTGTCTGGGAATGGGTTCCTGGGCGGTCTCCGACACTCAAATTTTCAAGAGGTATTTGGAGGATGAAAGTCATGGCAATCACACGTTGGGATCCTTTTCGGGATGTACTGGCGCTGCAGAATCGGATGAACTCGATTTTCCAGGAGTACAACCGGCAGCAGGCCGATGGAGATGTGGCGACGGCGGCGTTTGTGCCACCGGTGGACATCTATGAGGACGAGCACAAGATCGTGTTGAAGCTGGAAGTTCCGGGGATGAAGGAGAGCGATCTCGACATTCAGCTGGAGAACCAGGTGCTGACGGTGAAGGGCGAGCGCAAGTTCGAAAAGGAAGAGAAGGAAGAGAACTTCCACCGGATCGAACGGCGTTACGGCAGCTTCTACCGTTCGTTCACGATTCCGAACACAGTGAATCCGGAAAGCGTGAAAGCGGGTTATGATGCTGGCGTGCTGCGCATCGAACTGGCGAAGCGGCAGGAAGCGAAGCCGAAACAGATTAAGGTGGAGATCGGAAAAGCGGCGTAATAGCAGCTAAGACCGGTCAGCCAATGACCGGTTTGCGGAAAAGCGGCCAGCATCTGGCTATGGCTTACGAAGCGGCGGCGAGCCTAAGGTTAAGGACGCAATCCGCTGGTAGAGCTGGCCGCGTACCGTAGGTAATTGATTACGGAGTTCGCTGCCGCGATCAAGGACTTCAATGCTGCGGGGGGGAGTGATGCCCTCCCGCAATTTTTTTCTTAGGGGCGGCCAGGTGGTTGGGAGCTGTCAGCGAAGGAAATACCTCAGGGGCTAAAGCCCGTTGTCCTGGGGAGTTTTTACGACACGACTGAAGTCAAGCCCTGATACAAGATGTGGATTTTCCGCAAGCGTTGAAGCGGTTTCCTTTCAAAACAGTTTGACGTGGTTCGCTTTCAAAACAGCGTGGTTCGCTTTCAGAACAGTATTGATGAGAAGCGTTTCAAAGGCTGGAACTGAGAATTTTCCGGAGCAAGGAATTAAGGATTAGGAATTATGGCGATTCGTTGGGACAAATTTACGGTGAAGTCGCAGGAGGCGGTGCAGGGCGCGAGCCAACTGGCGGCGGAGAATGGCAATCCGGAGATATTGCCGCTGCATTTGCTGGCGGTGCTGCTGGGGGATCAGGAAGGCGTGATTCCGGCGGTTCTGGAGAAGATTGGCGTGCCGGTGGGGCAGCTGTCGGCCAAGGCGGCCGAGTCTGTAGCGCAGTTGCCGAAGGTGAGCGGGTCGTCGGCGCAACCAGGCGCGGCGAATGCGCTGAATCATGTCTTCGATCAGGCGTTTAAGGAAGCGGAAAACTTTAAGGACGATTACGTTTCGACGGAGCATCTGCTGCTGGCGTTGACTTCGCAGAAGAACGATGGAGCGCAGCTGCTGCTGGCGTCGTTTGGGGCGACCCACGACGCGGTGCTGAAGAGTTTGGCGAGCGTGCGCGGGAATCAGCGGGTGTCGGATCAGAATCCTGAGGCGAAGTACCAGGCATTGGAGAAGTACGCGAAGGATCTGACGGAGCTGGCGCGGCGCGGGAAGCTGGATCCGGTGATTGGGCGCGACGAGGAAATTCGGCGCGTGATCCAGGTGCTGTCGCGGCGGACGAAGAATAATCCGGTGCTGATTGGCGAGCCGGGCGTGGGCAAGACGGCGATTGTGGAAGGCCTGGCGCGGCGCATTGTGCAGGGCGATGTTCCGGACATTCTGCGGGACAAGCGCGTGGTGAGCCTGGATTTGGGGTCGATGCTGGCCGGCGCGAA
>DATHQV010000195.1:0-15107 GCA_035482355.1 Acidobacteriaceae bacterium | reverse complement strand
AACGGCCTGGCCGCCGAGTTTGCCGTCGGTACCGACTTCGCGGGCCACGCGCGTTACTTCTGAAGCGAAGGAGCGCAGCTGGTCGACCATCGTGTTGATGGCTTCCTTGAGCTGCAGAATTTCGCCGCGAACGTCGACGGTGATTTTGCGGGAAAGGTCGCCGCTGGCCACGGCGGTGGCGACTTCGGCAATGTTACGGACCTGGCCGGTGAGATTGGAGGCCATGGAGTTCACCGAATCGGTGAGGTCCTTCCAGGTTCCGGCGACGCCGGGCACCATAGCCTGGCCGCCGAGTTTGCCGTCGGTACCGACTTCGCGGGCCACGCGCGTCACTTCGGCGGTGAAGACGCCGAGTTGCTGAATCATGGTGTTGACGATGGTGGCGGAGCGCAGGAACTCGCCTTCCAGCGGGCGTCCATCGACGTCCAGGCGGACGGTTTGGGTCAAATTGCCCTGAGCTACGGCGGCGATGGCGCGCGTCATCTCGTTCGTGGGCCGGAGAAGATCTTCGATGAGGTTGTTTACCGAGGTCTCCATGTCATCCCAGGCGCCGCGGTGGCGGGGCACGCGGATGCGCTCGCGCGTTCTGCCTTCTTTGCCGACGGCCTGGCCCACGCGCTTCAGTTCCTGAGCCATCTGCTCGTTGGCCGAAACAATCTCATTGAAGTGGTCAGCGATCTTGCCGGCGAGGCCTGTCCACGCGCCCGGCAGACGGACGCTGAAATCGCCGTCTTTCATGGTTTGGAGGCCTTGCAGGATGACGGGAAGGTAATCGGGCACGGAACTTTCCGTGCCATTGGCCTGGGCCTGGGCGTTCTTCTGCCTGCTCTTTGATTTAGGCGTGGGCTGAACAGCGGTCGCCATGGAGCAAACTCCTGGTTGCGTGATAGAAGACTTGAACTGCAGGTCCCGAATTCACTGGGGGAGGTGAATCCTGGGACCAGTCTGAGACGGAGCGTTAAGAGGATGCGGTTGTCTGTGGAAAAGGTTGCCTGCGTAAATCTGGGAGAAAACGACAAGGATCGAAACTGTGGGCGGATGGCCAAAACTCGACCCAACAACTGGATATGAGAGAAGATAGTCTCGGCATGGGAAGCGTAAAGCGCAGGGATTTTCTGAAGAGCGCGGCTCTGGCGCCAGCCGCCGCTCAGGTGTGGCTGGGGCAGGCCGGGCAGGAAGCTAAACGGCGGCTTCTGTTTGTCGGCACGCAAACCGTGGACGGCAGCACCAGTAAGGGCATCTACGCTTACCGCTGGGATCCGGCTAGCGGGGATTTGCAGTCGGCGGGTCTGGCTGCGGCCAGCGAGAACCCCACCTTCCTGGCTCTCGATCCGGGCGCGAAATATCTGTATGCCGCCAATGAAATTGGCAGCTTCGAGGCGCAGGCGAGCGGAGCAGTCAGTTCATTCGTGGTTGACCATGCTGCACTTAAACTCAAGCCCGTCAATGAAATGAGGTCGCTGGGGCCGGGAACCTGCATGGTGGCCGTCGATCAGGTGGGACGCAATTTGTTCTGCGCCAACTACACGGGTGGCAGCGCAACCTCGTTTTATCTGAACTTCGACGGGCAGATCAGCGACCCTGTATCGCATTTTCAGTACAAGGGCCACGGGCCCAACAAAGACCGCCAGGAAGGTCCGCATGCCCACCGCGTGACGACTTCGCCGGACGACCGCTTTTTGCTGGTGAACGACCTGGGTCTGGACTGCATACACATCTACCACCTGGACAATCGCACGGCGAAGCTCACCGCGAACAATCCGTCGCAGTGGGATGCCGCGCCGGGGTCAGGGCCGCGAGCGCTGCGATTTCATCCGAACGGGCACTTCGCCTACTGCGTGCACGAGCTGGCTTCCCAGGTGGAAGTGCTGCGCTGGGACGCGGAAAAAGGAACGCTCGAATCCGTGCAGAAGGTCAGCCTGATTCCCAGCGATTACCACGGCGTCGCGCGGGGCTCGGAGATCGTCATCGACCGCGCAGGGCGATTTGCCTACGCCGCCAATCGCGACTACGACTGCCTGGTGAGCTTCTCCGTCGATCCGAAGAGCGGCAAGCTGACGATGCTGGCCCGCGGATCGTGCGGCGGGAACACGCCGCGGCATATTGCTCTCGATCCCACGGAACGCTGGCTGCTGGTGGCGAATCAGGACTCCGACAATCTGTCCGTGTTCTCGCGGGACACGAAGACCGGCCAGCTGGGGCAGACGCCGAAGAATTTCCCGCTGACCAAGCCGCAGTGTTTGGTGTTTGCTTAGCGCGCGCTAGCCCTTCGCGGCGATCACGGCGTCCAGGGCCTCGATTTGCTCCCCGAGCCAGATCACGTCCTCGAAGGACAGTGGATTCCCGTTCATCAACAGACTTTCCATGTTGAACGACAACTCGCTGCCCTGCGGCATTCCGAATACACCGAGAACCCCGCTGAGTTTATGCGCTGCTTCGCGGCCCTTGCTGCGCGCTTCGGTGTCCGCGGGATCCCGGACAAGGGCGTCGTGCGCCGCATGCAGCGCGGCGATGCGCTCCAGAATCGAGGGCCGGCTGGTGCGCCATAGTTCCGCCAGCCGCGCAGCGATGATGGCGGCCGGGTCGCTCAATCGTCGGTCCAGCCCAAAGCATGGGCGATTTCACCTGCCAGCGTGAGCGGGTCGAACGGCTTGAACATGACGGCCGCGACGCCCAGATCGGAAAAGCGCTTCTGATCGGCGGCCTGCACTTTGGCGGTGAGCAAAATGACGGGAATATTCGTCGTCTCCGGCAAGGCGTGCAACTCGCGGAACGTGGTCGGTCCATCCATCACCGGCATCATGACGTCGAGCAGAATGGCGTCAGGTTGCTGTTCGAGAGCTTTGACGATGCCGGCCGCTCCCGATCCGGCCATGGTCACATCCCACCCGGCGACCGTTTCCAGGCTGAGGGCAGCAACTTCGCGAATATCGTCTTCATCGTCGATGATCAGAATCCGTCGTGGCAAAGCTCACCTCGATCTACCTTCATGAGATGCCGGCAGCGACTTCTTCGCCGGAAGCGGACAGCGAAGCGCGGTCGGGCAGAAAGACGCGGAAGATGGAGCCCTGGTTGCCATTCTGCTCCGCCCAAATACGGCCGCCGTGCTGGTGCACGATGGTTCGGCAAATGGCCAGGCCCAGACCGGTGCCGCCTTTTTGGCGGGAATCCGAAGCGTCGACCTGCTGGAATCGATCGAAGATGGTTTCCAGCTTATCGCCAGGGATGCCGCGGCCCTGGTCGATCACACTCAATGTAACCCCGTCCGGCGATCGCGTGATACTCACCCGCACGATGGACTGGGGCTGCGAAAACTTAATTGCGTTGCTCAGCAGATTCGTGAGCACCTGCTGCAGGCGGTCGCCATCCGCTTCAACATGCGCGGGAACGGCGTCGCAGAGCAGATGAACTTCGCCGGCATCGGCCATGGGCTGCATGGCTTCGATCGCCTGGCGCGCCAGTTCTTCCAACTGGATTGAACGGAAGGCAAGCGGCGCCCGCCCGGACTGCATGCGCTCGAGATCGAGAATGTCGTTGATGAGGCGAACCAGACGGTCGGAGTTCGAAACAGCGATCCGTAACAGTGTGGATGCCTTATCACTCACCTGGCCCAACATTCCAGCGGAGAGCAGTCCGAGGGCGCCGCGAATGGAAGTGAGCGGGGTGCGGAGTTCGTGGCTGACCGTGGAAATGAACTCGTCCTTCATGTGATCGAGCGCGTAACGCTGGCTGATGTCGCGGAAGCTGAGCACGCTGCCCACGGGCGCTCCCTCTTCCACCATGGGCATCAGCGCAAATTCCACGGGGAAGCTGCGGCCGCTTTCGCGCATGTACGCGTCCTGGCCCGACGCGCCTTCGCCCGCCAGAAACGCACGGCGCGTTGCGCAACTGGTGCCGCAGGCGACCGAAGCTGGATGGAGCGTCTCGTGGACTTCGCGTCCAATGAGTTCGGCTTCCGGTTGCTCGAGCAGTCGCGCCGCAGCCGGGTTGACGAACGCAATGCGGTTGGATGAATCCACGCCAATGATGCCGTCGGCGACCGAACTGAGGATGAAGGCTCTCTGGCGGTCCAACTGGCGCAGGCGCGCTTCCTGGCCGGCGCGCGCCATGAACTGGCCCACGGAGCCGCAGACGGTTTCCACGGTCGCCAGCAGATCGGGGTCTTCGCGAATGAGTTGGCGCGAGAAACATTCGATGACGGCGATGACCTGATTGCCGACGCGCACCGGGACGGCCCATCCGGAGACAAAGCCGTTCAGGCGCGCTGCGCCGCGACGCAGGAAGGCCGGATCCTGCCGCAGGTCGGGAACCCAGCAGGGTTTGCCCTGCGACCAGACCATCCCCGGCAGGCCTTCGCCGCGCGCCGATACCTGCGTCTGCGTTTCCCTCGTAAAGTCTTCGCTCGAACGGCCGCGCGCGGCCCAGGTAACACGGGCGCGAATAAGATGCTGCTGTTCGTCTACGGTCCACAGTGCCGCGAATTCGCAGGAGAACGTTCCGCAGAGAGCTTCGAGGACGCGCGCCAGGCCCTCGTCCATCGAGGTAGTTTCGCCAATGATCTGGCTGACTACCAGCTGAATGCGCAGGCGACGCTCGCGCCGGTTCTGTTGGGTGACATCGCGGAAGGTGCAGCGCACGGAAACGGGGCCGGTTTCTTCGCGGCGGCAACTGAGGCTGGCTTCGACCTCGACCGTTTCTCCCGCGGAGTTCTGGAGGCGCAGGGGATGCCGCTCCACGCGAACGCCGTGCAGCGCTTTGTGGAACAGGGCCGCCGCCTCGGCCTGCACTTCTGGCGGGAACGCGGATTCGAAGCCAATCAGGTTCTCAAACTGTGGCGAATCCATGCCGAACAGGTTCTGCCAGGCCGGGTTCACGTAGAGATAGCGGCCGCGCGGGCTGAGCGTGGCGATCATCTCCGCGGAGTTCTCGAAGAGGTCGCGGTAGCGTTCTTCGCTCTCGCGGAGGGCGTATTCTGCGCGGCGGGTGGCGCTCAGGTCGACGGCAACGGAAACCAGGCCGTCGATGGATCCCGCCGACGAACGCACCGCGGAGAGATAGACCATGGCCGGAAAGGTGCTGCCGTCGCGGCGCCGGTAGCGCATTTCAAAACCGCGCACGCGGCTGGCCGGGAAGCTGGCGACGTAGCGGATATATGGCAGCAGGGCTTCCGCCGTGTTGGCTGGAACGTCAGGCTGCGGCTTGGCGGCCGGCATGGATGCAGCGAGCTGCTCTCCGACACGCACCATTTCGCTTTCAGGGAAAAGGTCGCCGGCGGTGAGCTTCCCCAGCACTTCAGCGGCGCGATAGCCGAGCATCCGTTCGGCCGCAGGATTAAAGAGGCTGATGTGGCCGGCCAGATCGCATGCGATCATGACCGGTCCGGCTGAATCGAGGATGCTGCGATGCAGGCGCGCGACGCGCTCGAGCTGGCGCTCGGCCTGGCCCTGGCGCAGCGCGGAGCGGAAGCTGGAGATGGCGACGGTGATGAGGAGCGTTTGGGAGATCGTCCAGAGAGCGGCGAACCAGAAGATCCAGGGATTGGCCTGGTCCTCGCTGCTGCCGTAGCGCGCCAGCACAACTGCGCCGACAAGGCAGCACATGAGAGCGACGAAAAATGCCCTGGTAGTCGTCCGCGATTGGGAAAATCGGGTCAAACGCGATCCGGTGGAACGCTCACTGATAGGTTCCCATTAAAAGGTATGAGCTTTTCGAAAGAGTATAGGAGAACCGAAGGCGTTCCAATAGCGAAAACAGCGATGGCAGAGTGCAGCTAGTTACGCGCTGCGCGATTTTCGCAGGCTTCCCCGCGTTCAGCGATGGCGGCCCCACGCTCGAATGGAATGACGTTGTTCGCAACGTCGTGGACCTCGGATATGTGCGAAGGACGGCGAAGAGCCCCGTGGCAAATGGCAAGAAACGCTGCAAACGCGACGATGTAGGCGGCACCAATAATTCTAAGGGCCAGCAACATGGCAAGGTCCCTCCCCGGCGGCTGAATGGGGGAGGGTAAGAGCCAAAGCGAGAGTACACCGGTTACCAGACTGGAGGCAAATGGTTACGAAAGATCATCGCGCATGGGAGGCCTATCCTTAACCAGCCGTTTCCTGGAGAACCAGTACAGGATCAGGCGGTTACAGGTTCAAGAATGCGGCTCCAGCGGCGTTCTGTGCGGGCCGCGTGGGCCTTCTTATGCCAGGCATAGCCGGTAATCAGCGGCAGAGCCAGGGTCGCCTCGCTGAAGACCATCTGCTCATACGTGGTGTCGACTTTTCCCCACGAACTGGCTTCTTTCAGGGTGCTGGAGGAGAGCGCGCCGTCGCGGACATCGGCCACCGTGATCTGGATGGCGTACTTGTGCATGGGGGCTTCGTTGCCGAGGATGTCGGCGGCCACGACAATATCCTGCGCGAAGTTCTTGGGAACGCCGCCGCCAATCATCAGCAGGCCGGTGGTGGGGTTAGCGATCTTGAGCTGGGTGAGCTCGTAGAAGTCCTTGGCGGAGTCGAGGGAGACTTTGGGCTTGTCCTGCCGCTTGTGCTGGTGGGCGACGAGGCCGAAGCCGGCGGAGCAATCGGAAAAGGCGGGGCAGAAGATGGGCACGTCCTTCTGGTAGGCCGCGAGGACGATGGAGTCGACGCCGCCCTTTTCGGGGGTTTTGCCTTCCTTTTCGAGGTAAGCGCCCATGGCGCGGATGAACTCGCGCGAGCTGTGGGGACGGGGCGGGAGGCTGTCCGCGATCTTCTCCGTGGTTTCGTCGCAGGCGCGGAGCTCTTCCTCGTCGATGAGGGTGTCGTAGATGCGGTCGATCATGAGCTCGCGGAGGATGCCGTCCTGGGTGCCGGACTTGCAGAGTTCGTCGGCGATGTAGTGCTGGAAGCCGAGGGCTTCGAAGAAGTCCTGATCGACGATATTGGCGCCGGTGGAGACGATGGCGTCGACCATATTGTTGCGGATGAGGTCGACAAAGATCTGCTTGAGGCCGGCGGAAATGAGGGAGCCGGCGAGGCAGAGGATGACGCCGCAATCCTGGTCGCGGAGCATGCGCTCGTAGATGGAGGCCGCCCGGGCAAGGTCACGGGAACTGTAGGCCATGGACTGCATGGCGTCGACCAGAGCGACGACATTGTGCTGCTTGATGTCGATGTGGCGGATAGGCGTAGAGAGGAGTTCTTTCTTCGTGGACATGGCTTATTCAGGATAACAAGGGATGGAGGGAATTCAGGTTGAGGGGCTGTGAATTGGCGGGGGAAGATGAGGGGGTGGGCTGTGTGGCGCTGGGCGATATCGACCCTCTGAAGGGGCAGGCCCGGAACTCATGGCAAGTAGCGACTGCGGGCCGGCAGTCCGGTAGAAGTGCCGGGCATTTGGTCCTGGGAAACTGCAATTGCAAACGAGAGGCGGTGGACGAATGGAGGGCGGTGCGCGGGAAGAGATTCGGTTGGGCGGTTTAGCAATTCGGTTTCTGGTGGAGGGCGCCGCATCGGGCGGGTCGGTGGCGATGTTCGAGTTTGATGTGGCGCCGGGTGCGAAGGTTCCGGCGGCGCACAGCCACGATGGCTATGAAGAAACGATCTACGGACTCGCGGGCGTGCCAACCATGACGGTGGAAGGCTGCGCGACGGAGGTCGGGCGGGGGAATGCGCTGTGCATTCCGCGCGGCGCGGTGCACCGGTTCGACAATCTCCACGCGGAGGAAGCGAGGGCGCTGGCGGTGGTGACACCAGGGCTACTGGGGCCGGATTTCTTTCGCGAGGTGGGGGCCGTACTGCGGGCTGCGGCTGGCGGGCCGCCGATCACGCCGCGATTGCCGAAGTGATGCGGCGGCACGGGCTGACCGCGGCAGGTTGAGCGAAAGGCAAGGAGGGGTCTCGCGTACGAGACCCCTTTGGTTGAGACTCCAGTTCGGAATTTACAACTCGTCAATGGATTTGGCGGCTGCGTCGATGGCTTCGACGATGCGGCGAATCTGCTCGGGCGCGGCGGTGCCGCGTGCGACGCGGGCGGCGACGGCGCCGCGCAGGTTCATGAAGGCTTTCATGATCTCCGGCGAGCGGCCGCGGCGGAATTCGTCGCCGGCTTCCTGCAGGCGCTCGAAGAGCTCGTCGACGCGCTCCTTATTCTTCTCGAGAAATGCGACGCCGTCGGGGGTGAGGGAGTAGACCTTCTTGTTGCTGTCCGACACCGCGGCGGAGGCGAGACCTTCTTCTTCGAGCAGGGTGAGGGTGGGGTAGATGACACCGGCCGAGGGGGTGTAGCCGCCAGCCAGGCGCTCCTCCATGGTCTTGATGAGTTGGTAGCCGTAGCTGGGCTGTTCGGCCAGGAGCTTGAGGATGACGAGGCGGATGTCGCCCGCGTCGAAGAGGCGCTCGCGTCCGCCGCCGAAGCCGCGGAAGGGTCCGCGGAATCCGTGACGGAATTCGCGGTCGCCCCGCTCGCCTCGACCGCCGAAGTGGCGCCGCTCGCGGGGGCCGTCGCCGGGGTCGCCGCGCTCGGGGGAGTGGCAGCCGGGTCGGCCGAAATGCATAAATCTGTGTTCAAACATGGGTGTTTCCTTTCTGATATTTCGTAAGATATATCTTTAATAAATCGCTGTCAACATGTTTTTCGATATATCTTTCTGTGAATTCCTGGCAACCTGAAAATCCGGGTAGAGCCAGGTCGGCCGGAGCGGCGCTGCGTCACTTCGCTTCAGAGTTACTTCCGCCCTGTCGGTGATCGCGCCATTGCAGAATTGGATTGACGCACCTTGCATCGCAGACTAGGGTCCTGCAATGACGTACAAAACAGGTTTTTCGCACTTCGCGATGCTGCTCGCGCTCAGTTTGTCGCTGTCCGCGTGTGGCGGCGGCGGTATGACCGTTACAAAAGCCGGAGCGGACGCTGTTTTAAATGGGGCAACGCTCGCGACGGCCACGAGCCACTGGGTTGCGAGCAGTTGCAAAGTTCAGGCTGAGCTGACGAGCGATCACGGATTTCTCTCAGTCGTGACTGACACTGCAGGCGGGACAACCGTAGGCAGCGAAACGTGGGCGGTTGGCTCCAACTCGAACAACGTGACCGTGGGTCCGGGGCTTGGTGGCGAGTCCGGGATTTTCTGGATCACCGCGTTGAGCGGCATCAGCGGGTCCACTTCCTCGGCGACGTTCACGGCGAATGTTACGGTGCAAACCGGGTCTACCCCGCAAAGCCTCGGCACTTGTACCTTCACCCTGACGCAAAAGGGCCTTTCGGTGCCCGCCGTCTCGCCAGATGCGCACTAGTCCGGCAAAACCATCTTCGATTTCGAAGCCAGGTCGCAGGCTCTCCATAAATACCAGGCGGCGACGGAGCGGTAGGGTCGCCATTTTTCTGCGCGGCGGAGCATTTGCTCGGGTTTGGCCAGCATGGTGGCGTCGAAGGGTTTGGATTTAGGGAGCCGGTTGAAGGTGAGGGCGAAGCCTTTGCGCACCCCATAGTCGGTGACCGGGAAAACATCGGGGCGGCCGAGGCGGAAGATGAGGAGCATCTCAACGGTCCACTGGCCGATGCCGCGCACTTCGGTGAGGCGGGAAATGATTTCGTCGTCGGGCATGCGACGGATGGCGATGAGGGTTGGGACGGTGCCGTCGATGGTCTTCGCAGCGAGATCGCGGAGAGCTTTGGTTTTGGAGCCGGAGAGGCCGCAGGCGCGGAGTCGGTCGTCAGTGGCTGCGAGCAGGTGTTCGGGAGTCGGGTGCAGCTCGCCGAAGGCGGTGAGCAGTCGCTTGAGGATGGCGGCGGCGGCTTTGCCATGGATCTGCTGATAAATGATGGATTCGAGCAGCGCCTCAAAGGGCGAGTGCTGACTCTTGAGCTTGAGCGTGAAGGGGCCAGCCTGGCGCATGAGCTCGCCGAGTTTGGGGTCGGCTTCAGTTAACTGGCGGCAGGCCAGAGCGGCGTCGTATCGGACGGAACGTTTGCCATCGGGCATGGAAGCTAGGGTAGCTGAAGTCCGGCTAGCTAAGAAGCGGCCAGCTAAGGTTCGGCCAGCTAAGGTCCGGCCAGCGAGAGGCAGATCGCGAGCGGCTGGTGGTGAGAGGTGCTGGTGTAATGCCGGTCGAGGGCCATCATATTACCAATATGGCACCTTGGCGGTTACAGATTCGTGAGGCCCGGTGCGGGATTCCTTGCTGGTGTGGCGGACGCCATGTTCTGCCTTGCGATTAGGACCTATGAGCAGTGGCTATTAGCGGAACGGGAACGGGCAAAGAAATTTTTTTGCGGTGCGGCGCGACGGCTTGCAGTGCGCGGCGGATAGCCGCTATAGTTCTCTATTACGCATGAAGTTGTGATTCAGGTCACAATCGGTTGTGATTCACAACACATTTAGAACTAATTCAGGGTCCGGGACTCGGTCCGCACCGTCGAGTTTCGTGCACTGGACGCAGCATGGCAATTTCGGGAGCGCCCCGCCAGATTTCGACTGAGGCCGCCGTTTGCTGAACACGCCCTCCTCAGGCGACGGAATTTTAAATTCCGAGAGAGTCCAACGTCTTCACGCGAGCATCGTTAACGATAGTCGGCTTCACGGGAAATTAAGGGGAGAAGCAGGAAGCATTCATGGCCCAGATTTTTGACCGCAGCTCTAACGCGCTGGCCCGGATGAGCCTGATATTGACGGGGCTAATCATTATTTCTCTGGGGCTGACACTCGATGAACTGCAGCGGTCGCCGTGGGTGACGCGGCAGGGTCAGCGGGCAGATCAGCCGGTGCCATTCAGCCACAAGCATCACGTTGAAGGCCTGGGCCTGCAGTGCCAGTACTGCCACACGACGGTGGAGAAGTCGAGCTACGCCGGCATTCCGCCCACCAAGACGTGTATGAACTGCCACGCGCAGATCTGGACGGATGCGCAGTTGCTGGAGCCGGTGCGGCAGAGCTGGGCGACCGGCGAATCGCTGCCGTGGACGCGGGTGCACGATCTGCCAGACTACGTTTTTTTCAATCACGAAATTCACGTGAACAAGGGCATCGGTTGTTCGTCGTGCCACGGGCGCGTGGACCAGATGCCGATTATGTACATGCAGAATTCGCTGCAGATGGAGTGGTGTTTGAACTGCCATCGCAATCCTGAGAAGAATCTGCGGCCCACCAGCGAGATTTACAACATGGCGTGGACGGGGGCGAGCGAGTTGAAGCCGGTATGGTGCGCGGCCCAGGACGTGAGCAGCGGAACGCCGACCGCGAGCAGCGTGACGTGCACCGAGCAAAATCCGCAGCCGGGCGCGGATGCGGAGATGGCGTCGCTAAATAACCCGCTGCCGGGACTGCACGCGCAGGCGGCGGGCGCGCAGATTGGCAGCGAGGATACGTCGGTGATGAGCCTGCCGGCGGGGCTGCACTACACGAAATTCACAAGCCAGAAAGAGCTGGGGAATTTTCTGGCGGATCACTACCGGATCCGCAACCCGCGTGAGCTGACCAGCTGCGAGGTTTGTCACCGATGAATGAGAAACAGGGAGCAGCGATCAGCGATCAGGGTTCAGAAGGCCTCGTCCAGATTGAGCCGAGCGCGCCGGGGAAGATGACGCTGGCACAGGTGCGGGAGCGGCTGGCTACGCAAAAGGGCAAGAAGTACTGGCGGTCGATCGACGAGTTGGCGGATACGCCGGAGTTCGGCGAACTGGTGTCGCAGGAATTTCCGTCGCAGGCCTCGGAGTGGATCGATCCGGTATCGCGGCGCAGCTTTTTGAAGGTGATGGGCGCGTCGATGGCGCTGGCGGGGCTGGCGGGCTGCACCAAGCAGCCGGACGAGCCGATTATGCCGTACGTGAAGGCGCCGGAAGATTTGATTCTGGGCAAGCCGGTGTATTTTGCGTCGGCATTTCCGTTTCCGACGGGCGCGGTGCCGGTGCTCATCAAGAGCGATGCGTATCGGCCGATCAAGGTCGACGGAAATCCGGAGCATCCGTATGTGATGGGCTCGTCGGATCCGATTACGCAGGCGACGCTGCTGGACATGTACGACCCGGACCGCTCGCAGAAGATTCTGTATCGTGGCGATTCGCGGACGTGGGCGGAGTTCCTGGCGGCGTATCGCAGCATGCTGGCGGACAAGAAGGGTTCGGGCCAGGGATTATATTTCCTGACGTCGACGGTGACCTCGCCGACGCTGGCAGCGCAGTGGCAACAGGCGCAGAAGAATTTTCCGCAGGCGAAGCTGGTGCAGTACGACCCGGTGAATCGCGACAATCATTACGCCGCGGCGAAGCAGGCGTTTGGCGATTACGTCGACGCGCAGTACAAACTGGACGCTGCGGACGTGATTGTTTCGCTGGATGCGGACTTCCTGGGCGGCGCGCAGTTCCCCGGCTTCCACAAGCTGGCGCGCGATTACGCGCAGAAGCGGAAGCTCGACGGCACGCAGCAGATGAACCGGCTGTACGTGGTTGAGAGCGGAACGACGACGACGGGGTTCAAGGCGGAGCATCGTCTGGCGTTGAAGCCGAGCGAAGTGGCTGGGTTTGCCGCGGCGCTGGCAGGCGCGGTCGGTTCAGGACAAGCGGCTGGAGGTTCGTGGCCGCAGCATACGACGACGTATCTGCAGGGATTGGTTGCGGATTTGAAAGCGAGCGCGGGCCGGAGCGTGGTGATTCCCGGCGAGTATGCGCCGGCCTCCGTGCATGCGGCGGCGTTTACGATCAACCAGGCGCTGAGCAATGTGGGCAAGACGGTGGTTTACACCGAGCCGGTAAACCCAACGCCGTCGATCCAGACGGACGATTTGAAGTCGCTGGTCAGCGACATGAACGCCGGCAAGGTGGACTGGCTGGTGATTCTGAATGCGAACCCGGTGTACGCGGCTCCTGCGGATTTGGATTTCGAGAGCGCGCTGGGAAATGTGAAGACGGTCGTGCATCTCGGCTCGCACTTTGACGAGACGGGTGAGGCGGCGCACTGGCACATCAACAACCAGCACTACATGGAGATGTGGTCGGACGCGCGCGCGTACGACGGCACAGTGAGCATCGTGCAGCCGATGATCGATCCCATGTATGGCGGGCATGCGGCGCATGAGTTTATCCAGTCGATGCTGGATGATCCGAATGTTTCGGCGTATGACGCGGTGCGGGCGAACTGGAAGGCGCAGCTGTCGAAGGGCGATTTTGAGTTCAACTGGCGCAAGGCACTGCACGATGGATGGATCGCGGATACGGCGTACCAGCCGAAGGGTGTTGCGGCGAAGGCGTCGGCCCAGATTGGCGAGATGACCGTCCAAACGACCGCGACGTTTACGAATGGCCCGTCCAATTCAGTGGAAGTGGCGTTTCGTCCGGATGCGAATGTCTACGACGGGCGCTACGCGAACGTGGGCTGGATGCAGGAGATACCGCGGCCGGTGACGAACCTGTCGTGGGACAACGCGGCGCAGATGAGCTTTGCGACGCTCGAAAAGCTGGGCCTGGCGGAAGACGACGCGGTTGAGATTGCAGTAGGCGGAAAGAAGATCATCGCGGGCGCACTCGCCGTGCCGGGGCAGGCAGATGGAGTAGTCGTCGTCACGCTGGGGCAGGGACGCCGTGCAGGACGCGTGGGCGGCGGCGTTGGCTACAACGCTTATCTCATCCAACAGTCGGGGTCGCCGTGGGCGCAGACGGGCGCGCAGTTGCGCAAGACCGGCGACATCTACGACATTTGCGTGACGAAGAGCCACCACATCGATCAGCGGTCGGTCGCGCATGGCGGCGACGGCAGCGGGACCCATTCGATTGAAGGCAACGAGTCGCTGGATCGCGGGATTATTCGCTACGCAACGCTCGAGGAGTTCAAGGCGGACCCGAACTTCGCGAATGCCGGGCTGGGCCACGACACGCCGGAGGCGGATACGAGCATGTTCCCGGCGTATCGCTACGACAAGAATGCCTGGGGCATGTCGATCGACCTGAATTCGTGCGTGGGCTGCAACGCGTGCGTGACGGCCTGCTACGCGGAGAACAATATTCCGGTAGTGGGGCGGCTACAGGCGAAGATTGGCCGCACCATGCAGTGGATCCGGATCGACACGTATTACGAAGGCGACCTGGCGGCGCCGCGCGCGCACTTCCAGCCCATGACCTGCCACCACTGCGAGAACGCACCGTGCGAGCAGGTTTGCCCGGTGGGCGCGACGGTGCATTCGCCCGAAGGCCTGAATTTGATGGTCTACAACCGCTGCGTGGGGACGCGGTACTGCTCCAACAACTGTCCTTATAAAGTGCGTCGATTTAACTTCCTGCTGTACTCCGATGTGTACGACTGGGACGACAAGACGCTGGCGCTGATGCACAACCCGGATGTGAGCGTGCGCAGCCGCGGCGTGATGGAGAAGTGCAGCTACTGCAATCAGCGCATCCAGGCAGTGAAGATTGAAGCGGACAAAGAGAACCGGGAGATTCGCGACGGGGAGATCAAGACGGCGTGCCAGCAGGCTTGCCCGACCAACGCGATTGTTTTCGGGAACATCAACGACCGCAACGCGGAAGTAGCGAAGATCAAGACGAACACGCGGACGTACGGGGTTTTGGCGGACATCAATACGCGTCCGCGCACCACGTATGTGGCGGGCGTGCTGAATATTAATGAAGAGCTGGCGAAGGCGCTGGGAGAGTACACGAGTTAGCGGGAAGCTGGTAGCGAAGAACTGGTAGCAATACAAGGCAGTCGTTGGGTCACGAGGATTTGGAGCGCATGGCAACGAAAGACGCACCCATCAACAATCCGATGATCGATCCGGTGACCGGAGAATACCGGGTCATCGCGCCGGGACATTCGTTCAAGTCGGTCACGGAGAAGGTATCGCGGATCGTGCTGACCAGCCACACGCCGCTGGGGTGGTGGTTTGGGCTGGTGGTGGCGGGATCGGTATGCGGGATCCTGCTGACCGCGGTGACGTGGCTGTTTCTGAAGGGCGTCGGCATCTGGGCCATCACGGTTCCGGTGGCGTGGGGCTTCGCGATCATCAACTTTGTTTGGTGGATCGGCATCGGCCACGCGGGCACGCTGATCTCGGCGATTCTGTTGCTGTTCAAGCAGGGCTGGCGCAACTCGATCAACCGGTTCGCGGAGGCGATGACGATTTTCGCCGTGGTCTGCGCCGGCATGTTCCCGC
>DATHQV010000194.1:0-9063 GCA_035482355.1 Acidobacteriaceae bacterium | reverse complement strand
GTCGATCCGCCCAAATCTGACGCCAGCCGGAGCATGCGCTGCCACCGCCGGAGAGTCTGCCCCACCCACCCTGCGTGGGTTCTTCCCTCCATCCGGCCGTGCAGTGTCTGCTGGTGTACTCATGCGCTCAAAACAGTCCTGACCAATACGATGCCCGACCCTGGAAAACGATCTGGCAGTTATACGTTCGCCGGAGTTGATCCGGGAGCCGACTGAATGGCCTGCACAATCTCCGGAGGCAGCCCAAAACGGACATTCTCCGGCATCACCTCAACCTCGTCCACCGCCCCGAACCCGTTTTGTTTCAGGTAGCTAATGACCCCCTCAACGAGGATCTCCGGCGCCGAAGCACCCGCGGTCACGGCAACGTTTTTGACCCCTTTGAGCCACTCCGGATTGATCGCCTCGGCGTTATCGATCAGGTGCCCCATGGTCCCCAGGTTGCGCGAAACCTCAACCAGGCGGTTCGAATTGGAGCTGTTGTTGGAGCCCACGACCAGCACCAGATCCGCGCTGTGAGCGACGTTCTTTACGGCTACCTGGCGGTTTTCGGTTGCATAGCAAATGTCCTGCGAGTGCGGACCGACGATCTTGGGAAACTTCAGCTTCAGCGCCTGGATGATGTCGTGCGACTCGTCCAGCGACAGCGTGGTCTGGGTCAAATAGGCGACATGCTCGGGGTCCGGCACTTCCAGCGTACGAACTTCAGCCACGCTCGAGACAACCTGCGTGACGTCGGGCGCCTCGCCCAGCGTGCCCTCAATCTCGTCGTGATCGCGGTGCCCGATCAGCACCAGCGAATAGCCCTGGCGCGCGAATTTCACGGCTTCCACGTGCACTTTCGTAACCAGCGGACACGTCGCGTCAATCACCTTCAGCTTGCGCTCTTTCGACTGGTCCCGAACCGCCGGCGAAACGCCGTGCGCCGAGTAAATGACCCGAGCCCCTTCCGGGACCTCGTGAATGTGATCTACGAAAATCGCACCCTTTTCCGCCAGTTCATTCACCACGAAGCGGTTGTGCACGATCTCCTTGCGAACGTAAATGGGAGCGCCAAAGGTCTCGAGCGCAATCCGGACGATGTCGATCGCGCGCACCACCCCAGCGCAAAATCCGCGGGGCTTGAGCAGCAAAACGCGCTTTTCCGACCCTGAAGCTTCGGGGCGCACAGAGTCAACGGGGGTGTCGATTGTGATGGTAGTCACGTTGTTTATTATACCGTGACCCCGGTGTTCCCCAGGGGTCATCTTGTGCCGTAATTCGTTGAGCCTTCGCAGGCAACCCGGCCTATACTTCCCTGTTGCAGCAGCCCGCCGTTCCGGCGCTCGCTCCAAATTTGTAGCGGATAGAAGCAAACGCCCATGCCCCGTCCCCTCAGCGCGATCGCAGCAGGCCTACTTGCAGTCGCCGTCGCGGGCTGCGGCAGCGCCCCCTCCAATTCAGGAGGCGGAGGGACCGGTTCAGGAGGCGGAGGGACTGGAGGCTCCGGCGGCGGCGGCACACCGCCCGTAACCTACACCTGCTCCGTTCCCGCTGCCTCCAATCCGGCTGGGGGCGGAGGCACCGCTGCGCAGCTACCCATTAGCTCTGCCGCCTACGGCACCGGACCCAACTCCGTCTGGACCGCGGTTGCCTTCAGCCAGAACGGCACGGGCGATCCCGCCGATCCGGAGATTCTCTCGCTGGATCCCGACCTCGTTCCGCGCGCCATCGGCAAGTGGGACATCTATGGGATTCTCGCCAGCGACTACAACGACGCGTACCCAGCCGTCGCGGAAGCTGAGGGCGTTACGTTCATTGGAGGTACCACGGCGACGGTGCTTTTCGCTGACGAGCCCAATTTTTCTCAGGTCGTCTCCTGCGATGCCACGGGCAATCCCGCGCCCAACCCCCTCGATCCCGGATCGTACCGGGCCGCGCTGGCCGCACCGGCCTACCAGCAATACCTCATCATGATTGGTGAGTTGCAGATTGATGCCGGGGCGGACGGCATCTTTTTCGACGAGGTGAACGCCAGCTACGAGGGCGCCAATTACGACGGTGACGCTGGCTTTGACGACGCGGACATTGCCGACTTTGGCGGATTTTTGTGCGCCAAGTATCCGGCGCTGACGGCGGCGCAGTGGTCCTCGCAATACGGCATCGCCAGCGCGGACAATCTGAACTGTACGCTGCCTGCGGCCACGCGCGGGCGCGGCTTCCTCTATCGGCAATACCTGGCGCGCAATGGCTGGACGGCGAATCCGCTGACCTCCGCGAATCCGCTGGCTGTGGAGTGGGGAACCATCCAGCCCTACAGCTGGCCCACTTCGCAGAACTCCTTTGTGCAGACCTATCCGACCTTGGTCTACTGGCAGAACGTTGTCACCGCTCTGCGCGCCTACGCCCGGCAGAAATACAACAAGGAAATCTACATCACCTCGAACGGGCCCTATCCCTTCGCCGATTTTCAGTCCGTCGGTTTGTGGGACGGCAATCAGGATGGCCCCAATCAGACTCCCGTTGAGTGGATCCCAACCACCGCGTCCGGCGCTTACGACGGCACCGTTTCGTGGCAAGCGACGTTGCAGGCCATCCTCGCGCGCAATCAGCCCAACGGGAGCAGCAACGTGCCGGTGGTGCTCTTCATTGACTGGCCGGACTCGGTGATGTCGACCTACTACAGCTTCTCGCTGCCGGACCGCCAGAACTACATCCGCATGCTGGTCGCGGAGGCTTATTCGAACGGGCTCTATTTTGCGCTGCCGGTCAAAACATCGATCAGCACCGATCCCACGGCCACGCAGCTGGGGATGATGCCGCTCTTCCAGCAACTCACCACGTTTCTGAAGAGCCACGCGTCGCTTTACCACTCGGCAGTGCCACTGACCGGCGCTGTGACCGCATCCGCGCCGAATTTGATGACGAACCTGGTGACGCTTCCCAACGGGAGCACAGTTCTGCATGTGGTCAATCACAACTACGCCGGGAATTTCCTGCCGCAGAACAACGTGCAGGTCACGTTCCCGGTGGCGCAGCAGCCGGCGACGGTGACGCTGGTGTCGCCGGATGCATCGGGAGACGTGACCATTGCCTTCACCTGGAGCGGCGGCCAGCTGCAGGCGACGATTCCGCAGTTGGTGGCGTATACCGCGGTGGTGGCGAAGTAGCGAGATTGAGATCAACATGCATCTGCATGCACATGCATGTCGTAGAATGGGAATTATGCGTACCACGGTCGAAATGAAACCCGAGCATCGCGCGGCTCTCATCGCCATCGCATCGAAGCGCGGACGCAAGGGCTTTTCCGGCGTTCTCGCGGAAGCAATTGAGAACTATTTGGGTGGTGAGGATGAACGCGCCAGCCGAAAGGCCGCACTGCTCGCTGCCGGAGGGTCACTGTCAACGAAAGACGCTGACCATCTGAGGAAGGTCACTCGCGAACTGCGAGAGAACTGGCGATGATCCTCGCCGATACCGACGTTCTCATTGACTATCTCAACGGGATTTCACCCGTGTTCGAGCAGGTTGTGCGCTCCATTGAAACAGAGCAAATTGCGACGACCGTCATCACCATTTTCGAGCTCCTCAGCGGTGCTGATGAAGGTAGGCGCGGCAAGGCGACGAACGTGGTCGCACGATCTCTGCCCGCCCTTCCGCTCGACTTTGCTGCAGCGGAACGCGCAGCATCGATTCGCCGCCATCTCCAGCGGGCGGGAAAGTCTATAGGCATGGCCGACAGCTTGATTGCAGGAATCGCCCTGGCGAACGATTTGCCGCTGCTCACGCGCAATCGAAGCCACTTCGAACGCGTGCCTGATCTAAAGTTGGTTGACATTCAGGGACGTTGAGCCGCCCAACGCTTCGGCCCTGTGACCCAAATCACATCCCACCCCCGGCCCCTCCTGCCAACCTTGTGCCATGGACATCCGCCAGGCCATGACGACCCTTGATTACGACCGCGCGCCATTTCTCGCTATCTGGGAAACGACGCAAGCTTGTGACCTCGCCTGCAAACATTGCCGGGCCTCCGCGCAGCCGCTGGCCAACCCCTGCCAGCTCACCACGGCCGAAGCCACCAACCTCATCGACCAGATCGCCGACCTCCGCGTTCCCCTGTTCGTCTTCACCGGCGGTGATCCGCTCAAGCGCTCCGACATTTTTCAGCTCATCCGCCACGCTGCGGAAAAAGGCGTCCACGCCGCGCTGACGCCGAGCGCGACGCCGTTGCTGACCCGCGAAGCCATTTTCAAAATGAAGGAGTCCGGCCTGTCGCGCCTTGCCGTCTCGCTCGACGGCTCTGTGCCCGCCATTCACGACTCCATCCGCGGCATTCCCGGCACGTGGGAGCGCACCGTGCAGGCCATCGAATGGGCCAACCAGGCCGGCCTCCCCATCCAGGTGCACACCGTCGTGAGCCGCCTGAATATCGACGATCTGGATAGTCTGGCAACGCTCCTGACGCAGAAGAACATCGTGATGTGGAGCTTCTTCTTCCTCGTCCCGGTGGGCCGCGGCAAGACGGACGACTTGCTCACCGGCGAAGAATTCGAAGCGGTATTCGCCAAAATGTGGGAGCTGACCAAGCGCGTCCCCTTCGCCATCAAGACGACCGAAGCGATGCACTACCGCCGCTACCTCATTCAGCAGCGGATGAAAGAAGGCCGCCCCACGACCGGTATACACGACGACGCCGGCGCGGCGCCGACGCACCCGCAAGAGCACACGGCTGGCCATCCTGGTGGTCATCCTGGTGGCGGCTGGAGCGACACTTCCGGCCACACCGGTTCTGAAGCGAAGGCGGTTGGCTGGGCTACGAAACGCGTCAACGATGGACGCGGCTTCGTTTTCATCTCCCACATCGGCAAGGTTTACCCCAGCGGATTTCTGCCCATCGAAGGCGGCGACCTGCACCACGACACGCTGGCCCACATCTACCAGGAGTCGCCCATCTTCGTGAAGCTCCGCGACTCCGACCAGCTGCACGGCAAGTGCGGGGCCTGCGAATTCCGCAATATTTGCGGCGGATCGCGCGCCCGCGCCTATGCGGTGACCGGCGATGTGATGGCGGAAGAGCCCTGCTGCATCTATCAGCCGCGCGGCTACCATCCCGCGCCCGAACAGGAGAAAGCTTCCCCTGCATGCGCCGCCCATGATCTGATTCAGTTAGAGGTCGCGCATTCATAAAAGGCCGGTAGACTCCGAAGCAGTAGACCGCGGTCCTGTAGGCTTTGTGTCAGGGCACGGCTTCAGCCTGCCCTGAGCGTAGTCGAAGGGTGCCGTAGCAGCGCACAGTGAAGGGGCTTAAGCCCCTGCGTCTTTTACTGATCCCCGGGCCCCAATAGCGAATTTGATGGCCAACAACAAAAAAATCGCCATCCTCGGCGCGGGCATCGCTGGCCTGAGCGCCGCGTGGGCTCTCGAAAAAACTCGGCGCGCTGACGACTCGATCGACTACGCCCTGTTTGAAGCAGCGCCGCGCCTCGGCGGCGTCATCGGGTCTGAGACGATCGATGGCTGTGTGATCGAAGGCGGACCTGATTCCTGGCTGAGCGAGAAACCCGCCGCCGCTGCGCTTTGCCGCGAACTCGGCCTCGGCGATCAGCTTCTTCCATCCAACGACGCGCATCGCAAAACCTACATCCTGGTGAACAACAAACTCATCCCGCTGCCGGACGGGCTCATGTTTATGATCCCGACCAAGCTGGTGCCGACGGCGTTCACACGGCTCTTCTCGTGGTCCACCAAAATGCGCATGGCGCGCGAATATCTCTTCCCGCCGCAGCCTGCCACGCAGGACGAATCTGTGGCCGACATGACGCGCCGCCACTTCGGCCAGGAAACCGTTGACCGCCTCGTTTCCCCGCTGCTCTCTGGCGTCTACGGCGGCAACGCATCGCAGCTCAGCGTCCGCGCCGTGTTGCCCCGCATGGTGCAAATGGAGCAGCAGCATCGCAGCCTGACGCGCGCCATGCTCGCCGCGCGCAAAAAATCTTCAACGCCGACATCTGCCAAGCCTGGCGGTCCGCGGCCCACGCTCTTCACCACGCTGCGCGGCGGCATGAGCCAAATGGTCGACGCCATTGCTTCACAGCTTCCGCCGGAGAAGGTCCATGTCGGCACGCAGGTCCACGCTCTGTCACGCACCTCCTCCTCGCAGGGAGGATGGACGGTTGAATCCGCGCGCGGCCCGGAGCCGTTCGACGCCGTGATTCTCGCGCTGCCAGCGTGGGCGTCGGCGAACCTGCTGCGCCTCACCGATCATCCGCTCGGCGAAGCTCTCGGCGGCGTTCCCTACAGCTCCTCGATCACCATCACCATGGGTTATGCGATCGAGCATTTGGCGAGCCTGCCGCCGGGGTTTGGGTTTCTCGTTCCAGCGACGGAGATGCGCGCGATGCTCGCCTGCACATTCGTTCACAAAAAATTCGCGGGCCGCGTTCCTGCGGACAAAGGACTGTTGCGCTGTTTCCTTGGCGGGTCTGGCAACGATGCCCTGCTCGATGTAGCCGACGAGAAGCTGACGGAGATCGTTCTCGAGGAACTCGACGAGATTCTCGGTCTGAAAACACAGCCCAGCTTCGTCCGCATCCACCGCAGCCGCCACGGCATGGCGCAATACGGAGTTGGCCATCTCGATCGCATCCAACTGGTGCGCGACCGCGTCGCTGCTCTGCCTGGCCTTGCGCTCGCCGGGAACGCTTATCAGGGCATCGGTGTTCCCGACTGCATCCGCACGGGGCAGGAAGCTGCCGCGTCGGTGCTGCGATCGCTTCAGCCGGAGCCGGTCGTCAGTAAGTAATAGTCAGTCGGGACTGTCGAATGCGCTTGAGGATCAGGAAAAATCCCACCACCGCGGCGACGTTCAGAATGATTTTCCCCACCAGATCCACGCGCGACCACGAGCCGCTGCCCAGGAACCCTGCCACCATGCACACCATCGTCGCCGCAAATGCGGCAGCCCATCCGTGCAGATCGCTCCATGCGGAAGTGGACGTCCATCGCCGAAACAGCAGGTAGGCCACGCCCGCCCACGCCACGCAGACCGCTATCGGGATCCAGAATGGCGGATGCGACGCACTCGATGGTGAGAACTGCAACTTCATCAGCCAGTACCATGGAAATCCCATGGCCAGCACCACTATGCCCACCACCCACGCCCACGGCGCAGCGCGCCCCGGAGCCTCATGCCCGGTCCTCCGAAGAAGATAGGCGGTTGCGGCCAGCAGCAGAATCGTCCATACGCCTGCAAACAGAGTGGTCCACCGCGGCTGATAAGGCGCCATGTGGAGGATCATGATGCGCGCCCGCTTGACCCAGCCAAAATAGGCCATGAAGGACCCCACCATGAAGAGCCAGCACGCCCTGACGATTCCCCATTTGCGCAGCCACGAATCGTTGCGGCGCTCCGGGAAGAGCAGCTCGGTCACCTGGACTGGGACCAACACGACCCACACGCTTTCGTAGCCCAGCATGAAGAGGAAATAGATCCAGTTCACGCCCCACATTCGGCCGTAGCCGCCCAGCGCACCGGGAAACGGAAGCGGGGCCAGGGATGTTTGCTGAATGATGAACTCGTCGGCGATGGAGAGCCCCAGTCCCAGCATCAGCAGGCTCGGCCATCGTCCGCCCCAGCGGCGCACCAATTCGCGTGCCAGCAACGCACCGCCTCCCCACACCATCATCTCCGGGACAAGCGCGATGATGACGCTCATCCGCGTCGCCCCGCTCAGCACTTCAGCGATGAACGGCGCAAGAAAAGCCAGCGTGAGGACCGGGCCGATTCGACGCTTCTTCGCCGTTCCAGTGGGAGCCAGGGGGGTTAAGGTGTTCATCGGAGTTCTCTCCATATCAGCGTGCGAGCCTCGGCTCCGTTACCGCTCAAACCAAACTTCCATTCCGATGGAATTTGCGCGCACTTCGGTGCTCGCGAACGGAACCTGGCGCAGCATCGCCTCAAAGTCCTGTTGCGTGTAGGCGCGCGGCACCAGCATGAAGCGAAAAATGCACATCTCGATCATGCGTGCGAAAAACGGGAGGTTCAGCCCGTCAACATACTTTCTGATCTCGCTCCACGAGGCATCGTGCCGCAGATCGAGGATCACGCCCCTGCGTCCTGGCCGCAGCACGCGCCGCATCTCGCGCAACGCGCCTACCGGGTCGGTGAAGTTTTTGAACGCCGAGCGGCAGACCAGGAAATCGAAGCTGTCGTCGGCAAAGGGCATCTGCGAGGCGTTTCCGTTTTGAAAATCGACATTCACCCCTACTTCGCCGGCGTTCCGGCGGGCAATCTCCACGAAGGTCTTGCTGATATCCAGGCCGGTCACGCGCAGACGCCCCGTTTTGGCCATCTCAATAGAGAGAAAGCCCGGTCCCGGCGCCACTTCCAGAATGTCTCCGCCCTCCGGAAACCCTGAAGCAAAGCGTTCGGCCAGCCGCCGGTATTCGGCCATATCCCGGCGCGTCGTCTTCTCGTAGCGGTGGGCTACGGACCCTTCCATGCCAAATCCCTTGTATGCTTTTTCCATAGCGGGTTTCCTTGTTGTAGATGTTTCTTACTGAATAAGACTCTTGTACGATAAGATTAGTCATCATGTCAAGCGCAAAGCACGCACAACTGCTCCCTGCCCTGAATCGCGCCGTCCGGCTCTTCATCGCTGGTTCCAGCCTCTACAGCCAGCGCATCGCGGAGAAGCTCGGCCTCCATCCCACCGACATGCAGTTTCTTAATTTGCTGGACCTGCTCGGTCCCATGACACCGGGCGCGCTCGCGCAGTGCAGCGGTCTCTCGTCCGGCGGAGTTACGGTCGTGCTCGACCGTCTGGAAGGAGCAGGGTATGTTCGCCGCTCCGCCAACCCGTCGGACCGCCGCAGCGTCGTCGTCCATTTGGTGGCCACGCATCATCGCCGGGTGATGGCGAACTTCGACGCCGCGCAGAGCCGCTTCGACGCGTCCACGGCGCATTTGTCGATTCAGGAACTGGAGGCGGTGATGAAGTTTTTCAGCGCAGCAAACGAAATGCGGTCCCAGGGAACCCAGGACCGCGCCAAAGAAAAATGAGGTTTGATGAGTAGAGAGCCAGC
>DATHQV010000193.1:0-33774 GCA_035482355.1 Acidobacteriaceae bacterium | reverse complement strand
CAGACGCTGCTGGGATCGTTCAGTCACAATCAGCCCACACCGCAGACTGCGTCCGCGGATTAGGTCGCCTTATCGACGCTGGAATTCCGGTGATCCGAGCAGCAGACCCGCGAGCATCGCTGCGTCCTGATCGGCGGGCGGAGGCAGAGGCGCGGCGGACAGCAACAATTGTCCAAAGTCGCGCGGACGAACGAAGTTCACTTGCTTCGCGCGCTGCAGCTTCGGCTGATTGGTCTGAGGCATTACCTGCTGCTCGTTGATTTCCCCCAGCACCGCATCGCGCGTGTGCTGCGACACAGATTCGTCAAACAACAACGTTTCGAGACGGCCTTCCTTGGCCGCCGGCGTTGCGCTGGGCGGATCGGCCACGCTCATCCCCGGCCCGCTCATCAGGTCCTCCCAATGCATCTGCGTTCCGGCATTGTTATCCGCGAGGGCGAGGCTGAAATTCATGCGGTCGAGCAACTCACCGCTGTTGAGCCACGCGTCCGCCGTCCATGAGTAGCCATTCGGCGTCTGACAGCCGTAGAGCGGCATGCCAAGCTGGCCCATGGCCTCGACGAGCGCAGCCGGATGCACCACTTCGCCGCCGGTGGCGCGCACCGCGGAGATGACGTACTCCTCGGGCGTTTTCACTTTGGCGCGATAGGTGGCTTCGGCCCAGAATATCTTTGACGCAAGCATGGTCTTCAGCACTTCGCTGATGTCGCCGCCGGATTTGATCCAAGTGGTCGCCATGGAGTTGACCAGTGCCGGGGGCGGGTTGTCGCTCACAAACCGCTGCGCGATCTGGAAGGAAACGTGATGCGCAGTCGCAGGGCTGATGGCGAGCTTATGCAGAACTTCCAGGCCTTCGTTCTGCCCATTTTGCGGAATCACGTAACCCAGAACGATCTTCTGGCCGGGCTCGTGGCGTTTCTCGTTGAAGACGAACTCGCCGCCCTGCTCCGGATGATCGATGCCCCAGCCCGTGAAAATCTCGGCCAGCTGGGTGACGTCGCGCTGCGTGTATCCGCCGTCGACGCCCAGCGTATGCAGTTCCATCACCTCCCGCGCGTAATTCTCATTCAGCCCCAGGGGACGCGCTTTGCCATTGGAATTCATGGCCGAACGCACGGCCGCGATGGAGTGCGGGCCTACGCTTTCTGTCTGGTCGAGATAGAACAGCATGGCCGGACTTTCAGCCGTAGCGACCAGCAGGTCTTCAAATTTTCCGAGTGCGTGGGGACGGATGACGCGATCCTGATATTGCTCCAGATACCACGGGGCGTACTCGCCTTTGCGCAGGTAGACGTTGAAGTGGTTGAGCCAGAAGTCAGTCATCACCGCTTCCAGCTGGCGCTGGCTATAGATGTCGCGCAGCAGGCGCGTGACCACCACTTCGCCACCAACCACAAGCTGCGGATTGATGAGGGCGAAGAGGGTTTCCTTCTGGATCGGCGTCAGATCGGCAAAAAGCGCGACGCGGTCGGTCTTGCTGAGGTGTTGGAGGAAGTCGCGAAAGTCGGCAGGAGGCATGGCAAGCACCGCACTCACGCGCTTTTGCGCTGGCAAATTAACGATGCTGGTGGCCTGAAGATCGGCGTAAAGCTTGTCTTCTGGATTCGGAGATTTTGGGGCGGCGGGCGGCATGGCGGGTGCCGTCTGCTGATCGGCCATGGCGTTCCCGGCTTCCATGTTGCCGCCAATGGGTTCCGGTTGGCCGATCATGGCAATCGTGGGTTTCGTTGCCATGGAATTGTCGGCCTGGGGAGGAGCCGGGGTCTGCGCTGCTACGGCAGTTCCCTGCTGAGCGTTAGCCGCCGCCTGCTTGGCGCGGCGTTCGCGCATCTGGGCCAGTTGCGACTCGTAAATGGCGCGCTCCACGGGATCGTGAGGCATGGACAATTTGCCGTTGTCCACCTGGCGGATCATGGGCGGCGTCGGAAAGCGCTCGGTGAGCTGGTGCAGGTTGAGCTGCATGGCGGGATAGGCGCTCAGCCGCGCTTCAAGAGCGGAATCGTCGATGGTTTCAGGATGCAGTTGCTGATCGATCCACTTGTCGAGGCCGATGGCCTCGACGCTGGCCACATCGCCAGGCTGCGGCCCAAACGTGAGCCGGTTCAGGGCCTGCAGCGTGCGCTGATTCTGCGACAGAGGCGAGGTATCCGCGCCGGTTCGCAGCTTCTTGTCCTTCTTGTGTCCAAAGGCGAAGGCCTCGCCCTGCGGCAGAGCCAGCAGAGCGGCGAGCCCAAGAGCCAGGCAGCGGGAAGCAGGCTGCATTCCAATCTTCTTTTGCATAGGGCAGGTTCCGAACACGGTCAGTTTAGCCCGTTGGCGAGTGTCGCCGCTGTCAGGTTAGGACACAATGATTTGCGAGAAGTCGCGTTGAGGGTGAACGACCTGGGTTGCGCGCCGGTCGTTGACACTGCTTTCTCCGGGGTGATACACCCCCTGATGGATGACCCTTCAGTTATTGACCGATCCATAAAGTAAACGATTACACTCCTGTCAGAAAGACGATTGACCGGAGCTCTCTCACTTTCACCCCCGGAAAGGAGATTCCCCATGTTGAGTTTTCGCAGGATCTACCCGGCTCTGGCCGTACTCCTGTTTTTCGAGGCTGTGACGCCGCAACTTCTGGCGCAACGCGGAACCGAACCCTACCAATACAAGCCGGTGACCATTGTCGCTGGAGGATATGTTCCCGGTCTGGTCGCTCATCCCACTGAGCCGGGCCTGATTTACGCACGTACGGACATTGGCAGCGTGTATCGATGGAATGCCTGGAACAGCACATGGACGCCGCTGACGGATTCGCATTCGCCGAACCAGTACAACCTGAACGGTCCGGAAAGTATTGCGCTGGATCCAACGGATCCGAATCGGCTCTACATTGCGGCGGGGATGTATGCGTACTCGAGTTGCTGCGCGTTTCTGGTTTCGGAGGATCGCGGTGCGACCTTCAACACGTACAACGCGCCATTCCAGATGTGCTCCAACTGCGACGGGCGCGCGGCCGGGGAGCGGCTTGCTGTCAACCCGTTCAAACCGAATGAGCTGATGATGGGTACGCGGCAGAACGGGCTCTGGGTGAGCGAAGATCACGCGCAGACATGGACGCAGGTGACCAGTTTCCCGGTTCAATCGTCGACCGACAACTACGGCGTGCAATGGGTGCTGTTCGATAAGAAGAATCCCGGCACCGTCTATGTGGGCGCCTTCACCACGGCGACCGTGTATGTGAGCACCAATGACGGCAAGACATGGTCGGCGCTCCCCGGCCAGCCGATCGCATGGCCTTTCTCCGTGAAGTCTGGAACGAATCCGCCGGCGCCGGAGCGGGCTGTCATCAATCCTGACGGCAGTTTGTATGTAACGTTCGACGATCTGCCGGGACCGAATGTGATCGATTACGGAATCGTCGAAAAGTATTCTCCTTCGGAGAAGACCTGGACTAACATCACGCCTCCGATCGATGCTCCGTTCCAATCGGGAAACTCCGGCGGATTTGTGGGAATCTCGCAGGACCCAACGCGCGCCGGGACCATCGCAGTCAGCACCATGGACCGCTGGTATCCAGTGGATACGGTCTATGTGACGCATGACGGGGGAAGCACGTGGATCAACCTGGGGCTGATTAGTTCGAGCGCAGGCGACGATGGCAATCCGTATGGCAATTACTACTTCGACCCCAGTGTTTACACGCCGATTTCGCCGTATCTGACCTTTGGGGACACGAATTATCCGAACACGCCTGATCCGTCGGCGAAGTTTGGCTGGTGGATGTCGGCGCTGCTGATCGATCCGACGAATCCGCAGCACATGCTGTACGGAACGGGCGCGACGATCTACGGCACGGAGAACGTTGGGGCGGCCGATACAGGGACGTCACCCACATGGACGGTGCAGGCCAAAGGCATTGAGGAGACCGCGGTGCTTTCGCTGATCAGTCCGTCGTCCGGCGCGCATTTGCTGAGCGGGAGTGGGGACATCGGCGGATTTCGCCACGTCAATTTCAATGTTTCGCCGCAAGCGGGTATGTATACGAATCCGGTAGCGACGAGCGTGGGGGACATGGACTGGGCGGGACAGAACCCCAACTTCATCGTGCGAGTGCAGACTCCGTCCAGCTACTCAACGGCTCCGTGCAACTTCGGTGCGTATTCAACGGACAACGGAGCAGAATGGACGCCGTTTCCCACCTGCGCGTCGGGAGGGAATTATTCGAATAACGGCGGAACGATTGCTGCGGATGCGAGCGGGACGTCGATCATGTGGAGCACGTCCTACAATCCGGTGCAATTCTCGCTGGACAACGGCAACACATGGACCGCAACCCAGGGCATTCCCTACGGAGCGGTTGTTTATGCGGACAAAGTAACGCCGCAGACGTTCTACGCCTATGCAAGCTACGGTTCCGGCGCCAACTTCTACAGCGGCACCGTCGACACCACCAACAACACAGCCGTCTTTACGCAGGTCAACACCACCGCTCTTCCGCCAGTGGGAAGTTGCTATGGATCGGGCTGCGGTGTCATCGATGCAAACTTCGCCAAAGCCGGAGACCTGTGGCTGCCGCTGGGCAGCAACGGCCTGTATCACTCGACCGATGGTGGAGCAACGTGGACGCAAATTACGAACGCACCCTATGCCAATTCAGTCGGGGTGGGCGCGCCGTCACCGCGGACGCATCAGGAAGCGGTGTTCCTCTATGGAGAAACGTCGCCGGGCGATGCGATGGCCATCTATCGTTCGGATGACAACGGGCAGTCGTGGGTGCGCGTAAACGACGACTGGCATCAGTATGGAGGACCGACGCTCATCCAGGCCGATCCGCAGGTCTACGGGCGCGTGTATCTCGGCATGAACGGCCGGGGCATTATCTACGGCGACCCTGCCTTCAACTAGAAACACGCCCGGCCACAACGCAATGAACGGAGATCCCGCAACGCCGCTGTCCTGTGACGGGCAGCGGCATTGCGCGGGTTTTACTCGTCGCGCAGCAGGATCATGGGATCGACAGCGAGGGCGCGCTGGGCCGGAACCCACGAGGCTGCCATGCCGAGCACCATCATGGTGAGCACGACACCGCCGAGCACGAGGGGATCCTTTGGAGTCGCCTGGTAAACGATGAACGACAGCACCTTAGTCGCGAGCAGACCGAGCACGATACCGGCTACGGACCCAATGGCGAGGAGGCGGAAGGCGCGTCCCAGCGCGGCATTCAGCACATTACGCTGGCCGGCTCCGAGGGCAACGCGAATGCCGAGTTCACGCATGCGCTTGCTGACCACATACGATGCCATACCAAAGATGCCGGTGATGGCGAGCATGGCGCCCAGCAGGCCGAGCACGCCCAGCGATACGGTAGCCACGCGGGAAGCAAACAGCGCTGAGTCAAGCTCGCGGTTCCAGGTTTTGATTTCAAGCGGCAGCGCTGGATCCAGACCATGCAGCGTGCGATCGAGCGCCATCGCAATCTGCTGCGGATCGCGCTGCGAACGCACCACCAGCCAGGTGTTGCCGGATGGCTGTTCCAGGAAGGAGTAGAACATGGCGGGCGCCTGATCTTCGGTCAGCGTGTTGTACTTGCCGTCTTCCACAACGCCGATGACTTCGATCCGGGTGCTGCCGCCCCAGATTTTGTAGTGTCCGCCGATCGCCTTATCGACCGAGCCGAAGACCTTACGCGCGAACTCACGATTGACGACGCCCACCGTCGGAACTTTGCCGGCGTCGTGCATCGTGAAGGTTCGACCCGCCAACATGGTGGTGCCGGCGGCATGGAAAAAGTCAGGCGAAACATCGTACTGCTGGGCATCGGCCACCTGATTGGTGGGGCGGAAATCGGTGGTGGAATCGCTAAAGACCGAAGAATCGTTGCCGCCAATGCTGAGTGGGAGGCGGTCCGCGTAGGCAACAGAGCTGACGCCGGGGATGGCAGCGACCGCGTCGAGCATCTTCTTTTGCATCAGCGGCTGTTTGTCGCCCTTGTAGCCGGCCATCTGGAGATCGGTATGGGCCAGCATGACCTGCTGAGGCTGAAATCCGAAATTCGCATGGATAGAGCGAGCGAGGCCACGCACCGCGACCAACGAAGCGGTGACCAGCACGGCGCAGATGGCGATCTGCGTGACCAGAAGCAAATCACGCAACGTAAAGCGGCGCAGGCTTCCGATGCCCGACGACCCCGCGCGAATGATCTGCCAGGGATCGGAGCGCAGCACCTGACGCACCGGCACTGCCCCGAACAGGAATCCACTGACCAGGGCGAGCACTAGCGCCAGCGCGTACGTGCTGACATCCGGATTGACGGGAACATTGATGGGGATGTCCGGAACGGGCTGCCACGCGCTCAGCACGCGCAAAATGCCGATGCCTCCCACCAAACCGACAGCGCCGCCGACAAGCGAAATCAGAATCGCCTCAGTGAAAAGCTGGCGAATAATGAGGCCGCGCCGCGAGCCGAGAGCCATGCGCATCGCGATTTCTCGCGAACGATCTGCGGCACGCGCCGCAAAAAGGCTGCCCAGGTTGGCGCAGGCCGCGAGCAGAATGAGGCCCGCGAGAAGCAGGAGGCCGGCCATGAAGGCGCGCGCCGGCTGTCCCAGCGTATCCCCAACCAGGCCGGGACGCGCCAGGAAAAACTTCAGCCCATCGTCATCCTGCGGATACGCTTTTGCGAGCGAATTGGCAATCGTGTTCAGATCCCCGGTTGCCTGCGCGGGCGTGACGCCGCCTTTCAGATGGCCGATGACCCAAATGCTGTGCGAGCCGCGATATTTCAGGCTTTCATAGCCGAACATCTGGTCCTGATCGACGAGAGCGCCAAAGATGCCCGGCGCAAAGAATAATTCGGTGCCGCGAAAATCCTGAGGCGCGACGCCGATGATGGTGTACGGAATTGTGTTGAGACGGACGACCCGGCCTACGACCGAAGGATCGGCCTGGAAATGAGAGTGCCAGTAGGCATAACTGAGCACAATGTAGGGAACGCTGTTCGGGCCGTGCTCGTCAGAGGTCTGCAGGAAGCGGCCGAGATACGGCTTGATGCCGAGAGATTCGAAATAATTGCCGGTGACCAGATAGGGCCACACCGTCGATGGATTTCCCCCGGTGTCGATGCCGACCGCTCCCGGGATCGTGTAGCCCGCGAGAGTTTCGAAGCTGCGGTTGCGGTCGCGCAGATCGATGTAATCGAGGTAGGACTGCGAAGGACTCTTGTCCGACCCTCGCTCGAGCATGAAAAGGCTCCCAGCCCGCGGCACGTTGAGCGGGCGCAGGACGAGCGCGTTCATCACGCTGAAGACCACCGCGTTAGCGCCGATGCCAAGGGCGAGCGTAAGCACTGCCGTCACTGCAAAGCCTGGTGACTTTCTCAATTGCCGCAGAGCGAGTCTCAAATCAGCGAACATTGGTAGTCCTTTCGGTCGAACCTTTGGGGAAACGAATCAAACCATCAAATCTGGTTCCCACGGTACAGAGAAATACGCGCCGCTGGGTGCATTCGTTCCCGGTTTCATCGCGCAAGGTCCTCATTATTTGCATCACTCCATGCGGAGAATGGTCATCGGGTCCACGCTGGCGGCGCGGCGCGCGGGAATCCATGAAGCCGCGAGAGCCAGCAGCGTCATCAGCAAAGGAACAGCGCAAAACGTAACGGGATCGATCGCGTGGACGCCGAAGAGAAAGCTGCGCAGCAGTTGCGCCACGGACGCCGCAGCAATCAGGCCAATGGCGCAGCCTCCCAGTGCCAGCAGCAGGCATTGCCGCACCACGCCCTGAACAATTTGCCAGCGCTGCGCGCCTACCGCCAGGCGAATGCCGATCTCCCGCGTGCGCCAGCTCACGATATACGCGATGAGGCTGTAGACGCCCACTCCGCCAATCACCAAAGCCAGCCCGCCAAAAGCGAGCAGCAGGATAGTGATCGAACGCGGCGCCGACTCCGACGCTGCGATAACCTCGTTCATCGAGCGAACACGCGTCACCGGAACCAGCGGATCGACCTCCGCGACGGCGCGCCGCAATTCGGATGCTGCTTCCTGGAGGCTGGTCCGCGTGCGCATCACAACGTACATGGTCGGGTGCTCCTGGTTCGGAGTCATCGGCAAATAAACCTCGTCGCCGAAGGCGCTCGTCAGGTTGCCCTCGTGCGTGTTGTTCACAATGCCCACCACGGTCATGGCGGCGTTGGGTACCCACACCGCGGGAGTCGCTTCATCATCGACGTTGAGGATTTGCCGCCCCAGCGGATTCTGATTCGGCCAGATGGCCGTAGCCATGTGCTGGCTGATGACCACTGCACGACTCGCTCCGGAGGCATCCTGATCATCGAGCAGGCGGCCGCGTACCAGGTCCATCCCCAGCGTGGAAAAGTACCCCGCCGTCACCGTGCGCCCGGTGGCCAGCAGCGCTCCCTGGCGCGCGTCTCTGTGGTGGCCTTCCGCATCGTAGACGTAGTTAGCGACTGGCCCGTTGAGCGGCAGCGAATCGGTCATGGCCACGCTTTCCGCGCCTGCCACACCGTGCAGTCGATTCTGCAGCGTCTCGAAGAAGGCCTGGCAGCGGCCTCGTGGTGCCTGGGCTCCGGTTTGCGCGCCGGGCGCCGCCTGGCATGCGTTGGCATCCATCGACACTTCGGCGGTGACAATGCGATCGCTGCTGAAGCCGGGATTCACCTGCGCCAAACTCCACAGGCTATGCAGCAACAGGCCGGCCGCGGTAATCACCACGACCGAGAGCGCAATCTGTCCCATCACCAGCATCATCGAAACACGGAACTGTCCTGCTTTGCCCGCCACGCTGCGGCTCCCGGAATGCAGCGAGTCGCGCAAATTTGGCGAAGCCATGCGCACTGCGGGAATCAGCCCAAACAGGACGCCGGTCACTATCGACGCCGCAGCAGCAAACAGGAACACCGGCCAGTGCAGCGACACATCGCTCAGGCGTGGCGTATCGGCCGGCAGCAGCGTCACCAGCGCCTGCAAACTGGCGGCCGCGGCGAGCAGTCCTACCAGGCCTGCCGTTGCGCCCAGCACAACACTTTCGGAAAGCAACTGACGAACAAGCCGCCCACCCGACGCGCCCAGCGCGCTGCGAATCGCAATCTCCCTTTCGCGCCCGGCGGCGCGGGCCAGCATCAGGTTGGCCACATTCGCGCAGGCAATCAGCAGGATGAGCCCGACCGCCGCGAAGAGCAGCACCAGCCGCGGTCGCATATCGCCCACTTCGGCGTCCAGCAGCGGCACCACTGTCGTTTGGGGAGCCCAGGTGTCCGGCATCCGCCATGGAAAGAGCGGCAGCATCTGAGGATACAACCGGCGCAGTTCGCTCTGCGCCTGCATCGGGATCACTCCGGGCTTGAGCAGCCCAAAGGCGCGCAGGTTGAAGTACTGCCAGGCTTCGATCGGGTCCCCGCCTTTGAATGTCACCGGCGTCACAAACTGCGTGTCCGCGTAAGGGAACCTCACGCCCGCGGGCATCACGCCGATCACGCGCCGCGAGATCCCATCGATGCGCACCGTCTGCCCCACGGCTTCTGGATTCGCTGCGAAATGCTGCTTCCAGTATCCGTAGCTCAGCACCACCACCGGGTCGTAGCTGGATAGAGCGTCGTTCGCGGTGAAAAAGCGCCCCGCCACCGGATGCAGCCCCAGTGTGTCCAGGGCATTCGTCATGACCTCCGCGCCAAAAACACGGTCTGCGGAGTTCGCGTCGCCAACGTTCGACTCGGCGTCCGCGCCGAATGCGCTCACCTGCTCGAACGACGCGGAGTGCTCACCCAGCGCGCGCACCCATCCCTTGGGAAAAGGCGAGTTCGACGGATCGCCGCCGGGGACGCTGGAGTAGCCGATGCGCATCAGCCGGTCCTGCTGCGGGAACGGCAGGGGCCGCAGCATGATGGAGTCGACGAGTGTGAAGATGGCCGTGTTGGCGCCGATGCCCAGCGCCAGCGTCAGCACCGCCGTCAGCGTGAACCCCGGCGACTTCCGCAACGTCCGCACCGCAAACTTGAAATCCTGTAGCAACCGCATCTGGTTTCTCCTTCAGTCCGTCGACTGGGTTCCCGCCAACTCATTCCATGCTGTTCCGCTGACTGGTTCTGCGCTGACCACTTGATACCTTCCCTACTCGGCACGCAGCGCCTCCATCGGTTCCACATTGGCTGCACGGCGTGCGGGAATCCATCCCGCAAACGCGGAGCAGACCAGCAGAACCGCGACTGCGCCAGCGATGGCGACCCCGTCGAGCGGCTTGACTCCGTAGAGCAAGCTCGTTAGATAGCGCGTCAGTCCAACCGCAGCCGCCAGTCCGGCAGCGATGCCGGCGGCTCCGAGGAACAACGCATGGCGCAAAGTGCGCCGCTGCACATCCTCGCGCGTGGCGCCCAGCGCCATGCGAATCGCGATCTCCCGCGTGCGCTCGCTCACGGAATACGCCAGCACGCCGTAGATGCCGAGCAGCGAGAGCGCCAGCGCAATGCCCGCAAAGGCGCTGAGAATGCCGGTGTTGAAGCGCCGTGATGCTTCCGTCGCGGCGACCACCTCATCCATGGTCTGCACATGGGTCAACGCCAGCAGCGGATCGGATGTATGCACAACCATGGTGAATGCCGTCTCCAGCGCCCGCGGATCGCCCGTCGTCCGCACCACCGCGCGCATGCTGCCCACCACGCCGATCATCGCTGCGAACTGGCCCAGGTCGCGCGCTGCCTGCGAAACCGGCTCGTACATCTGCATATTCTGGTCCTGATCCAGAGGATTGGCCTTGATGTCGCTCGCCACGCCGACAATCGTCATCGGCGGCATCGGGCTGCTGTAGTCCGGACCGCATTTCACATGCATCCCAATCGGGTCCCGGCCCGCAAAAAACTTATCGACGAACGACTGGCTCACAATCACGGCCAGCGGCGCATCCGGCTGGTCGTCGCGCGCGTCGAAGGCGCGTCCCCGCAGCATCGGAATTCGAAGCGCCTGGAAATATTGGCCGGCCGTCAGATAGTTCGACACAAACAGCCATTTCTCGCCCTTCCGCCGCGCGTATCCTTCCGGCGCGACCAGCCGGCTCGAGTTCCTGCCGATCACCGGAATGTTCGACGAGAAGCCCACGGCCTGCACGCCGGGCATCGCCTGCACCCGCTCGCCCAGGTCCTGGTAAAACGCATCCACTTTCTCCTGGGTCGGGTATGTCTGTTCCGGCAGCGACATATACGCCGTCATCACATGCTGCGGCTGAAATCCAGGATTGGTTTCAAGCATGCGCGCAAAGCTGCGCAGCAGCAGCCCGCAGCCCACCAGCAACAACATCGCCAAAGCGGTTTCCATTGCAGCCAGGCCGCTGCGCAGGCGATGCTGCGCTCTTCCCTGCCCGGATCCCTTCGATCCATCGCGCAGCGAATCCAGCACATCGGACTTCATGCTCGCGAGCGCCGGAGCCAATCCGCAGACCACGCCGGTTGCGCCCGTCAGCAGCACCGCCAGCAAAGCGACCGGCCAATGAATCGCAATTTCGCTCACGCGCGGCAGGTCAGAAACTTTGGCCAGCGCTGTGGGCGCCACCTGGACCAGCGCGGCCGCCAGACTCAGGCCCAGCGCGCCTCCCGCAACGCTCAGCGTCAGCGACTCCACAAGCAACTGCCGCAGCATCGCCTTGCGCGCCGCGCCCAGAGCCAGCCGCACTCCGAACTCGCGCCGCCGTCCCGCTGCCCGCACCAGCAGCAGATTCGCAAGATTCGCGCATGCTATCAGCAGGATCAGAGACACCGCGGCCAGCAGCGTGCGCAGCAGCGGACGCGCCTCGCGCACCGCCTCCTCTTTCAAGCCTCGTACGGTGATCAGGAAGTGGACATCTGGCACCTGCTTTTGAATGATCCCGATCACGCGATGCGCATCGTCGCCGGCCTGCGCCAGCGTCAGCCCCGGACGAATGCGCGCCACTGCGCCGTAGTCCATGTTGTCGGCTTCAGCGCCCTTTTCCGTCGGCGTAAAGCTCATCGGTACGAAGAGGTCCTCGAGGCCTACACTGCCAATGCCCACGGGCGCTTCAAAATCCTGCGGCATAATGCCGATGATGGTGTAGGGCCGGCGGTCTAGATCGATCGTCTTGCCAACCGTATCCGCCGCACCGCCGAAGCGTTCCTGCCACAGCGAGTAGCTGATGACCGTCACGGGTGAGTTGTTGTCGTCTTCCTGCTGCGTGAAGGTGCGGCCCATGACCGGCTGCACTCCCAGCACCGGAAACGTCGCCGCGGTCATGCGTTCAGCGCTCGCCCGGAACGGAGCGCCGGCACCCGTCGTTTCGTATTGCGCAGCGAGGAAGCCTCCTACGCCGGTGAATGCCCGGCTCTCGCGCGCAAAGGCGATCACGTCCGGCGCTGACAGCCCCGATTCGGCGAAGACGTGGTCGATCCCCTCGTGCAGCACCACCAGCCGGTCCGACTCCGGATACGGCAACGGCCGCAGCAAAACGGCGTTCACCACCGAGAAGACCGCCGTCACACCGCCAATGCCCAACGCCAGCGTCAGCACCGCGGTCAGCGTGAACCCCGGCGATTTGCGGAGTTGCCGTAGCGCGAATTTCAGATCGTTCAGCATATGTGCTTCCTTCGGTTACAAACCTGACCTATTCCATCCGCAATGCAACAACCGGATCCAGCCCCGCAGCACGGCGCGCGGGTATAACCGCGGCGAACAGCGCAGCGAGGCCCAGCAGGATCGTCGCAATGGCGAGCATGATGGGATCCCACGGCCGCACCCCATAGAGCTGACTCGCGATCAGCCATCCCGCACCAATCGCTGCGGGAATGCCAAGAGCCAAACCGATGCCCACCTGTAAAAATGCCCCCTTCAGCACCATTTGAATGACGCGTCCACGATCCGCGCCCAGCGCCATGCGCACGCCAATCTCGCTGGTACGCTGCTCCACGTTGTACGCCGTGACGCCGTAAAGGCCGACAGCGGCGAGGATCAGTCCCAGCGCGCCGAACAGCAGAGTCAGGTTCGCAATCATGCTCTGCTGCGCGAAGTCAGCCGCCAGCACCGTGTTGTACGAGTCCACGCTGTACATCACCAGATTGGGGTCCACCTCGCCGAGTGCTCGCTTCACTTTCGACTGCAGTTCCGGCGGATTCCCCGGTGCCCACAACACGATGTTGTAGAGGTAGTGCGACCAGATCTCGCCGCTCATCTCGTTGGCCTCGTCGAAATGCGTGGTCTGCGACTCCGGTGTGAAGAACATTGCGTCCACGGGCTCCTTCAGGTCGTACGACATGTACCGCATGTCCTTCACGACGCCGACAATTTCATACATCCCCGCGTACTTGATCTTGTCTGGACCGAAGTGTTTGCCGATCGGGCTCTCCTTCGGGAAGAACCGCTTCACAAAGGCCTCGTTCACCACCGCCACGGGACGCGTCGTCGCCGTGTCTTCTTCCGTGATGGGACGCCCCATCGCCACCTTGTTACCCAGCGTTTCAAAAAATCCCGGCGTCACGCGCGTGTAGCTCGCGCTCGACTGATCGTTCACGCCCGGCTCTGGGCGGCCCTCAATGCGGACGCCCGTGTTCCAGCTGTCTCCGCTCATGGGCGCATACAGCGCCGAGGTCACCATCCGCACCCCCGGAATTCCGCGCAGCCGCTCCTCAATCCGCTTGAATAGCGGATCCAGTTCCTCCGGCTTGTAGTTCTCCAGCAGCGGATTGATCCCCACCATGTATCGTCCCCGCGTCTCGAATCCGAAATTCTGATGCTCCAGGTTGCGCAGGCTTTGGCCCAGCATCGCTGCTGCGCTCAGCAACACCAGCGACATGGCGGCCTGGGTGATCACCAGCGCCTTCTGCGGCCAGCGCACTTTTGTGCCCGTCGATCCGCGAGCGCCGCGCAGGGCTTCCACCGGCTCAGCGTGCGAAGTAATCCACGCGGGGGCGATGCCGAAAATCACGCCCGTCCCCACGGCCACCACCAGCGTGAAGACCAGCACTTCCCACGATGGGTTCGCCTGCACCGGAATAAAATTAGGGTCACGGCCGTCAAAATCAAACGCCAGATGCAGAATGAGCCGCGCTCCGGCATAGGCGAACGCCACGCCCAGCGCGCCGCCGACAAGGCCCAGCGTCACGCTCTCCACTAAGGCTTTGCGAACCAGGCGAGAGCGCGACGCACCCAGCGCTACGCGAATGGAGGTTTGCTGCCGGCTCTTCAGCCCGCGCGCCAGCAGCAGGTTCGCAATGTTCGCGCACGCCACCAGCAGGACGCAGCCCGCGGCCACCATCAGCAGCTGCAGCCCTTCTCCATAATTCGTCTTCATATCGGTCACGCCGGCGCCGCCTGGCGTCAGGTGCAGCGTCTGCTTCTCCCAGACTTGCTTTTCCTGCGGAGCCATGTCGGCTACGTGGCTCGCCAGCCATTGGTGCAGCTCTGCGCGCAGCTGCGCTTCCAGCGCTTTCGGATTCGTCCCCGGCTTCACGCGCCCAATGAGATCGAACCAGTTCGTGTTCGGCGATTTCAGCCGCGCTGTCAGGCCATCGAGCATCGGCTCCATCGTCAGGGGCAGCCAGAAATCCGGCATGCCGCCCGCTGCAACCTTCGCGCCCACAAATCCTGGCGGCGCAATCCCCACAATCGTGAACGGATGACCGTTGATCTGGTACACCGCGCCCACCACCGACTGGTCAGCGCCATACTTCTCCTGCCATGTGTGGAACGCCATCACCGCTACCGGCGGCGCGTTTTCGTTGTCGTCCGCATCGGTCAGCGCGCGCCCCGCCCACACGCCCACGCCAAAGGTCTGAAAGAAATTGCCTGAGACAAACTCGCCGTTGCGGGTCTCTGCCTGCTGGTTCGTCCCCGATCTGCGGACGCCGAGAGCCGTGTTCCCTGCCTGCATCGCCGCCAACTGCTCAAACTCCGGTGTGTTGGCGCGGAACTGCTTGTACACTTCCCACGAGAACAGGCTGAAGTTGTTGTCGTCGCCCTGCGAGTAGCCGCCCCAGTTGCAGCAGCGCACCTTGTCGCCGATGCGCCAAAGCTGCGATGGATCCGTCACCGGCAGCGACTTGAGCATGACCTGCTGGACCAGCGTGAAGATGGCGGTTGTGGCTCCGATGCCCAGGGCCAGTGTGATGACGACAGTTCCAGTGAACCCAGGTGACTTGCGTAGTTGGCGCAGGGCCTGCTTCAGATCGCTGAACATCCCATACCCTCGGAGTTGAAATTCGGCACAGGGGATGGGGTGCATGCGGGACGCCAGTCTGTGGGGGCCGCATTTGAAAGAAAACAGGCAGTTTATGAGCGGCCTATGAACGGCTCACTGTCCGCATGCGCGTTCCTGTGTTCGGAAGTGAACAGTTTTTGGGCTGTTACGGCGTCGCTGGCTTCATTCCCAGCGCGTTGAGGTAGCCGGGATTGAGGCGCTCGCTGCTGAAATTCACCTTTTCGAGCAGGTCGGCGAAGGCCGCTTCAATATCGTCCTGCGGCGGGCGGACGGCGAGGCGCTTCTCCGCGTTGCCGGTGCCGGTGGGCAGCTTGGCGAAGGCGACTATCTCGTCCCAGTGAACGGGCCGGTCGAATGTGACCAGGGTCGCGGTCGCGTCCATCCGCTTGTAGGTCCAGAAGCACCAGCCGATATTGTTGGCCTCAAGCGTCTGGCGGAAGGAGGCTATCCAGGCGTCGTTGTTCTCACCTGACTCGCCGAGCCAGATGGGCACGTGATACTTCGCGCGGAAGTCGATGTATTGCTGGACGATGCTGACGTCGGTGGTCTTCGTCCAGTACTTGTGGAGTTGGTAGACGGTGTTAGAGTCGAAGGGCGGCCCGAAGACGGCGAAGTTCGAATCCCACTGCGCACCGCCAAGGATGAGGACGTGGTGCGGATCGACCGAGCGGATGCCGGCGGCGATCTTCTTATAGACCGGCTCGAGGTCCTTGTTGAACTGCTGGTCCTGCGGGTAGTGCGGGATAGGCTCGTTGAGCAGGTCGTAGCCGAGGACGGTGGGATTGTTGGCGTAGCGGGCGGCGATGCGCGTCCAGAGGGCGACGGTCTCGGCCTGGGCTTCGGGGCTGGAGTAGAGCCAGGGATAGCCGTCGCTGTCGTCGATGTTGGTGCCGGTCTGGCCGCCGGGTGCGCAGTGCATGTCGAGAATGACGTAGATGTGGTCCTGCGCGGCCCAGGCGACGACGCGATCGAGCAGGCGGAAGCCTTCGGAGTCGCCGGTCGCAAAGAACTTGTAGTGGAGCGGGACGCGGATGGAATTGAAGCCGGCGGCGGCGAGGCGGTCGATGTCGGGCTTCGTGATGTAGTTTTCGCGCCACTGATGCCAGAAGGCGTCGGCGCGGGCGGGGCCGAGCAGCTCGCGCGTGAGGGCTTCGATCTCGTGGGGCGACTGCGGGCCGCCGTCGAAGTGAAACATGTACCCCTCGACCTCGAACCAGTTGCCGAGGTTCATGCCCTTCAGGAAGAGCGGATGGCCGCTGGCGTCGACGATGTTCTCGCCGTCGGTATGGACGTATTGGGCCTGGGCCGTGCCGATGGTCAGGGTGAGAACAGACAGAGCGGACAGTGCTAATTTCAGAGAACGGCGGAGAGGGTTTCGCATGACGCTGATCAGGGTACAGCAAGCGGCGTTGGGGTTTTGGAATTGGGGGTTAATTCTTTCTCACCGTTTTGATGAGGAGATCGTGGCAACTAACTGATCCTTGCCAGGTTGGCTTTGGGGGACGCAGATGCTGCTAGCGAAGGGCGCGAACCCGTTGCCAGGTTTGCGACCACTCGATAGAAGTCGCCATGTAGCCTGATCCCCTTCCAATGCTTCCGTATTCTCGCCATACAGACATTACAGGATTCAGAACCGTCTTCCTTTCCGTGCTGCGTACCAGCCTCCAAGGTGGCCTGTTTATAGTTCACGGGGCACCAACGCACTTGCCGATCATGGACACAAAGTACCAGGGGGAGCTGGTGCAGACGGGAGGTACCTCGTTTTCCGGAATGCGATGCAGAAGTTTATGCTGCTTGCAAACAACGAGTCTGTCGCACCTGGAATGTCTCGAGACAAGAGAGCCGGTCACCTCGGCAGATTCAAAGGAGGAATGGAAATGGATCCCCGTGAAACTTTGTTGCCACGACGCAGCTTGCTCTCTGGAGGAGCTGCAGCCGGCACAATGAGCTTGTTCGGCTTGCCTTCGATCGCCAGCGCCGCAGGTCTACCTCCTGCATCTGATGCGCACAACGTCAGGAACTTCGGGGCGACGGGTGATGCGGTCACCGATGACACCGGGGCCTTTCAGCGCGCGCTCGACGCCGCTTTCCACGCCGGCGGAGGAAGCGTCTATGCTCCTCCTGGCCGCTATCTCTTCCGGGGAACGATCAACATTCCCGATGGCGTCACTCTGCGCGGTTCCTACGCCTGCGTGCCGTCACACACCGGACTTCGCAATCCGGGAGCGGCCAAACCCGGCGACGACGGCACTGCCCTGTTTGTTACGGCAGGCAAGGGAGCTGAGGACGGTGTTCCCTTCCTCACGCTCAATACGAACAGCTCCGTCGCCGGAGTCACCATCTATTACCCCGAGCAGGTTACCAGTTCCGCGCCGATCCCCTATCCGTGGACAGTGAGCATGCGCGGCAAGAATCCCGCCATCTTCGACGTCGAGTTGCTCAATCCCTATCAAGGCATCGACGCCAGCAGGAACGAGCGCCATAACATCCGCAACATTACCGGTCAGCCCATCCGGCGAGGCATCTTTGTCGATGCCATCTATGATATCGGCCGCATCGAAAACGTTCACTTCAATCCCTGGTGGAATTCGCACGGCCCGGTTTACGACTGGCAGATGCAGAACGGCGAAGCGTTCATCTTCGGCCGCGCCGACTGGGAATACGTTCTGAACACCTTCTGCTTCGGCTACCACGTCGGTTATAAGTTCGTCGCCACCGAAACCGGAGAATGCAACGGGAACTTTCTCGGAATCGGAGCAGACGACTGCAACCGCGCAGTCTTCATCGAACAGAGCGCGGAGTATGCCCTGCTCATCGCGAATGCCGAATTCACTTCGTTCCACGGACCCGATCCCACCATGGTCGAAGTCGGTCCCGCGCATCATGGCGTGGTCCGCTTCAGCAACAGCGCCTTCTGGGGCCCCTGCGATCAGATTGCGAAAATCGCCGGGAACGGAACCGTCGGTTTCAGCGACTGCACTTTCGTGCAGTGGGGCCGCGACGGCGATCGCGCCGCCATTCAGGCCAGCTCCGGTGCGATCCTCATCCGCGGATGCGAGTTCCGCCAGAACAAGCAGCACATCGCCCTCGCCGATGGAGTCCGCAGCGCCATCATCACCGGCAATCTCTTTCGCGGCACGCCGCAAATCGTCCACGCAACCGACGGCAACATCCAAACAGGACTCAACGCCGGATACTGATGATACCCATGCCCCGTTCGTCCCGGGTCTGCGCTCACGCGGCCCACGACGGCCGCGGCTCGCACCGGGGGCAGCTCTTCTACCGTGCTACAATCCCGTCTACCAATGACTGCGGGCATCCACGATTTTTCCCGCGCCAGCGACCTCGACCGGTTACTCAACAATCCAGATGAGGTACAGGCGCTCAGGGCGCACCTCGACGACCTCGCTGAGGGGGTTGCTTTCCGCGGAAGCCATCGCAGCCAGCAGTTTCTCCGCCACATCATCGAAAAAACTCTCCAGGGTTCCGTCGATCAACTGAAGGAACGAACCATCGGCATCGAACTCTTCCATCGAGTGGCCGCCTACGATACGGGTGAAGATGCGATTGTCAGAGTTACGGCCAGCGACGTGCGCCGGCGGCTCCTCCAGCACTATGGCCGCTTCGGCGAGACTTCCCGCTTCCGCATCCTTCTCCCTCCCGGCTCTTACGTTCCGGAGATCGAATGCCAGCCACTCGCCGCCTCCGCCTCCGATATTGTTCCGCTTCCATCCGCCAGTTCGGACGAATCAACCCTGACCGCAGGAGCTTCGTCTTCAGCAGCTCCCGTCCGCCCGCGAAGAAACGGCTGGTTGTTGGTTGCTGTCGCCGGGGTTCTCGGTCCGCTCATGGTCCTAGCCCCTCCGGCCTTCCGTCATTGGAGTTCCTCCTCCAACACTGCGGCGGCAGTCCTGCCCTGGAAGGCGATCTTTCGTCCCGGCCACACCGTGGAACTGATCACCAGCGACCCCAACCTCGAACAGTTGCAGGAACTCACCGGCAGCGACATCTCGGTCTCCGACTATGCCAATCAAAGATACCTTTCCGGCCTTCAGGTTCTCACTCCGGTGCAGCAGCAGTTCTATCAGTTTTACCTGCATGCCGATGAAGCCGCCGCGGTCGACACGCCGCTTGCCGCGAACATTGCGCGCCTCGTACCGGCCAACATTCCCTTCAAGGTCCGTTCGGCCCGCACGCTGCGCGTTTCCGATATGCAGACCGGGGATAGTCTCGTGCTCATCGGCAGCCCCCGCTCCAACCCCTGGTTTGACTTCTTCGAAAATCAGCTGGACTTTCGTTTCGTTTTCAGCAAAGACCTCAATCAGGAGATCATTCAGAACCTTCATCCCCGCCCCGGCGAGCGCGCCATATACTCGCCCACCGCACGCGGATTTGGTACCGGCGAATCCTTTGCGATCATTGCTCTCGTTCAGGATCCTAATCGGTCCGGACAGGTCCTCCTGCTGGCCGGGGCTGACGGCGAAGGAACTGAGGCCGCAGGCCATTTGGTGACAGATCTGCCGCGCCTCCAACGCGCCATGAATTCTTGTCATGCTCCCACAGGCGCGGCCCTGCAGGATTTCGAGCTTCTCGTGCGCCTCGACACCATGGCCGGGTCGCCCGGCACGGTCGAAATTGAGTCGTGTCACCCCCTCTTCGGTCCGAAAGCAAACTAGCTTGCTTTAGGGCCGCTGCTCGCATGATCGGCGCAGCCTGCCTGCCGGACTGAACTTCATCAGTCTCAGTCTTCTGCTCCGTCTCCCTTCATCGGGGTTCCGCTGTGCTTCTCCGCTCCCAGGTGGCTACCGTTACGCTCATGCCGCCGGAAGCGGCCCTGCGATTTCAAAGAGATACGGCGATGTTAAGAACGTTTCTAACCTTGCCAACGCGTCGTGCCGCAGGGGTACCGTGATCGGCAGAGTGAATAAAGAGAAAACATTCATCGGCAAGGTTGCGCGGGAGGGAAAGATGACGCAAAAAGGGTGGCGCAAGTACGTACATCTGAGTCTGGTGTTCGTTGTGCTCTGCTGTGCAAGCGAGATGTGCCTTGCACAACTCGATCGCGGCAGTATATCGGGAGTGGTCACCGACCCATCGGGTTCCGTTATCTCGGGGGCCAGGATAACCGTCACCAACGTCGCGACGGGCACGCAGAGTTCCACAGTGACGACTGGGTCGGGCGCCTATACCATCCCGGAGTTGGTCGCGGGCCAGTATTCAGTAACGGTTGTGGGGCCGGGATTCGGCGAGCTGATCCGCAATGGAATTACGGTTTCTGTTGGGGAGACGGCGAGTGTCGACCTGCAACTGGCTGTGGGACAAGCCACGTCTTCGATTACGGTCACGGCGAATGCACCTCTGCTCCAAACCGACAGCGCACAGAACAATGTCGAGGTCACCACGCGGGACCTGAATGAGCTTCCGATCAACATTAACGGCATCGGGGCTGTGCGCGACCCGATGGGTTTTGCCGCCTTGCTGCCGGGAACCATCGCGGGCGGCTGGAACGATATCCACATCCAGGGCTCGCCGGCAACGACGTACCGCGTCTTCATGGACGGTCTGGACGACACCTCGGCCGTCAAGGGCGCCATCTCCGATGAGCAGCAGCCTTCGGTGGAATCGCTTGGCTCGGAATCCCTCATGATCAACGACTATTCCGCTCAGTTTGGAGAGTCCGGGGGCGGAATCTTCAACTACACTTCGAAATCCGGCACCAACAGGCTGCACGGAACGGCCTTCAACTACCTTGAAAATGAGGATCTGGACGCCGGACAGCCCTTCAACTACACCCCAAGCGGCCACAAGTACCTCCCCGTACAGCGGGAGCTCGATTTTGGCGGCTCTTTCGGTGGACCGGTGCTGATTCCTCACCTCTACAACGGTCACAACAAGACCTTCTTCTTCTTCGCTTACGAGGAGTACCACAACGCGCAAACCCTCAACGACGGAACGATCACGGTTCCAACGGCAGCCTATCGCAATGGGGACCTGAGCTCTCTCTTACTGGGTCCCATTGTGGATTCCAATGGAGCGCCGGTCCTTGATTGCCTGGGCCGGGCCATGATCAATGGTGCGGTTTACAACCCCGCGACAACCAGAACGGCAACCTGCACAGACGGTTCGACTGCGGTGGTCCGCGATCCGTTCCCAAACAACTTTATCGGTGCACCCAGCACGTGGGATCCGGTGGCGCAGAAGGTTCTTACCTATATGCCTACTCCGTCGGGGCCCACCGCAGGTCAGCTCACCAACAACTACCCGAATCTCGAGCCGAACAACAAATATCAGTATCTGACGAGCATCCAGATTGACCACTATATCGGCCAAAAGTGGCACCTTTCGGGATACTATATCGCCGAGTATTCAGACAAGGACAATGCGGATGATGGTATTAACGGGGTGGGAGGCTCGACTCGCTGGAACCTGACCCCGGCCCCGCAGTTGTATCTCAATGCGGACTATACGGCCACTCCGAATCTTGTGCTCCACGCCGGAATGGACTTCACGCGTCACGATGCCCTGCAGGATTCGGCGGTTCAGGACTTCAAGGCGTCGTCTCTCGGACTGGACACGGCGGCAAATATGCCGGGCGGCGCTGCGAACACCTTTCCGATCTTCTCTGGACTCACCGTCAACCGTCAGAACGTTCCGCAACTGGGAATTAACAACGCTCCGTTTATCGACGACAACTGGTATGACACCGAATCCGCCATCTGGGTCCACGGTCGCCATACATTCGAATTTGGCGGCGACTTCCGCCATCACCTGTTCGGCACGCACAACGATCTGTCGGCCGGATCTTACGGCTTCGGTACAGCTCAGACATCCCTGCCGTCCTCGCAGGGTCAAAACCTTTATGGAGCGAGCCTCGGCGACGGTTTCGCCAGCTTCGTTCTGGGTCAGTTGGGTGGCGCAAGTATCGGGAACGATAACATTCAGTGGTTTCACCGCATAGACAGCGGGTTTTACTCACTGGACACCTGGAAAGTGACAAAGAAACTCACCGTGAATTACGGATTGCGCTGGGATTTGGAGCAGATGCAGCGCGAACAGCACGATCGGGAAACCCAGTTTAGCCCCACGGTCAGAAATCCCTCGGCTGGCGGCCTCCTGGGCGGAACTGCGTACGAGGGGTATGGGCAAGGGCGTTGCAACTGCATCTTCGAAAAATTCTATCCCTGGATGATTCAGCCTCGTCTCGGCGTCAGTTATCAACTGGATTCAAAGAGCGTGCTCCATGCGGCCACAGGGTTCTACTCGGGCCCGCAGCTCTTCATGAATGAAGAAATCTATAGCAACCAGGGATTTGGATTCAACCAGGTGTTTCTGACCAGCCCTTCGAATGGCATTTCCGCGGGCCAATTATCGAATGGCATTCCGTACACCGCGGCCGCTCTGACCGCTACCAACTTCGACCCTGGCGCTTACCCGAATGTCGGTCAACTCAACTCGCCCCCGTCGTTCATTGTTCCCAACAATGGCCGGCCGCCGCGTTTCCTGCAGTCGACAGTTGGCGTTGAACGCGAAATCGCAAACAATCTGACGGTCAATTTATCCCTCATCGACGACCGCGGTGTTTGGCTCAATTCCGACGGGCTGACCAATACTACAAACGAACTCACTCCATCGGTCCTCTCACAGAAATACGGCTTAGACGTTACCAACCCCGCCGACTTCAACTTGCTGACGCAACCGATCTCTTCCCCCAGCGTCGCGGCCAAAGGCTTCACAATTCCCTACTCCACCTTCCCGTCCGGAGCCACCCTGGCGCAGGCACTGCGACCGTTCCCGCAATTCGGCAGCATTGGCGACTACTACGAGCACAATGGCAACTGGTGGTACGACGCGCTGCAAATCAAGGTCACGAAGCGGCTCAGCAATGGGCTGTCTGGCGGTCTCGGTTATGAGTGGTCGAAGAACATGGGAACAGTCTCAAGCACTGGAACTTATACCACCGCGATACCGATTCAGGATCCCTCTCGGCCGCCCAAGAGCCAGAAATCCTATGTGGCCATCGACGAGCCGCAGATGCTCAATTTCTACTTCAATTACGAGGTACCGGGTTTCAGTTTTGATCAACACGGCTGGAAGCGCGCGATTTTTGCTGGCTGGACAGCCGACGGTATCTTCCATTACCAGAGCGGTTTTCCAATGCAAACGCCTGGTTCGACGAGTACTCTGACATCGGTCACGTTTGCTGACGGAGTCTGGGCGAATCGTGTCCCGGGCCAGAAACTCTTCCTGCATGGCCTCAATAACCACAGCGGCAATCCCCGCACCACGTTCTTCCTGAATCCCGCTGCGTGGGCAAATCCCGCTCCCGGCCAATACGCCACGTCCAAGCCGTATTATAGTGATTTTCGTGGCCCCCGATATCCCAACGAGCAACTGGGATTTGGCAAAGTCATCCCCATTAAGGAGGCGTTCAAATTCTCACTCCGTGCAGACTTTTTCAACGTCTTTAACCGCTGGGCGTATCCCGGCCTGAATATGGGAAGTCCGTTCGCGACCCCTCAGTATGGGGGCGACGGAAGTATTGTCAACGGCTTCGGTTTCCTGGGAGATGGCATCTCCGGCGCAGGCGGGAACTATGCTCCGAGAAGTGGCGAGATTGTCGCTAGAATCGAATTCTAGGGGCGGGTTGTGCTGCAGTCTTAACAAACAGGCCAGATGAATTCATCTGGCCTGTTAGCGTTGGCATAGCCGGTCGAGGGGAGAGGAATGAAAGTTGGCCATTTCGCGACGTGATTTTGTAACCGGCATGGCTGTTCTGGGCGCAGATAGGTTCACTTCGCGAGCATTGTCGCTTTCGCACACTCCCCCCCTGGATGTCAGGCTCGTTTCCGAGCAGGTGGCCACAAATGGTGCGGCGCGAAGCGTATCCTCCACCGGTAAATCCACTGAAACGCCAATCCTCTTCGAGAACACAATTGACTCCTCAAAGATACATTTCGTCCTGAAGAACAGTGTCAGCCCCCAGCGCTACTCCATCGAGACAATGACGGGCGGCGTTGCCCTCTTCGACTACAACAATGATGGCCTGCTGGACATCTTCTTTACGAACGGAGCGGAAATTCCATCCCTCGAGAAAAACAATCCTTCCTTCTACAACAGGCTCTTTCGCAATAATGGGGACGGAACCTTCACCGATGTCACCGAGAAGGCTGGCTTAACTGGTGTTGGCTACTCGATGGGAGCTGCGGCAGGTGACTACGACAATGACGGGTTTGTAGATCTGTATGTGGCTGGATTTAACCGCAACCAGCTTTTTCATAACAACGGAGACGGTACCTTCACCGAAGTGACTGAGAAAGCGGGGGTCGGAGGCATGATTGCCGGACACGGCAAGGCCTGGTCCGTCGCAGCAGGATGGATCGACTACAACAACGACGGATTACTCGACCTCTTTGTGGTGAACTATCTGGACTATTCGATTTCCGCAGCCCATAGCTGCCGGACGGACGACATCGTTGACTATTGTTCTCCGAATGAGTATCGCGGAACGCCTAATATCCTGTATCGAAACAATGGCGACGGCACCTTCACCGACGTTTCGCAGCAATCTCGCATTTCCCAATATGCAGGCAAAGGGATGGGCGTCGCTTTTGCCGATTATGATGGCGACGGCTTCACCGACATCTTTGTCTCCAACGACTCCGTTCCTAACTTCCTGTTCCACAACAATGGCGATGGGACATTTACAGATGTTGCCCTCCTGGCCGGCGTAGCTTACAACGAAAACGGCAGGACTGTGGCAGGTATGGGGACTGATTTCCGCGATATCGACAATGATGGAAGGCCCGATATTTTTCACACCGCGATGTACGGTGACAGCTTTCCTATCTACCGCAATCTGGGGAGGGGTCAATTTGAAGATGTCACGGAGAAGACCGGTTTAGCTGCAATGACAACCCGTTTCACGGCCTGGGGAACAGGAATCTTCGATTTCGATAACGATGGGAACAAGGATATTTTTGCCGCCGGCTCTGCAATTCTCGACAATTCGATGGAGGTGAACCACAAGCCTTTTCCGCTTCCCAATTGGCTCTATCGGAATCTCGGCAGCATGAGCTTTAGCGATGTGAGTGCACAGGCGGGGTCCGGCTTTTCCGTTCCGGCTGCACATCGCGGCGCAGCATTTGGTGATCTGAACAACGACGGGAAAATCGATATTGTCGTTACAGTCCTCAACGCACAGCCCCAGTTGCTCATGAATCGGTCTCCGAATCATAATCACTGGATCATTTTGAAGCTCGTCGGCGTTGCTGATAATCGAGATGGGTTAGGAACAAGGGTGAAGATAACAACCGCAAGTGGCGTTCAGTACAACGAGGCCACCACAGCCGTGGGCTACAATTCGTCCAGCGACAAGCGCGTGTACTTCGGATTGGGCAACGCGACCGTTGTGGATCGAATTGAACTCGCCTGGCCCACAGGGCTGAAGCAGATCCTCAGAAATGTGACGGCCGATCAGATCCTGACAATCGTGGAAAGCGGCCGTTCTCAAAAGCCTGGCCGTTCAGATTGAGTTCTCAACCATGATGAGCGTATCGATGTGGCTATCGGGATCGCGGGATGGGACTCAGATCGAATGCCCTGCGACTGACGGGCCCATCGGCCACTTCATCCATGTGCCCGCCGGCAAACGCCACTCTCCTGTGCCTGGGGGCAAGCTTGTATGATCTGGCTGCTCGCACTCCAACTCGCAGTGGGCGGAGCGCAACACTACGAGAACGCAAAAAAGGAATTCGACCAAAAAAGCTTTTCCGAAGCCGTCAGCGAGGTCGACGAGGCCTTGCACGAGAACCCGTCCATGGTTCCCGCCCTTGTATTAAAGGCTCGATTGGCTACCTTGGCGCGGCGTCCCGATGTTGCCAAAAGTTGTCTTGTCACCGCCATCACGGTGGATCCATCATCCGAGGAGGCGCAGTTCTATCTCGGATTGCTTCTCTATACGCAAAACGAGTTTGAGTCGGCGCTTCCGCCGCTGCAGGCGGCCCATAAGCTCTCTCCCAATAGTCCGCTGCCCGTGTTCTATCTTGCGATGATTCAGGAAGCCCTGGGACATCAGGACGAAGCGTTAGAGCTCTACCGGCAGGCGGCCAATCTCTCTCCCGGCACATCGCCGCAAAGAGCTGAAATTTTGGTCGCCTGGGGGAGATTGCTGCTTACACTCGGCCGGACCGATGACGGTATCGAAAAGGAGCAGCAAGCCGTCGCAATCAATCCCCGGTCGCGCGAAGCTCACTATGAGTTGGCGATAGGGTTGAACCACAACGAGGATATTCAAAATGCGGCGCGCGAAGGAGAACTGGCTCTGACTCTGACAGAGACTGCCGGCGTCAGCGATGCCCAGATACATTTTCTCCTGACAGGCCTGTACCGGAAGCTGAACAGACCTGACCTGGCAAAGGCTCATCTGGCGAAATTTCTGGCCGAAAAGAAGGAGACTCAAAAGTGAGCTGGGTTCCACCCATCGCACAGGCGCCGGAGTGGATGGTCCTCGTCGGGAAGTCCCTATGGACCCTTGTCGTGCGCGGTCAGTGCGCGGAAGGCCCGGTCAGAAGATGGCAAGCCACCACATCCGTGTTGTGGGGCGAACCCGCCATCGTATTCAGGCGCAGCAGAAATTCGAAATGGCTCGAAGCCCCAGGACGCGTCGCTCCGCACTGATCCAGAGCTTTGGTGAAGCGCGGCAGATCGGTAACAAAACGTCCCGTCGCTTCTGTGCCTTCCGCATTCACTCCTGCAAGAAGCAACACCTGGCCGTTCTGATCCAGATTCTGCACCAGCGCGACAATCGCGTACGACTCACCTGTCCCGCCGCCCAGAGCCGTGGGCAGATAATCCGATATCTCATTGGCGCGCGGCCGATAGTTATGAATGATCTCCTGCCCGGCCTCCTTGTTGAAGACAAATCGAAAGTCCAGCTGATCGCTGAAGAGCGACGTCCAGGGATCGGATCGCGGGCTGCCGAGAAAGATAAAGTTGTCATCGGTCTCCAGGTCTGGCATGCGCAGATTGCGCGCAGAGTTCACTCGCAGCTTACGCGCCAGACTCGATCCCAGGGCCGCGATATCCAGTGCGATCGGAGGATCCACTGCCGCCGAAATGCCGTCGCGGAGGATCACATTGCTGGCGCGGCTGACTTCGGGTGACAGTGTATTCGCTTCGGGCAGATACTGCCGGTTCGCATAATCGGAAGCCGAGATCTGATGTCCTGTGAGTTCCTGCACCTCGACCATCGCCGGATCGCTGGTAACGATTTGAGTGAGATGCGGCGAATTCACAAAAACCCGCCACGGCGAACTGGCCAGCAGCGGATTGGGAGACAGCGCTTCGTAGCGCCCCAGCAGTTGCCCCCCGCCAAACACGCCAACAGCGCAGAGAATCGCGGCCACAGCAATCAGCCAGGGTCTCCGCCCTGTAACCCGGTGCTCCTCTTTCTCTTCTTTCTCCTTACTGGGACCAGGCACTCCCGCCTGGTTCGGTTCCAGATCGGATTCCTTCGCTGTCGGCGGCAAATGTAGCAAATCCGCGGTCACCGCTGCCGGTGCTCCCGTCACTAACTGGCCGTTTTCATGCGTGATGACAGGAACGTAGGACCCCAGAGGAAGCGTAATCCGCAATCCCGAGGTCGCGCCATATCGCCCGTAGTGCTGCAGCAGACGCTTGCGCACGTCGCTGGCCGTGACCCGGACGATCGCATCTTCACTTGTATCGTAGGAGGGTGTTCGGCCGAACAACTCCATTCCGATTACCCGCTCTTTGAGACACTCCAGATGCCCTTCAATTGCCTGTTCCACCACATGGCGGAGAAACTGCGCGCTGCGATGACTTCCCTTGAAGGCAGCCCCTTCTGCAACTTCCGCGAGGTGTTTCCGGACGGCGGCAGTATTTGCCTCTTTCTCTGCAGTTCTGGCCTGAGCTGGCCGGTCTTCGGCGGGAAATGAGGAGCGCGTTGCCACGATAGGAGAGCCAAATGGTAGCACTCTTCGCCTCCTGCGGTCTTCGTCCCCGGGATCGCGGCTTCCGCCTTACCTTTGCCTGTTCTGCAAACCTTCCACGGGAGTAACTACGGTTAGCTTCCTCATGCCATAGCAACTGGCTTTTTTTCAATTACTTATGAGGCCGTTAGGACCTCAGCCTAACGTTGCCATTCCTGGCTCCAGGCTTTAGTGTTGTTGTTTCGCCAGCCGGATAAGGCGACTCGAGGTTCCGCTGCAACTCAACCCCGGGATGGAAGGTTTGCTCTACGTGAACGCATCATCCAAATGGGATTGGAAATGGCCCTCCGGCGAAAAGTCATGGTTGCCGAGCCATCGCAGCCTCCCGGCCTCAGCCCAATCCTGCCATGGCCTCGACGGGTACCTGAACAGTGCCTTCCGGCATGCTCGGTTCGTAGCGGCCTGCCTTCTTTTTTGCGGCTTGCTCGTCGGGTCGTGCCCTGCTCCTGCTCTCGCGCAGGAGCAGGGCTCAGTCCTCTACCGCCAGGCGGACGCTCCGATCGAACAGCGCCTCGATGACCTGCTGAGCCGCATGACGCTGGAGGAGAAGGTCCGCCAACTCGACATGTATTCCGGTGCGACCGGTATCATGAGCGCCCATAGTGACTCCACCCACGCGGCTCGAGATGCCGTTTTTGTCCCGGAAAAAGGCCTACAGCTTTGGGGCGCTCTGGGGGTCGGTTCCATCCACGACCTCAATCCCACTCCCGAGCAGTACAACGCGATCCAGAAATGGGTGATCGCTCATAATCGATTGGCGATTCCCGCGTTGTTCATTGAAGAAGGGCTCCACGGCTTCAACAACGGTACGGTGTTTCCGGCCCCGATCGGCCTGGCTGCAACCTGGAATCCCAGCATTGCGCAGCAGACGGGCGCGGTCATCGCGTCCGAGGCGCGCTCTACTGGCGTGGCCATGATTCTCGCTCCGGTCCTCGACCTGGCCCGTGACCCGCGCTGGGGAAGAGTTGAAGAAGATTTCGGTGAGGATCCTTACCTGACCGGGCAGATGGGTTTCGCGTATGTGCGAGGCGCGCAGGGGGAGAGCCTGGCCAGCGACCACACGGTGGTCGCCGAGCCCAAACATTTCGCGGGTCACGGCTCGCCGGAGGGCGGGACGAACACGTCACCCGTACATATGGGCGAACGGGAGCTGCGAACGATGATGCTGCCGCCCTTTGCCGAAGCCATTCGCGACGGACACGCCATGGCGGTCATGGCCGCCTATCACGAAATCGACGGCATCCCCATCACTGCCGATCCCTTCCTGCTGAAAACCATCCTGCGCCAGGAGTGGGGCTTCTCCGGATTTGTCCTGTCTGATCTGGGTGCGATCGAGCGGCTATACAGCGCCCACCATGTTGCCGCCAGTCCCGAAGATGCCGCCTGCATGGCGATCCGATCCGGCGTGGACATGCAGTTCTACGACTTTGATCACACAGTTTTTCAAGACGCGCTGATCGACTGCGTCCACGACCACGCTCTTCCGGTCGCTGATGTAGACCGCGCGGTACGGTCGGTGTTGCGCGTGAAGTTCGAGCTGGGGCTCTTCGATCATCCCTTCGTCGATCCGGCGCTGCAGGCGAAGGTGTATCGCTCTCCCCAGCACCTCGCGCTATCCCTGCAGTCGGCTCGCGAGTCGATGACGCTGCTGAAGAATGATGGGCCGCTGTTGCCGCTGTCCAAATCCACGAAGCGGATTGCCCTGATCGGTCCAAACGCTGCGGTAGCGCGCTACGGCGACTATGAGGACGAGAAAAACGGGGAACGTATCAGCATCCTGCAGGGGCTCCGCGACCTTCTGCCGGAATCAACTGTCACTTCCGATCCGGGCGACAGTATCCCGGCGGCGGTGGAGACGGCAGCCCGCGCTGATGTCGTGATCCTCGCACTGGGCGAACGGCAAGGCATCTCCGGAGAGGGCTTCGACCGCTCCTCTCTCGATTTGCCCGGCAATCAGGAACAGTTGCTGGAAGCGGTAGTGGAAACCGGAAAACCCGTGGCACTCGTTCTGGAAAACGGGCGGCCGCTGACCATCGGCTGGGCGCAGCGGCACGTTCCGGCGATTCTCGAGGCGTGGTACCCGGGCGAATTCGGCGGGAAAGCTGTCGCAGAGACGTTGTTCGGCGACAACAATCCTGGTGGCAGGCTGACGATCACGTTCCCAGGCAGCGTTGGACAGCTACCGGATTTTTACAACGCTGATCCGTCGCGAACATGGAAGTATATCGACGGCAGCGACAAGCCGCTCTTTCCCTTTGGATTCGGACTGAGCTACACCAATTTCGCCTACGATCGCCTGGCAGTTCAGCCGCCGGCGCCGGGAAGCCAGGGTGACATTCGCGTCACCGTCGATGTGACGAATACCGGCGACCGTGCGGGGGATGAGGTGGCCCAGTTGTATGTGCGGGAAAACGTAAGCAGCGTGGAAACGCCGGAGCGCGCTCTGAAGAGCTTCTCGCGCATCCATCTGCAGCCGGGAGAGACGCGCGCTGTGACCTTTCTGATTCCGCAGAGACAGCTTGCAGTTTGGAATGTGGACAACAAGTGGGCGGTGGAAGCGGCCCGCTATACGGTTTGGGCGGGCGGGTCGTCACGAGCCAGTCTGAGCGCCGAGTTCAATCTGCAGCCATGACCGCGTCCGCTGAGACGGTCCTGTGGAAGCGATAGACAACTTCAGAAACGAAGCATGAAGGGTGAGATGAGGATGAATTGTGCACATGGCCTGGCTCTTGCCGGCATTCTGGGAATAGGCGTGGCAGGGGCTGCGGCACAGACTCCGAAACGGGCGGTCGACTATGTTGACCCCAATATCGGCGGTATCGGCCAACTGCTGACGGCAACGGTTCCGTACGTTCAGTATCCGTACGGCATGGCGCGCGTCGCTCCGGTGACTACGCCGGGCATCACCGATCGCTATCTTGCTGACAAGATCTACGGATTTCCAGCCGGCCCAGCCCTGCTGATGGCATCCGATGGACCGGAGGAAACGAAGCCGGCGGATTATGCTTCAGACTTCGATCACGATTTCGAGAGGGCAACTCCGTATTATTACGAAGCCGATCTGCAGACATGGAAGATCAAGGCCGAGGTCACCACCACCCGGGAAGCCGCATATTACCGGTTTACTTATCCGGCTGCCCGGCACGGTCACCTGGTATTGAGCCTCCACAACCATGGGGAGCTTACTGTCGACGGACCGAAATCCGTCGAGGGCAGCGAGCAGGTGGGCGGCGACGTCGCCGCGCTGGCCGATCCGCATGGCGAAACGCGTGAGTACTTTTACATCGAGTTTTCCTCTCCCCAGAATTCCTGGAAGACCTGGCAGAGTGGCGCACTTGGCCACGAAGCGAGAATCAGCGGCGACGACATCGGATTTGTCACCGACACGGATACAACTGCCGGTGAGACGATCGAGGTGCGAGTCGGCCTCTCCTACATCAGCACAGATCAGGCGCGACGCAATCTCGAGCGAGAGATTCCGCAGTGGGGCTTCGAGGCAGTGAAAGAAGAGGCGCGCGCTGCGTGGGATCGCACCCTGGGTGCTGTTACGACTGCAGGCGGGACGGAACGTCAGCGCACCATCTTCTACACAGCGCTCTATCGCTCGCTGGGCCGCATGACCGATATCACCGAAGACGGGCGGTACTTCAGCGGCTACGATCACAAGGTCCACTCCTCCGAAGGCCACGACTTCTATGTCGACGACGGCCTTTGGGACACCTACCGTTCGCTGCATCCGCTGCAGGCTCTGCTCGATGCGCGCCGGCAGCAGGATATGGCGCGTTCCTACATCCGTATGTATCAGCAGAGCGGATGGATGCCCTCCTTTCCGTCGGTTGCGGGCGAGCAGGCGGTGATGATCGGGCACCACGCGGCGGAGTTCATCCTCGATCTTTACGAGAAGGGCTACCGGGATTTCGATGTCGGACAGGCGTATGAAGGCATCCGGAAGAATGCAACCGAGGCCACGCTGCTTCCATGGAGCCGCGCTCCGCTCACGCCTCTGGACAAAATTTATTTCGACAAGGGATTCTTCCCGGCGCTGGCGTCCGGCGAGAAGGAAACGATCCCTGAGGTGACGGGCGAGCGCCGCCAGGCGGTCTCCGTAACGATTGAAAACGGCTACGACGACTGGTGTGCAGCCCAGCTGGCTCGCGCGCTGGGTAAGACGGAGGATGCCGCCTACTTTACCCGCCTGGCGCACAACTATCAGAACCTCTTCAATCCGGCGATCGGCTTTATGGCGCCGAAGAGCGCCGACGGCCAATGGGTGGAATCCTTCGATCCCAGGTTAGGCGGAGGACAGGGCGGACGTGACTATTTTACGGAGATGGATTCGTGGATTTACACCTTCGGCGTCCAGTATGACGTCACGGGCCTGATCCATCTCTTCGGCAGCCGCGATGCCTTCAACCAGAAGCTGGACCAGCTGTTTGTGGAGCAGTATGGTACCTCAAAGTTCCATTTCCTCGATCAGTTTCCGGATGGCACGGGGCTGGTGGGGCTCTACGCACAGGGCAACGAGCCCAGCTTCCATATTCCTTATCTGTACGATTTTTCCGGACAGCCGTGGAAGACCCAGCAGCGGGTGCGACAACTCATGGACGTCTGGTACGGCGATGGTCCCCTGGGAATTCCGGGCGATGACGATGGCGGAGAGACGTCGTCCTGGTACGTGTTCAGCGCGATGGGCTTTTATCCGGTTTGCCCGGGGAGTCCGGTTTACGAGATCGGGAGCCCCATCTTCGCGAAGACGACGATCCGCATGGGTAACGGAAAAGAGTTTGCCATCATCGCCGATCACGTCTCTGCTCAGAACAAATACATCCAGTCCGCCACGCTCAACGGACAGCCGCTCCGTAAACCCTGGTTCCGCCACGCGGATATCGCCGACGGCGGCAATCTGACGCTCGAGATGGGCCCCGCGCCCAATCCGCAGTGGGGCACTGCTCCCGAGGATGCTCCGCCGCCTTCCATGCCGGCGGAGACCGCTGCGGAGTAACGATAGGTTGGCAGTAAACATGAGACCGATTTCTCTTCGCTTATTGGCAGGGTTGCAGACTGGACTCTGGATCTTCCATGCACTGGCCGCTGCACCACCTTCTTCGACGGCCTGGCACGACGGGCGCTTTCACATTGATGTGCCCGGCGTTCTTCACCGCTCCGACATCTTTCTTGGGCGGCCCAACACCGACGCCAGCGAGGCCATGCCGCTTGGGAATGGCCGCCTCGGAGTTGCGGTGTGGGCGGCGGACGGATTGACTGCCCAGCTAAACCGCGGCGATACGCTGCCCGATCGCCTGTCGCCGGGGCAGGTCGTAATTCCCGGCCTCTCGGCGCTGACGGCCGCTTCGGATTACTCCGGAAGTCTTGATTTGTACGACGGCGAGGTGCGCGAGCAGGGCGGCGGCATGCAGGCAACGATCTACGTGCAACCGCAGACGGATACTTTGGTCATCGATGTCCGCGGGGCAAATCCCGACAAGCCCCAGACGGCCCAGCTGCGGCTGTGGACGCCGCGTTCGGCACATGCAGAGGCCAATGGCGCGGTCGGGCTGCTCGAGGAGTC
>DATHQV010000192.1:0-15763 GCA_035482355.1 Acidobacteriaceae bacterium | reverse complement strand
GCCGGGGGTGGGGGTATCGACGCCACAGGCGTTTCGGGACTGGGACGCGCTCCATGCGAGCGTACGCGGGCCGGATGCGCAGGAAATTCACGCAGATACTGGCGATGCTGCATTGACCGGGCAGCAGGGGTCCGTTAGACTAAACAGGTTGAGTCGGGCTCTTTCCGCGGCATTTGGCGAGGAAACGGGCGCGCACTCCTCCGGTGTCTCCGCTATGGGCGGGGGCCTGGCCGGGAAGGGTAATCCGCTTCTCGCGCTTGTCCGAACCGGGATCGAAAACGATTTTGAAGAGGTCGTTTTCCGGCAACATCCCCTCCTCGGAACAATCAAGCGCATACTTGCGGACTCCAGCACCCTGGCAGACGGGGCGTTGTGTGCGGGTCTTTCCGGTTCTGGTTCAGTTCTGTTTGGGCTGTATGGAACGGCGGAGGCTGCGGACGCAGCGGAAGCGCGGCTAGAGGCGGCAGGGATCCGGTGGCTGCGGACGAAGACGTTGCCGCGGGGTTAGGTTTTAGGTTCTAGGTTCTAGGTTCTAGGTTTTAGGTTTTAGGTTCTAGGTTTTAGGTTTTAGGTTTTAGCGATTAGTCGGAAGAGAAGTTTTTGGGCGATCGACTAATGGTAGGTCAAGTGCCTTTGGAGCACTTTGTCCAGGTTCGAATCCTGGTCGCCCAGCCAGAGTGTTGAAGTGAGGCCCGGCAGAAGATTGCCGTTGATGTGCAGGATGCCATGCAAACCAGCTGGAGGATCTTGTAATGACCGAACCGATGGAGACGGCAGCGGTGGAATCGCCCAATCCGGCGACGCCACCGGGAGACGGGAAGATTGCGCCGAACGCGGCGGGTTCCCAGGCAGACGGCAACGCGGCGAAACAGCCGCAAGCGCGGCGATCGCGCGTATCGAATGAAGACAGGCGTTTCAAGATTATTTCGGGATCCGCAAACCGCGAACTGGCAGAGGCAATTTGCCGGCACGTCGGCGTCACGCTGGGCGAGACGCGGATGCAGCGGTTCGCCGATGGGGAAGTTTATTTCCAGCTGCTGGAGAATGTGCGCGGCGCCGATGTGTTTGTGGTGCAGCCGACCTGCTGGCCTGTCGATCAGCATTTGGTGGAACTGCTTATTATGATCGACGCACTGAAGCGCGCATCGGCTGGGCGGATCACCGTGGTGGTGCCGTATTACGGGTATGCGCGGCAGGACCGCAAGGATCGCGGGCGGGTGGCCATCTCGTCGAAGCTCGTGGCTGATTTGATGGTTACTGCGGGGGCGAATCGCGCGTTGTTTATGGATCTGCACGCAGCGCAGATTCAGGCATTTTTCAATATCCCGGTCGATCATCTGTTTGCGAGCCCGGTGATGATTGGGTACATCAAGGAATTGAACTTGCCGGACCTGACGGTGATTTCCCCGGATGCGGGCGGCGTGGAGCGGGCGCGGTTTATCGCGACCAAGCTGGGTGTTCCGATGGCCATTGTGGACAAGCGGCGCACGGACATCAACGTGACGGAAGTGATGAACGTGATCGGCCTGGTGAAGGGGCGGACGTGCCTGATTGTGGACGACATTATCGACACGGCCGGCACGCTGGTGAAGACCGTCGATGCTCTGCTGGAGCAGGGAGCGACCAAGGTTTATGCAGGCGCTTCGCACCCAGTGCTTTCCGGCGAAGCGGTGCAGAGGATTATGAATTCGCGGCTGGAGCAGGTGGTGGTAACGGATTCGATTCCGCTGCGCGAAGAGGCGAAGATTCTAAAGGAATCGGGAAAGCTGAAAGTCTTGACAGTGGCAGGCCTGCTGGGCGCGGCGATCCAGAACATTCATATGGAGACGAGCGTGAGCACGTTGTTTAACTAGGTGCCAGGTTTTAGGTATTAGGTTCGAGGTTCCAGCAGGACCGGAATTAGCTGTCAGTTGTCGGAAAGAGATTCGTTGTCAGTCCTGGTAGGGATTGGTGAAACAGGTAACGGTTGTTGCGCTTGGGGAATGAGGAGCGCGGAGCCAAACAGCGGCGGCAGTCAACGCTGCGAAGGGAGCGGGGAGCGAGTGAAGCTCGCAGTCCGTGCCCGAAGGAAGAGGACATGATTACTCAGGAAACCGTGAACGCAGTGGCCCGCGAGGGCAAGTTCAACAAGAATGCCGCACGGCGTGTGCGTGTGCGCGGCAAGATTCCCGCGGTGGTGTATGGCGCGGCCGAGCCGGCGGTGGCCGTGGAAGTGGATCCCAAGCAGATCCAGAAAATTTTGTGGTCGGAGAGCGGCCACAACTCGATTTTCGATTTGGCGTTTTCGGGCACATCGGCGAAGGTGATGATCGTGGACTGGCAGTACGAGCCGATCAAGGGCAACCTGATCCACATCGATTTCAAGCGCATCGCGCTGGACAAGCCGATCCGGGTGGAAGTGCCAATTCTGCTGACGGGTGTTGCGATCGGCGTGAAGACGTCGGGCGGCATTCTGGACCAGATGCTGCGCGAAGTGGAGATCGAGTGCCTGCCTGGCGATATTCCGACCAATATTGGTGTCGATGTTTCAAACCTGACGTTCGGGATGGTGCTGCGCGTATCGGATCTGCCGCATTCGGGAAGCCTGCGCTTCCTGACGCCGGAAGACACGCCGGTAGCGCATGTGGTCTCGATCAAGGAAGAAGTGGTGGCAACGCCGGATGCTGAAGCAGCCGCGGTGGCTGCAGCTCCTGCTGAGCCGGAAGTGGTGAAGAAGGGCAAGCAGGATGCGCCGGATGCAGCGGCTGCTGCTGCGCCGGAAAAGGGCGGCAAGAAGTAAGTGCCGGAAGAGGGCGGCGCGTTTCTGGTGGTCGGACTCGGGAATCCGGGAATCGAGTATCAGTTCACGCCGCATAACGCGGGATTTTTGGCGATTGACCGCATCGCCGGTGAGCACAACGCGGCGGTGGTGAATCGCCGCTGCCGCGCGCTGACTGCGAAGGTTCGAATGGGAGGCCGGGAGGTGATTCTGGCCAAGCCGGAGACTTTCATGAATTTGAGCGGGATTTCGGTGGGAGCGCTGGCGGAGGAATTCGGCATCGCTGCTTCCGGGAATCTGCTGGTGGTTTACGACGAACTGGATTTGCCTCTCGGAACGGTGCGCGTGCGCGAGAGGGGCAGTCCGGCGGGACATAACGGAGCGCGATCCATCTCAGGAGTTTTGGGAACGGACGAGTGGAAGCGCATCCGCATCGGGGTTGGGGCAGAGCCGGGAGTTCGCGAAGAAGCTTTTCGCCGCGGCAAAGATTACCTGTTGACACCGATGAGCAAGCGGGATTTGAGCGCGATCGATCTGGTCCTGGACCGGGTGTCGCGCGCTGTAGAGATGGTAGTGACCCGGGGGATTGGGCCTGCCATGAACGAGTTCAACCGCCGGGATCCGGAAGAAGCTGGAAACGGGCCTGCGGAGAAGTAGAGAACGAAAAGGAAGTAACGGCGGAAGCGAATTTTGAATGCCGGGCCGAGTGGTCCGGAGGGAAGAGAAACAGACGATGCAGCGTTTTTACGAAGTGATGTTTATCGTGCGGCCGGATGTGGCCGACGAGGATTTGGACAAGCTGATTGCCGCGCTGGAACAAACGGTAACCGGTGGCGGAGGGGCGGTGCGTTCGACGGAGAAGCTGGGCCGCCGCAAGCTCGCCTACATGGTCCGCAAGTTCAACGACGGGAATTATGTTCTGCTGACCATCGACGCCGATGGGGTACTGGTTGCCGAGCTGGAGCGCCGTTTGCGCGTTTCAGAGCCGGTGATTAAGTTCATCACGGTGCGGATGGACGAAGAAGAGAAGCGTCTCGCCAAGGTACGGGCGATTCGCGCGACGCGGAAGAAGCTGAGCGCGATTCCGCCGGCGGCACCGGTGGAGGCTCCGGCAGCGGTTGCTGAAGCAGCTCCAGCGGCGGCGGCGGCTCCGGCAGCGGCACCTGCAGCACCGGCGGCAGAGACAGCACAGGCCAGCGCATAAGCGCGGGCGTGAGACGGAAGACAACGGAATTGGCCTGGCGCCCCGATGGACGGCCGGCCTGGAGGAAATATGCCTGACGAAACGACGACAACGACACCGCGGTCCGATGGACCGCCTTCTCGCCCCAGCGGTCCGGGCGGACGCTCTGGTTCTGGTGGGCCGGGCGGCCCGGGCGGACGGAAATTTTTCCGGCGGAAGAAGGTTTGCAAGTTCTGCACCGAGAAGATTGACGCCATCTCGTATCGGGATGTGCGGCTGCTGCAGGGATTTGTGGCCGAGCGCGGCAAGATTGTGCCCCGCCGATTGACCGGCGTATGCACGACGCACCAGCGGCGGCTGTCGAAAGCCATCAAGCAGGCGCGCAACATTGCTTTGTTGCCGTTTGCAGCGCGGTTCTAGAAACTACCAGGCAGCGCTGGTGACGCAGGAGATGGAGCCCTGGGACTTCTGGGTCCTTAGGTTCGCTCTCTGCGTACGGTGCGCGGCCTGACAGGAGATTGTGCAATGGAAGTGATTCTGAGAGAAGATGTCTCGAGCCTCGGCCATCGCGGCGATGTAGTAAAAGTCGCCGAAGGATACGGCCGTAACTACCTGCTGCCGCGCCAGCTGGCGATGGAAGCGACGCCGGCGAACAAAGCGGTGATCGACCAGATGAAGGCCTCGTCCGTGCGCCGTTCGGCGAAGGAAAAGGCGGAAGCGGAGCAACTGGTGACACAGCTGAACACGGTGGCACTGGTGTTCGAGCGCCGCGTGGGCGAGAACGATCATCTGTTCGGGTCGGTGACCTCGGCGGATATCGCCCAGGAACTGGCGGCGAAGGGCTTCAACGTGGATCGGCGGAAGATTCAGCTGGAAGAATCGCTGAAGTCGACGGGCGAGTTCCACATCCCGGTGAAGCTGCATCGCGAAGTCACGGCGCACATCAGCGTGACGGTGAAGGGCGAAGAGACCGCAGCGGAGTAAGGGCGGCTGACCCCATGGCCGCCGACGAGGTGATTGCGCTGGAACTCCGGCTATTGCAGCCGGAGTTTCGGCGCAACCGCGCTGCCGTGGCAACGCTGCTGGGCGATGATTTCGTCGAGTTTGGCAGCTCGGGCCGCGTATTCAACAAAACACAAATTCTTGACCTGATGGCTACGGAGCCGCCGCTTGAAGTGGAGGCAACGGACTTCGAGGCGCGACCTCTCGCGCCTGACGTTTGCCTGGTAACCTACCGCTCGATGCGCCTGGACGCCGTGCCTGCTATCGCCGTACTGCGCAGTTCACTTTGGGTACGCCGGGATGGGCGCTGGCAGGTGATTTTTCACCAGGGAACGCGGATGGCGGCGGATGTTGCGCCCGGTCTGCAGGGGCGCGGGTGAGAAGATAGAGGCAACAGCCTTATCTGGTTTCTTCATGCTGAAAGCCATCTCATCCCACGTCTTTCTGAATCATCGACTACATCCGGGACTTCTCGACGTTTTCTCGCGCGCGGGTGCGCAGGGCGTGGAGTTGTTTGCCGCGCGGCAACACTTCGACTACACCAGCCGGCCGCATGTTCGCGAGATCGCGGAGTGGTTTCGCTCGAACACAACTGAGGCGTTCTCGATGCACGCGCCGCTCTATCCGGATTTGGAGATGGGGCGCAGCGGAGCGCCGGCAGTAAATGTGATTCACCCGGATAAGTCGCGGCGGATTGATGCGATGGATGAGGTGAAGCGGGCGCTGGAAGCGGCGGAGCAGATTCACTTCCGATTTTTGATCCTCCATCTGGGCGAGCGCGACGATGCGTGGGGCGAGCGGGCGCTGGAGAATGCGATTACCGCTCTCGAACATCTGCGCGCCTTTGCAAACCCGCTCGGGGTGAAGCTGCTGATCGAGAATCTGCAGGGCGAAGTGGCGCGGCCTGCACACCTGATTGAAATTTTGAACTCGGGACATATGCCGGATATCGGCGTGTGCGTGGATGTGGGGCATGCGCATCTGGGCGATGGCGTGGCCTCGGCGCTGGAGACGCTGAAAGGACGCATCCGGTCAGCGCATCTGCACGACAACAAGGGAGACCGGGACGCGCATCTGTGGCCGGGCGATGGGACGATTGCGTGGGAGGAAACGATCGCGGCGCTCGAGGCGGAACCGCAAACGCCGGCCGGGGTGCTGGAGATTCATTACGGGTTGGGCGAGACAGCAGAGAGCGTTGGTGAGAAGGCGCGGAGAGTTTGGGAGCGGGGATTAGGGATTAGGGACTAGAAAAATATGACTACTGATGACGGACATTCGGAAATTGTGACGGAAACGGTGGCAAAACCTCCTCTTTCGACGATTGGGCATATTGGCGAGCATGAGGGGCAGACGGTTACGCTGCATGGCTGGTTGTACAACATGCGCGAGAGCGGCAAGCTGCTCTTCCCTATTTTTCGGGATGGCACCGGGACGATTCAGGGCATTGTGCCGAAGGCCGCGGTGACGCCGGAAGTTTTTGAGAAGGTGAAAGGGCTGACGCAGGAATCGTCGGTGATTGTGACGGGCAAGGTGCGCGCGGACAAACGTGCGCCTGGCGGTTACGAATTGGATGTTGAGGGCGTGGAAGTCATCCAGCAGGTGCCTGCGGACGATCCGTATCCGATTTCGCTGAAGGAGCATGGGACGGATTTCCTGATGGAGCACCGGCACCTGTGGATCCGGACGCCGCGGCAGGCAGCGATTCTGCGGATTCGCGCGGAAATTATTAAGGCAGCTCGCGATTTCCTGGATGATAACGGATTTGTGCTCACCGATCCGCCGATTTTGACGCCGGCGGCTTGCGAAGGAACGAGCACGCTCTTCCCTGTCGACTATTTTGGCGATGAAGCGTATCTGACGCAGAGCGGGCAGCTGTATATCGAGAGCACGGCGCTGGCGCTGGGCAAGGTTTATTCGTTTGGACCGACGTTTCGCGCAGAAAAGTCGAAGACGCGGCGGCATCTGACGGAGTTTTGGATGGTGGAGCCGGAGTGGGCGTTCGCCGATCTCGACGATTTGATGGGGCTGGCGGAAAACTTCATCAGCTTTATTGTGGATCGCGTGGTGACGCGGCGCGCGGCGGAACTGAAGACGATCAATCGCGATGTGGCGAAGCTGGAGGCGATCAAGCCTCCGTTTCCGCGGCTGCGCTACGACGAGGCTGCGGCGATGCTGAACGAAGCTCATGCAAAGGGATTTCTGGACCAGCCGTTTGAGTATGGGAACGATTTTGGCTCGCCGGATGAGACGTACATTTCGTCGCAATTTGACTGTCCGGTGATGGTGCACCGGTATCCTGCAGCGGTGAAGGCGTTCTATATGGAGCCGGATCCGGTGGAACCGAAGTATGCGCTGTGCGTGGATGTGCTGGCGCCGGAGGGGTACGGCGAGGTGATTGGCGGGTCGCAGCGCGTGGCATCGTACGAGCTGCTGAAGAAGCGGATTGAGGAGCACCAGTTGCCAATCGATGCTTTCCAGTGGTATCTGGATTTGCGGCGCTACGGTTCGGTTCCTCACTCGGGATTCGGGATGGGGATCGAGCGCGCAGTGGCATGGGTTTGCGGGCTGGACCACGTGCGGGAGACAATTCCGTTCGCGAGGACGCTGAACCGCATCTATCCGTGATGCTGCAGTACCGGGCCCCTGCAAGTGTGACGTTATGGCGAAAGCAATCGAATTTCCCGCTCAGGCGGCTAATGCTTCTGGAATCTATTCGGGCGTACAGGCTCTCCCTCCTCGCAAGATCAAAGTGATCGGGGTCCCACTCGATTTGGGCGCAGCGCGACGCGGTGTGGACATGGGCCCGTCAGCGGTGCGCGTGGCCGGGCTTGAAGCGCGGCTGGAGGCGCTGGGGCACGAAGTGCGCGACGGCGGCAACATCAGCGTTGCCGTGGCGGAGACGAAGTCCGTGGGCGAAGCGAGCGCGCGCTATCTGAAGGAAATCACGGAGACGTGTTCGCGGGCCGCGGAGATGGTGGAGAAGGCGCTGAGCGAAGGGATGACGCCGGTGATTCTGGGCGGCGACCATTCAGTGGCGGCCGGCAGCGTTTCCGGCGTGGCGGACTACTACCGCAAGCAGAACCAGAAGATTGGGCTGATCTGGATTGATGCGCATGCGGACATGAATACGCCTGCGACCTCGCCGAGCGGGAACGTGCATGGGATGCCGCTGGCGGCGCTGCTGGGACTGGGGCCGGAGGCGCTGACAAATCTGCTGGGGTTCGCGCCGAAGGTGCAGCCGGAGAACGTGGTGCTGATCGGAGTACGCGACATCGATGCGACGGAAAAGGAAAACATTAAACGCGCTGGCGTGACCGAGGTTTACACGATGCGCGACATTGACGAGCGTGGCATGCGCACGGTGATGGAAGAGGCTCTGCGGGCGGCCGGACGCGGGACGGCGGGGTACCACGTTTCGCTGGATATGGACTGGATCGATCCGGAAGATGCACCGGGAGTGGGGACGCCGGTGCGCGGCGGTTCAACGTACCGCGAGGCGCATCTGGCGATGGAGATTATCGCGGATCACGGGCGGATGGTTGCGCTGGAGGTGGTGGAGGTGAATCCGGTGATCGACGAGCATAACCGGACCGCGGCTCTGGCGGTGGAGTTGATCTCTTCGGCGTTCGGAAAAAAGATTTTGTAACTGTTTTGGTTACAGACGGCATACGGCGACGGCTTCGTTGCGGTAAGGACAGACGAGGCCGGGCACGCCGCTTCCCTGCACCACAATCCAATCGACACTGAATTGCTGATGCAGGCGCTGAAAATCCTGCGCGGTGAAACTGCGCCATCCTGCGACGGCCTGGGTTTGTTGCTGCCATTGCGGTGCGAGCTCAGGAACTTGCGTGGCGACGGCTGCGTCTTTGACGGCGTCGGCGAGCTGACTGCGCTGGGCGAGAGCGCGGAAGCTGTGGTAATCCTCGGCGGGCAGTTCCATGTAATACGGATCGAGGGCGAAATACGCATTGTTGGGCGTGTTGGCGCGGACCCACGCGAAGGCTTCGAGCCATGGATTGCGGGGGGCGATGCCGGGGAGTTCGAGATGTGGGGTTCCGCGGAACAGAGTTCGCTGTGCGATGAACATGCCGGTGGCCAGGGGAAGAAATACGATGATCCAGCGGATGGTGTGGGTGCGGAGGAATTTCTCGCCGAGGATGCCGCCGCCCAGCAGGGCCATGAAGATGTAGACAAGATGCAGGTAACGCATGGGCTGCATGGGCAAGACGCGAACGAGCGACGGCACGAGCATGATGATGGCGGCGATGACGAACTGGAAGACGGCAAAGATGGCCGCTACGATGGCGAGGCGGGACATGACGGGACGTCGTTGGTGCTTCGCGTAGTGGGCGATCAGCCAGAGGATGAGGATGGGAGCGATTGCGCCGAGCAGTTCGTACCAGGTCCATTGGCTGAGGAAGTAATAGCTGTGGGTGGAGAGGGCTTGCCGCCACGCGGGGGTGGGGCCTTCGAAGATCCAGAGCGGCGTGGCAAATCCGGCGATGATGGCGGGGCGCGCAGGTGAGGGCAAGCGCCAGCGTTCGGCGACCAGAAGGATTGCGCAAAATGAGACTCCGAAGGCTCCCATGATGGGGTGCATGACGACGGATGCGAGAAGCAGGGTTGCAGCAAGGGTGATGCGGCTCTCAAGAACGGCAACGATGGCGGCGAGGATGAGCGCGGTGGCGATGGCGCGGGGATGGAGATACTGGTCGAAGATGTAGAGCGCGGTACCGGCGACGGGCATGGAGAAGAGGACGCCGACGAGAGCGACGCCGGCCCATTGTCCGGCGGGGGCGGGAAAGCAGCGGCGGGCAATGCTCCAGCAGCCCCACAGGAGAAAATACGCGGCGAGGAATTGGCCGAGGAGTTCGGCAACGGAGACGGGGATGTGGGTGAGGCGCACAGCCGCGGCGATGATGCGATCGAAGACGCTGGCCTGCATTTGCAGGGTGAAGAAGTGGAAGTCGTGCGGGTAGAGCGCGGGGTGCAGGCGGCGCTGGATGGCCGAGAGGTAGACGGCATCGTCCTCGACGCCTGGGTGATATCCTTCGACGAGCAGCGACGCGCAGGAAATCACAAAAAGCAGGGCGTGATTCCTGATTGAGCCGAAATTTTTCAACGTTTTCGAAGTCACTCCGAGATGCAGACCCGCAAAGCGCGCCGATTGACTCAGAACGGAAACGGCAGCGCGATGGGATTGCGCCGCGCGGCCTCCGGCTCCCCACGATTAGCTCTGATCATTCCCACCCTCCGCGAAGCGGCCAACATAGGACCGCTGCTGGGCCGCATTCGCGCGGCGCTGGACCCGTGTGCCGTGGCGTACGAAGTGATTGTAGTGGACGATGCGAGCCGCGACGGGATTGACAGCATTGTCGCGGCGATGGCTCGCGACGATGCGCGGATTCGGCTGGTAGTTCGCGAAGACAGGCAGGGACTCGCGGGCGCGGTAGTGCGGGGTTGGGCGGAGACGGATGCGGCGCTGCTGGCGGTTATGGACGCCGATTTGCAGCATCCGCCGGAATTGTTGCCGCGGTTGTGGGCGGAGTTGGAGGCAGGCGCCGATTTAGTGGTGGGCAGCCGCTACGCCTGCGGCGGAGATTTGCAGGGATGGGAGCCTGCGCGCCATCTGCTGTCGCGGCTGGCAGTGTGGATGACGCTGCCGGTGCAGCGTACCGGGTTGCGGGCGCGAGATCCGATGTCGGGATTTTTTATGGTGCGGCGATCGTGCATCGATGGGCTGCGATTCCAGGAGTCCGGATTCAAGATTCTGCTGGAGATTCTGGCGCGGGGACGCGTTCGGTCGGTGGTAGAGGTGCCGTTCACCTTTGGGCGGCGCGGCGCAGGATCGAGTAAGGCGACAGTGCGCGTGGCGTTTGACTACCTCACGCTGCTGGTGCGGCTCTATCGGCAGAGGCAGCGTGCGGAATGGGAGCGGGAAATTGCCCCTCAGGGGGCGGATGGCGATGGCACGACTGCGTTCGCCCGAGTGGGATAACCTGCAAAAAGAGGATGTATTGATGACTCCGCCGGTTTCTGCTTCTGTCTCCCCTGCTACTACTCCAAATTATCCGTCCGTCGATCCAAAGAATCTTGAAGCGTGGGTGGAAGAACGCCTGCGCCTGCACCAGGAAGCCATTGAACTGGTAACGCGCGCGCCGGAGCGCACGCTGGAGACGACGCTGCGTGCTTATGATGATGCGCTGGCGTTGTTAGGCCTGGCCGGATCGCAGACGGGGCTGATGCACAGCGTTTATCCAAACAAAGAAGTGCGGGACACGGCCGAGGCGCTGTTGCAGAAGATTTCGCAGGCGGGCGTGGAGCTTTCGCTGAATCGCGAGGTTTATCAGGCGCTGGCGGCGATTGATGCGACCGGCGCGGATGCGGCGACGAAGCATTACCTGGATCGCACGCTGTTGCAGTACCGGTTGGCGGGCGTGGATAAGGACGATGCAACGCGGGCGAGGATCAAGGAATTGCAGGATCAGGGAACGCTGCTGTGCCTGACGTTTGCGCGCAACGTACAGGAGGGCGGCAACACGGTGACGGTGGAGGATGCAGTTGAGCTGGAAGGGCTGCCGGCGGATTATCTTGCGTCGCACCAGCCGGGGGAGGACGGGAAGATTGTTCTGACCACGGATTTTCCTGATTATTTGCCGGTGATGACGTTTGCGCGGTCAGGGGATTTGCGGCGGCGGATGTTTGTCGCGTACAACACGCGGGCGTTTCCGGCGAACCGGCAGGTGCTGCTGGACTTGCTGGGGATCCGGCAGGAGATGGCGACGATTCTGGGCTTCGCGTACTGGGCGGATTTGGCGACCGTGGACCAGATGATGGAGTCGGCTGCGAACATGCAGGCGTTCCTGGACGATCTGGATGAGGCGAGCAAGGGCGGCGCGAAGAGAGAGTACGCGATGATTCTTGAGTTTGCGCAGTCGAAGCAACCGGGACTGGAGCAGATTGATGCGGCGAGCCGGGGGTATTGGCTGGAGTTGTACCGGCGGTCGGCGTTCGACTTCGATTCGCAATCGGTGCGGCCGTATTTTCCGTATGCGCGCGTGGAGGTGGGAGTGCTGGCGACCGCGGAGAAATTGTTTGAAGTGAAGTTTCGCCGGATTGCGAATCCAGAGGTGTGGGACGCGGCGGTGAGCGCGTGGGAAGTGTGGGACGGGGCGGAACTGGCGGGGCGATTTTATCTGGACATGCATCCGCGTGAGGGGAAAGACAAATGGTTTTCGGCGCATCCGCTGGTGCCGGGGATCGCGGGACGGCAGCTGCCGGAGGCTGCGCTGATCTGTAATTTCCCGGAGCCGAAGGAGGGCAATCCTGGATTGCTGCAGTACTCCGATGTAGTGACGTTCTTCCACGAATTTGGGCACCTGATGCATGCGTTGCTGGGCGGACGACAGGCGTGGGCGGGGATCAGCGGGATTGCGACGGAGGGGGATTTTGTTGAGGTGCCGTCGCAGATGCTGGAGGAATTTTTCCGCGATCCCCCTCTGCTGGCGAGTTTCGCGCACCACTACGAGACGGACGAACCGATTCCGGCGGAGCTGGTGTTGCGCATGAATCGCGCAGGAGCGTTTGGACGCGCGGATTGGGTGCGGACACAGCTGTTCTATACGACGTACGCGCTGGAGACGCACCGGCTGGCTCCGGCGAGCATCGATCCGGAAGAACTGTTTCGGAAGCTGTATGCGCGGTTCCTGCCGTATGCGTGGGTGGAGGGGAATCGCATGTATGCGAGTTTCACGCATCTGACGGGCTATTCGTCGAACTACTACACGTATCTCTACGACAAGGTGATTGCGCTGGATTTCTTTAGCCAGTTCCCGCGGAATGCGCTGCTCGATTCGCCGGTGGCGATGAGGTACCGGCGCGCAGTGCTGGAGCCGGGCGGGTCGAAGCCGGGGCGGGAGATTGTGCAGGCGTTTTTGGGACGGAGCAAGTCGAGCGAAGCGTTCACGGACTGGATGGGGCAGGAGTTCGAGAGACAAGCTGATAGCGTGTAGCTGGTAGCGGCAAGCGTGTAAGGCCGGGACTGGAGAAGACGATGCGTCGTTTGCGATTGCTGTTCGCGTTCTTCGTTGCTATCGCGTCTGTCGCGGGCGCGCAGAATAGTCCTGTCATCTCGGTTGATCATGGGCCGAATGCGGAGGCGCAGCAGAATAAGCATTACGTTGTGCTGGTTTCGCTGGATGGATTTCGCTATGACTACGCGAAGAAATATGGGGCGACGCACTTGCTGGCGATTGCGGCGCATGGGGCGAGCGTGCCGGAGGGGATGATTCCGGCGTATCCGTCGCTGACGTTTCCAAACCACTACACGCTGGTGACGGGGCTGTATCCGGAGCACCACGGGATTGTGGGGAATTCGTTTTACGATCCGGCGCGCAAGGAGCGGTATTCGTACACGGACGCGAAGACCAACACGGACGGATCGTGGTACGGGGGAACGCCGCTGTGGTCGCTGGCGGAAAAGGAAGGGATGCGGAGCGCGTGTTTCTTTTGGCCGGGGTCGGAGGCGGAGATTGCGGGAGAGCGGCCCTCGTTTTATCTGAAATATGAGGACAAGTTTCCGGACGATGCGCGGATCGATCAGGTGATTGCGTGGCTAAAGCTGCCGGCGGAGGAGCGGCCGCATTTCATCACGCTCTACTACTCCAATGTGGATCACGCGGGACATGAGTTTGGGCCGGATAGTCCGCAGACCGCGGAAGCTGTGAAGCATGTGGATGAGTTGATGGGGACGCTCGAGAAGGATCTGAATGCGCTGCATCTGCCGATTGACCTGATCATTGTTTCGGACCACGGGATGGAGAAGATTCAGGGCGGCTGGATCGATTTGGACAAATTTGCGCCGCTGGATGGGTTTGAGACGGCGGGGATGTCGCTGTATGCGCCGAATGAAGAAGCGGCGAACAAGGCGTATCAGAAACTGAAGGCGGCGGATCCGTCGTTTATGGTGTACCGGCGGGCGAATGTTCCGGCGGAGCTGCACTTCAACAGCAATCCGCGAGAGGGCGATCCGGTGATTGTGGCGCGGGGGCCGTATGCGATTCGGGCGAAGGCGCCGCCGGCGGATCGTGAGGATCGCGCGCCGACGGTGGGCAATCACGGATTCGATCCGTTCATGATGCCGAACATGAAGGCGGTTTTCTACGCAGAGGGACCGGACATCCGGCGCGATGTGAGGCTGAAGCCGTTTGAGAACATCAATGTCTATCCGCTGATCGTGAAAATCCTGGGGCTGGACAGCCCGCCGGTGGACGGAAGCCTGAGCGTGTTGTCGGGCGTGCTGACGCCTTCTGCGGCGCAGTAGGCGCGGGCGGAATTAGCCGTTGAAGTTGGTTTGGGTGACCGGATCGCCGGTGAGCGTGCCGCGCAGGATGGTGTCGACCACTTCATTCTTTTCTGAGAGAACGGCGATGTCGGCGGAGCGGCCAGGGGCGAGGGTTCCGACTTCATTGTCGAAGCCGGTCATGCGCGCAGGGTTGCGGGTGGCGAGCGCTGAGGCTTCGGCAAGGCTGGCGCCGGTGAATTCCATGAAATTGCGCATGCCCTGATCGAGAGTGAGGGTGCTGCCGGCGAGGGTATCATCCCCGATGATGCAGCGACCGTTTTTGACGCGGACTTCGAGCTCGCCGAGCCAGTATTTACCGTCGGGCATGCCGGCTGCGGACATGGCGTCGGTGACGAGAAGAGCACGCTCGGGGCCTTTGGCCTTCCAATAGAGGCGCACGGCGGCGGGGTCGACGTGGAGGCCGTCGCAGATAATTTCGGCAAACAGTTTGTCGTTGGTGAGGACTTCGCCGAGAAGGCCGGGTTCGCGGTGATCGAAGCGGCGCATGGCGTTGTAGGTGTGGGTCGCGGTGACGGCTCCGGCGTGGACGCCACGTTTTGCGGCGGCGGTGTCGGCGTCGCTGTGGCCAAGGCTGATGCGGACTCCGAGTTTGGTGGCGTGGGCGATCGTTTCTTCAGCGCCGGGAAGCTCGGGAGCGATGGTCATGAGGCGGATATGGCCTTCAGCAGCTTGCCAGAGGCGATCGAAGAGGGCGGGCGATGGGGTGAGGAGCTGATTCTCAGCATGGGCGCCGCGTTTGTGAGGCGAGAGGAATGGGCCTTCGAGGTGAACGCCCAGCGGACGAGCGCCGGCGATGGAGGTGCGGAAGAGCGCGGCGAGGCCGGTGAGGGAACGCAGGAGCGAATCGAGCGGAGCGGTGACGGTAGTGGCGAGGTAAGCTCCTACACCGCGACGGGCGAGGAAGACGCCGATGTGGTCGAGCGCGGAGTTGGTGGCCTCCATGGCGTCGTGGCCGCCGCTGCCGTGGATGTGGACGTCGAAGAGAGCGGGAATGAGGGTGCAGTCGGGGAATTCGACGTGGCGGCCAGGAGGCAGCTCGGCGGCGGATTGCGCAGCGATGCTGACGATGGCGCCGTCTTCGATGAGGACGATGGGATGTTGGATGGTTTCAGACGGGGTGACGAGGCGCTTCGCGGTCAGTACGGTACGCATGAAAAGACAGAGTACAGCGGAATGATGAAGTTCGCCTGGGGTGGGATGGGGCGATTAATTTTGAGGAGTGTTGGAAGGGGGCGCGGGGACGGCGACGCCGGGGGCTTTGCGGGCCTGCGGAGCGATGCGGGCGCGGCCCTGGGCGCCGCGATGGGAGGAGCGTCCGCGAGCAGCAGGTCCGGCCGGGACCGGGGCTGATGCGGGAGCGCCTGGATGGACAGCGGAAGCGGCGCCGACGCCAGTGCCGGGAAGCTGGAGCGCGGGTGGAGCGGGGACGGTTCCGGGGTGATAGCGGCGGGAATGG
>DATHQV010000191.1:0-4138 GCA_035482355.1 Acidobacteriaceae bacterium | reverse complement strand
CGAGCCACGCCGTCGCCTGTGCTCCGGGGGAGCCCTTGCCGATCACTACCTTCAGTCCGGCTGCCTCGGCCCTGGCCTGGGATGTATATCGGCCGTCGGTGAACAGCGCGGCGCCCGCGCGTCCCAGAGCTACGGCGCCGCTCGAGCCGGTGAATCCGCTCAGCCAGCGGACGTCGGGTAGGTGGGTGACCACAAGGGAATCCGCTCCTGCACCCTTCGCTGCTTCTAATGCTGCCTGTCGTCTCAGCCGATACTGCATCTAACTGATTCTACCGGGCCTCATATCTGAACGTTCGCGACCTTCGTCTAACCCTCGGTATTATGAAATATGCCTGTTCGGTTTCCGACAAATGAGCAGCTTAGCGCGCGGACGATCACGCGCCGCAGCTTCCTCGTCGGAGCGTCGGCCGCCGGGCTGAGCCTGGGCGCGTATGGCAGCACCCACGCGCGCCATGAGATCGAGGTCACGGAGCGCACGCTCAAAATCCACGAGCTTCCGGACGCCTTCGTCGGATTCCGATTCGTCCAGCTCTCCGACATCCACCTCGAGGAGTACACCGAGGCCTGGTTCCTCCAGCGCGCCGTCGAGACCATCAATCAGCTTAATCCTGAGCTCGTGCTCCTCACGGGCGACTTCGTCAGCCGCGGGCCGGCGTCGGACAAGTACGCCTGGCGGGCGGCCGGGGTTGCGGCCGAGGTACTGGAGGGGCTGAAGGCGCCGCAGCGGTATGCGTGCCTGGGCAACCACGACGTCGGGGTAGGCGCGGGGCATGTCATCACGCCGCTCGTGGCGCACGGCACGCCTCTGCTCATCGACAGCTACGTTCCCATCCAGCGGGGTTCGGACTACTTCTGGCTGTGCGGCTCGGACGATGCGGGGACCCGCGATCCGGACCTCAACATGGCCGTTCCGGACGCTCCCAGCGCTCCGGTCATCCTGATGTGCCATGAGCCGGACTTCGTCGACCACGTCATCCGCCATCCGCGCTTCCCGTGGATCGATGCGATGCTCTCGGGGCATACGCATGGAGGGCAGGTGCGGCTGCCGGTGCTGGGGCCGCTCATCCTTCCGCCGATGGGCAAGAAGTACATCGAAGGCAGCTTCAAGTTCGGCGATATGGAGCTGTATGTGAACCGCGGGCTTGGAACGGTGGGGCTGCCGTTCCGGCTCAACTGCCCGGCGGAGATCACGCACTTCACTCTGGCCCGTGCCTAGCGGGCAGCGGGCCTGACCACCCCTCCCCTCCCCCTGGTTTCCCAGGCTCGATCTTTGGAATCAGAGGGTTGCAGGGTACGTCTGGCTGTAAAATATTGATTTCAGGGATTTTGTTTGCAAATTCTCTGGAATGAATAGCTTACAGAAGACTGAGCGGATTCGGCTTACTGAAGGGTACAAAGTATGTTGCGACCCACAGGCCGAGGCATGCGAAACCGCCGGCGGCTCCTCAAGATTGTGTCCTGCCCCCGGAGGGGTACCCATGAGACGCTCGCTGTTCTCTGTGCTGCTGGTGTCGCTAGCCTCGTTTTCGCTCTTACTCTGCGCGGCCTCTGGCCTCCATGCTCAGACCTTCAACCTGCAAACTGGACGCGAGCCCGTCGCCTCCCTCGACGGCCTCTGGCGCTTTCATACTGGAGACAATCCCGCATGGGCCGACCCGAATTTCGACGATTCGCAATGGCCTCTGCTCCGCTCCGATAAAGCCTGGAGCGAACAGGGCTATGAGAACTATGGCGGATTCGCATGGTATCGCTTCACCGTCGTGGTTCCTGACGGTAGTAAGGACTGGTCCCTCTACTTAGGACCCATGGAAACGGGTTATCAGCTCTTCGTCGACGGACGTCCCGCCGGTTCCTTCGGCCCCATCCTCAGCTCTCTGAACTACGCCGTTTCAAGCCGCGTCTTCGCCCTGTCCCCCGCCGCAGCCTCCGGCGCGCGTACGTTTCATATTGCAATCCGCACCTGGCACCTTCCCGTGTGGGCGGGTTATGTGCCGGGAGGGTTTGGGTATTTCGGTAGCAGCTATTTCGGAGACTCCCGCCTCATCGCGCAACGTGCGGCGACAGACAGATCGCTTCAGTGGAACAGGTTCGTCAATCAATACGCCTATGCCGTGCTCGGCACGCTGGTCGGCCTCGTCGTGCTCGTCTTGTTTTTCATCCGCCGCGAAGAACGTGAATATCTATGGTTCGCGCTGCTTCTACTGGCGAACGCGATAGACATTGGATTAGACATCAGCCGGCAACTTGCTCTGATCCCTTTGCCGGTCTTTGATTTCATCGATGGCCTGGTGCAATCGGCTGCTCTCTTTACCGCGCTGGCTTTTTTCTCCGTTGTGCTGCGCGCGCCGCGTTCCAGGACCTGGTGGGTCGTCGCCGTCCTGTTGTTCCTCAATCCGCTCACGGTTTTTCTTTACGTCTTCAATATCAGCTCCGTAGGAATCGTCTCGGTAGGAATCGCCACCCTGCTTGCCACGCTGTCTGTGCTCCCTGCCACCGTCTGGATTCTCGCAACCCTGCTTAAGCGTGCACTCCAACGCGATCGCGACGCGCTCATCCTGCTTGTTCCCACCCTTCTCTGGCAGGGATTTTTCTTTATCGGCGACATCCTCCTCATCACGTGGCAATTCGGATGGCAGCGATGGACGGCACAGTGGACCTTCCCCTTGCTCACCAAACCGTTCGTGCTGATGCCTGGTCCGGCTGTCGGGACAATCTTCATCTTTGCTCTTCTTCTCTTTCTGATCCGGCGCTTCTCGCTCGCCCGGCAGGAGGAGACACGCCTTGCCACGGAACTTGCGTCGGCCCACAGCATTCAGCGCACGCTCGTTCCGCCCATCTCTGCCTCATTCAGCGGCTATGACCTGAATGGCCTCTCGTTGCCCAGCGAAAAAGTGGGCGGCGACCTGGTGGACGTTGTCCTGCTCCCCAATCGATCCGTCCTTGCCTATGTCGCTGACGTTTCCGGCCACGGACTCCAGGCCGGCATCCTCATGGGCATGGTCAAAACCGCCGTCCGCACCATCCTGCTCGAATCCTCTGATGACCCCGCCCGCCTCCTCGCCAATCTCTGCGACCGTCTCAACCGCGCACTTCCTACCGTCAAGGAATCGCACATGTACGCGACCCTCTCCGCGATCTGCCTTGCACCCGATGGCCGCATCGAGTACACGCTCGCCGGACACCCCTCGATCCTCTACTACCAGGCATCCAGCCGGACCGTGGAAGCGCTCGGCAGCAATCAACTCCCCGTCGGCCTGCTTCCGGTCGACGCCTATATCTCCCACTCGCTGCAAATTGAACAAGGCGATCTCCTGGCCATCGTCACCGATGGCATCCTCGAAGCGGCGAACGCCCAGGAAGAAGAGTTTGGGAGCGACCGCATCGCCGCGCTGCTCCTGCAGATGGCCGGGCAGGACCTCGGAAGCATGCGCGACCGCATCGTCTCCGCCGCACAGGCCTTTGGCAAACAAGCCGACGATCAGACGATCCTTCTGATCCGCCGCGCGGAATAGGGCTCTTCGCAAAATGCGAAAGGCCGCGCGTCGCGCAGCCTTTTGTTCGAAACCTATGTTCTTATTGTAGCAACTTGGACGTAATTGACCGGAAACGACTTTGGGCTGTGTTTTGTTGGGGTTAGGGGCCTTGGGACTTGACAAGGATTTCTTGTGGAAATTCCCAGGGTGGGGCCTTCAGAACCTCCAGGCTGTACGATCAGCACCAACGCTCACCGGCGTCCTGGATAAATCTTCCAAAGTGGGAGGGTTTTCATGCACAAGAAGCTTCTGAGTTTCCTCACTGTAGCGTTGCTCCTGCCGTGCGGCCTGTTCAGCACAACCAGCGGGGCAAAAGCCCAGAATGCCTATCCTGGCATGGCTCCTCTGGAGCAGTACCTGATACCGGACCAGAACGCTGAGATCGCGCTCGCCCGCAGTGCCGCCCCAAAGTCCATCGCCGATGCGGCTGAAGTGCTGGTGCTGGGCCGGAACGGATACACAACTGCCGTCAAGGGAAGCAATGGCTTTGTCTGCATGGTGCAGCGGGGATGGTCGGGCTCGACGGATTTTTCCGACTTCTGGAATCCGAAGCAGCGCGCGCCCATCTGCTTCAATGCGCCTGCCGCGAAGAGCTATGGGGCGCT
>DATHQV010000190.1:0-11607 GCA_035482355.1 Acidobacteriaceae bacterium | reverse complement strand
CAACGGAAGCGATCAGGTCGATGGCAGCGTGGTCGAGATCCCTGACTGCGCCGTTGATGTGAATTGTGCCCTCAGGCCGAATCGCGAAAGTGTCAGGGAATACCGCGTGCCCGGCAACGCGCTTTTCCCACGTCCCCTGACCAGACTTTGAATCGAACTTCATTTCAATCTGAACTGCGAATGCGGAGATCGTTACCGATTCGTTATTCGAAACGACCGCAACCTTGCCGGAAGCCAGGCTCGCGGCCGCCGCGTACGACCGCAGCAGCGAGACAAACGAAATCCATAGTTCCGTTTCGACCATGGGCTCTGCCACCGGGGCGCTCAACGGTCGATCTCCCCGAGAACAATATCGATAGACCCAATCACCGCGACGACGTCGGCGATCAGTCGTCCCGCGCACATGGTTTGCAGCGCCTGCAGGGTTGCGAACGACGGATTGCGCATGTGGACGCGGTAGGGTTTTGCGGTTCCGTCACTGACCGCGTAGTAGCCCATCTCGCCGCGCGGGGATTCGACGGCCTGGTAAACTTCGCCGGCCGGAACCTGGAAGCCTTCCGTCACGATCTTGAAGTGATAGATGAGCGCTTCCATCTGCGTCTTCATCTTTTCGCGATCGGGAAGCACAACGTGGGGCGCATCCGCTTTGATCGGGCCTTCGGGCATGCCGTCAAGGGCCTGCTGGCAAATTTTGACGGACTCGCGCATCTCGCGCAGACGCACGATGTAGCGAGCCCAGACGTCGCCATCTTTCGAGACCGGGACTTCAAATTTGAACTTCTCGTAGCTCGAATACGGCATGTCGCGGCGCAGATCCCAGTCGACGCCGGAAGCGCGCATCGGAGGCCCGGTGACGCCGAGGGCGATGGCGTCTTCCGCGCTGAGCGTGCCCACGCCCTTCAGGCGATTGAAGAAAATGGGATTGCCAGTGAGCAGATTTTCGTATTCGTCGATTTTCTCCGGCAGGATGCTCACCAGCGACTGCACCGACGAGAAAAAGTCGAGAGGCGGATCTAGCGCGAGGCCGCCGATGCGGAAATAGGAAGTCATCATCCGCTGGCCGGAGACATGCTCGAAGATGCGGAGAATCTCTTCACGTTCGCGGAAGGTGTAGAGGAAGACGGTGAGCGCGCCGATATCCATGGCGTGCGTGCCGAGCCATACCAGATGCGAATTGAGGCGCGTGAGCTCGTTCAGCAGGACGCGCATCCACTGCGCGCGCTCGGGAATTTCCAGTTGCAGCAGCTTTTCGATGGCAAGGCAGTAGGCCAGGTTGTTGGTCATCGGACACAGGTAGTCGATGCGGTCCGTGAGCGGAACAACCTGCTGATAGAACTTGGCCTCGCAGGTTTTCTCAATGCCGGTATGGAGATAGCCGATATCCGGGACGACTTTGACGACGGTTTCGCCGTCGATCTCGAGAACGAGGCGAAGAACGCCGTGCGTCGAAGGATGCTGCGGCCCCATGTTCAGGACCATGGTGTGGTCCTTCGAGCCTACTTCCGGCCGCGGCGCGATCAGGGTCGCGGTCTCGACAAAGCCCGGCATCTCCGGCATGTTCGGGTTCTCGGCCATTAGCGGTAACCCTCCACCGGATAGTCCTTGCGCAGCGGGTGGCCTTCCCATTCTTCGGGCAGCATAATGCGGCGCAGGCCGGGGTGGCCGTTGAAGCGGACGCCGAAGAGGTCCCACACTTCGCGTTCGTAGAAATTGGCCGAGGGCCAGATGGAGGTAATGCTGTACACGGAAGGTTCGATGCTGCCGACCATCACATGGAGTCGAACACGTTCTTTCAGGCGGTGAGACAGGATGTGGTACGTGACCTGGAAGCGCGGTTCGGAGGGGTACCAGTCGACGCAGGTTACGTCTTCAAAAAAGTTGTAGCCGGCCTGCTGGAGGGTGCGGCAGGCAGCGCGCAAGCTCTCAGGCGAAATGACCAAGGTTAGCTCGTCGCGATCGAATTTGGCGTTGACGATAGCCTCGGGATGCGCGGCGCGCAGGGCCTGAATGGCAACGTTCTGCGCCAGCCCTTCGAACACAGCTTCTTTGTTGACCAGCGCTTCAGCCATAGCTACTTTCCTTGGATCCCAGTTTCTTAGAGGTCTGCCTTGTCGGCGGCCCAGTCCAAAATGCCCTTCTTCCACACGTAGAAGATTCCGATAGCGACGAAGCCGAGGTAGACGACCATCTCCCAGAAGCCGAAGAACCTGGAATGTGTCAGCGCGGGAAGCTGACGGTAGATCACAGCCCATGGCATCATAAAAACGGCTTCGACGTCGAACAGAATAAACAGCATCGCAACCATGTAAAAGCGGACGGAAAAGCGCCCGCGGGCATCGCCCTCAGCGGGGATGCCGCACTCATAGGCTTCCAGTTTTTCTTTGATATTACGGTGGCGTCCGATTAACCAGGACATGCTCACCATGCTGATAGTCATGCCAACAGCGACGATGATCTGCAGCAGCAGAGGCAAGTAGTTCCAGATGTACGGGTGAGTTTGCATGGCCGTTCTGGAACAGCGCGGACCAACCGCAATCTGCCTCCATTTCGAGACTAAGTCTACGGTTGTCAAGAGTCAAGTTACGGAGGATTAACAAGCGGATCGAGCCGAGCCGCGGCGTGGAGCTGTGATGGAGAACAAGGATTTGTGGGAGGGGTCGCAACCAATCCGAAACCTCGTTCGTCCGTATATTGCCTTCGTCCAAATGTTTCGGCCTGGTGAGGTGTGTTATGACTTCCGTCGTGTCGGGCCACCGCAAAGAACTACTCAGCGCTCTTAGCTCTCTTGTGCTCCTGGCCGGGGTGTCAGGCGGGGTTGCTCAGACTGCACCGCAACAGGCGCCCCCGCATGCTGGGCCGACGCCGACGATCTCCGTGACCGCGCGGGAAGTGCTGCTCGACGTGCTGGTGACAGATGCCGCGGGGCATCCTGTGACCGGGCTCACGCCGAAAGATTTCACGGTGACCGAGGAAGGCGCGCCGCAGACCATCAGACGGCTTGAAGAGCATCAGCTAATGGCGGATGCGGAGGTGGCGCGGCTGCAGGCGACGCCGGCGTTGCCTCCGAACACGTTTAGCAACTACACGGCGGTGCTGAACACGAATGCGTCCACGGTGGTGCTGCTGGACGCACTCGATACCCCGATCACCTCGCAGCAATATTTGCGGGAACAACTGATTGCGTATCTGAAGAACATGCAGCCGGGAGCGTCAATCGCGATTTTCCAGCTGGATACGGAGATGCGGCTGATTCAGGGTTTCTCCTCGGATCAGGAGGCGTTGCTGGCCGCGGCGGAAAGCAAGCGCAACATGCCTTCCGTGCAACAGCCGATCCGCGGCAACCGCACCATCTACGAACAGACGAAGCGCGAAATCCTGCGCGACGGGATGCAGATGCTGGGCCGGTATCTGGCTGGCTTTCCGGGGCGGAAAAATCTCATCTGGTTCACGGGCCAGGTGCCGCTCACCATTTTCGGCAGCGGACTGGGCAATCCCTTCAAGGACAGCTTTGGCGTCGTGGGCGGGTCCATGGGCGACTTGTCCGATTTGACCGATGACCTCACGATTAGCCGGGTTGCGATTTACCCGGTGGATACGCGCGGGCTGGACGACGGGTTCGATATGTCTCCTGCAGGCGGCGCGCATGGGCACAGCGGCGCCAGTTTCGCTTCGCGGATGAACAACGACATTTACGATCTGCAGGCTGTGGCTGAAAATACCGGCGGCAAGGCGTACTTCAACACCAACGGCCTGAAGGATGTGATTGCCGAAGTGGTTCGCAACGGGTCGAACTACTACACTCTCGCCTACGCCACCTCCAATACGCAGTGGAACGGCGCGTATCGGCACATCAGGATCGTGGTCAACCGGCCAGGCGTGCACGTGCAGCATCGCCAGGGGTATTACGCGGTGAATCGCGATGCGGTCGAGCAACGGCAGATTGCGGCGATCCAGAAACGCGTTGCGCGCGGCGCGCTCCCGGTTGACGCGTCTCAGGCAGGTGCGCCGGAGCCGGTCGTATCCGATCAGACTCCCGCAGGCGTGCTCGTTCACCACCCCAAAGGCGGTTTCCAGGATGCGATGGTGCTGGGCGCTGTGCCACCGACGGAGATTGTCTTCACGGCGAGCCTCAAACCCGACGATGCGGTGCAGAAATTCGAGAAGAAGACGCCGCTGCCGCAGGGAAATTATCTGCTGGCTGGGTGGGAGGCAAAACCATTCCGCGTCGACACCATTCTGTTCAATGCGGACATCCATCGCGTGAAGCTGACCCAGTCCGCCGACGGGGTGCGCCACGGAACGCTCGAGTTTGCGACCATCGTCTACACGCAGGAAGGACAGCCGGTAAACTCGCTGCTCTCGACGGCCGCTGTGGACCTGGACGACGCCACTTACCGCGCGCTGCTGCGCACCGGAATGCCGCTGCGGCAGGAAGTCGCGATTCCGGTGAAGGGAAATTATTTTCTCCGTATGGGTGTGCACGACGTAGCAGGCGACCAGATGGGTGCGCTGGAGATCCCGGTGGATCAGGTTCAGCTGGGCGTCGCGGGACGCGGGCTGCAGACACCCTAAGGATTCCGATCTGTCCCGTCCGTATCGACGAACACGGTTATGGTTTGGCCCCTGCTTTTACCAACGCAGCTTCTACGTCCGTGTGTTCTCTCGTCTCGGCCATATCCAGCGCGGTCATCCCATTCGTTAGTTTCTCGTTGATTGCGGCACGTTTGGCCAGCAGAGCCTGCACCGTCTCCAGGTCTCCATTCATCGACGCAGCCATCAACGCAGTTTCGCCGCCCTTCCCCTTTAGGTTCACGTCCGCCCCGTGACCGATGAGTGCCTGCGCCACGTCCGGATGCTTCTTCTCGATTGCCACAATCAGAGGAGTCGAACCATCCATGGACTCCGCATTGATGTCGGCCCCTTTGGCAAGCAAAGCTTCGACCACGTCGCGATGGCCTCCTGTTGAAGCCACCATCAGAGCGGTTTCGTCACCAATCGCTTTGGGATTCACAATCGCCCCTTTGGCGAGCAGGAGATTGACGATGGCGAGGTTGCCATTCATGGATGCCAATACAAGGGCCGTATCGCCCGTGTTCCCTTTCGCATTTACGTCGGCCGCGCCGGCCAGCAGCGCCTGCACAATATCGGTATTGCCTTTGAATGCCGCCAGCATCAATGGCGTGGCGCCAGTTTTGTCCCTGGCGTCGACCTGGACTCCTGTGGCCAACAGCGCCTTTACACTTGCCAGGTCGCCACTCTTCGCAGCACTGAGAAGGTCGCCGGTTTGCGCCCCGGCTACGTTGATGGCCAGACTGCAAGTCAGGAAAACTGCAAGGCTCAATACTGAAGTGCGCGGACGCGAGCTAGTCACTGCATGGACCTCATAGGATCGAAGCATTCGGCGATTTGTTTTGCAGATTACAACGAATAGGTTCGCCGTGGCCGGAATTTCGGGTAAATACCGTGTGGCCGGCAATCGGGACGTACCAATCGGGACGTACCACGCACCTGCGGCCCCGGTGCTTGCCGCTCCTGGCTTTAGACAACCTGGAATTCGCAGCCTTTCCTGAACCGTGGCCGCTCGGTCGCTTATCGCTGATCGCTAGATTCTCGGTCCAGCCTGGCGCACACTCTCCGGCACATCGAATTTCCTGAAATTCTCAGCAAATTTCGACGCCAGCAGCCGCGCCTGCGCATCGTAGGCGTTCCTGTCAGGCCACACATTGCGCGGGTTGAGCAACTCGGCGGGAACGCCAGGGCATGCAGTCGGAACGCTGAGGCCAAACGCCGGCTCCGTCCTGAATTCAGCCAGAGCCAGGCGTCCGTCAAGCGCGGCGTGGACCAAAGCGCGCGTATGTTTCAGGCTCATGCGCTTCCCTACTCCGAAACCGCCGCCGGACCAGCCAGTGTTGACCAGCCAGCACTGCGCATCGTGCTCGCGCAGACGGCGGCCCAGCATTTCGGCATAGACCCCGGGAGCCAGAGGCAGAAAGGGCGAGCCGAAACAGGTGGAGAACTCGGGCACAGGCTCGCTGCCCAGGCCGGCTTCGGTTCCGGCGAGCTTGGCGGTGTAGCCGGAAAGGAAGTGGTACATGGCCTGGTCGGGTGTGAGGCGCGCAATGGGCGGCAGAACGCCGAAGGCGTCCGCGGCAAGGAACAGGACGTTGCGTGGGTGGCCGCCGATGCCGGGGATGACGGCATTGGCAATGAATTCGATGGGATAAGCGGCGCGGGTGTTCTCAGTGAAGCGGATGTCGGAATAGTCCGGCTCGTTGGTCCGGGGATCGAGGACCACATTTTCGAGAACTGCCCCGAAGCGGATGGCGTTGTAGATCTGCGGCTCTTTTTCGGGGCTGAGATCGACGCACTTGGCGTAGCAGCCGCCTTCGAAATTGAAGACGCCGTCAGGGCTCCAGCCATGTTCATCGTCGCCAATGAGGCGGCGTTCCGGATCGGCGGAGAGCGTAGTTTTACCGGTGCCCGACAGGCCAAAGAAGAGAGCGCTGGCGCCGTCCTCGCCTATGTTGGCCGAGCAGTGCATGGGAAACACATTGCGGCCGGGCAGCAGGAAGTTCATAACGCCGAAGATGGATTTCTTCATCTCGCCGGCATATTTGGTGCCGCCGATGAGGATGATTTTCTTTGTGAAGTCGGTAAGGATGAAGGTGCCGGAACGGGTGCCATCGCGCTCGGGAACGGCTTCAAATTCCGGCGCGGCGATGACAGTGAATTCGGGAGTATGCGCCGCGAGCTCATCCGGTTCGGGACGAATGAACAGCTGCTTCACGAACAGCGCGTGCCAGGCGTATTCGCAGATCACCTGGATGGGCAGCCGGTACGTGGGGTCGGCGCCGGCGGCGAGGTCCATAACATAGAGATCGCGCTCGGCCATATGGCGAAGGACGCGCAGCAGAAGGGCGTCGAATTTTTCGGATGAAAAGGCCTGATTCACCTTGCCCCACTGCACGCGGTCGTGGGTTTCCGGGTCGTCCACAATGAACTTATCGCGGGGCGAGCGGCCCGTGCGGGCACCGGTATAGCCGACCAGCGCGCCGTTGGAGGCGAGACGGCTTTCCCCCCGGGCGATCGAAGTTTCGACCAGCTGGGCGGTGGAGAGATTGCGATGGGCGTGCAGGCCTTCGGTAAGGCGTTTCAGGTCCTGCGTGGCGACAGTCGCTCCCATATAAGGCCAGTCTCCTTGAGAGGTTAGAAGGAACCAATTATTGTCACACTCATAAGAGGAGATGCAAAGAGGAAAACGGGCGAAAGTCCGCCAGGGTGGATTTGCCCGAAATCGGAGGTCACATGGCAACACCTTTTGAGAGCGCCCAACTGAATCTAAAGCTCTTCGACCTGCGCCGGGAACCGGTGCTGCGGGAAGCGCGGGCGTGGTTTACGCGAGACTTCAGTCCCGACAGCTTTGACGAGATGCTGACTCTGATGCGCGGAGGACGCAACGCATCCTTCCGGATGGTGCTGGGCTACTGGGATATGGCAGCCTCGCTGGTGACCACCGGAGCCATCGACGGCGATGCGTTTCGGGCAGCCCACACCGAGATTTTCGCTGCATTCGGCAAGATCCATCCCTATTTAAAGGACCTGCGCGCAGCGGCGGGGGAACCGGAGTTATGCCGGCACATGGAGACGGTGGTGCTGGCGGCTCCGGATGCGCTGGCGATTCTGGACCGGAGGCGCGCTGCGCTTCGAGCGGCCGCGCATGCGAGAGCGGCGAAAAAAGGACCGCCACTGCCGGAAACCGAGTAGTTCCCTTTTCACCCTGGGGCCGATCTAGACCTGAGGCTGGGCGTCGTCGAGAGGCACGAGGTAAGGCAGGTTGTGCGTGTGCCCGACTTCATGGAGGACGGCGTCGACCTGGGACAGGACCTCTTCAATGGTCATGGTGTACATCTCGCGGCCGTAGTCGTAGCCGGACTCGATAGCCTGCTTGAGGTACCGGCCCGCAGCCTGGGCGGCAAGCGTGTCGGTAATGATGTGGCCGGTGCGCTTCTTCTGTTCTACCCAGGCCAGACAGGGCATGGCGATCCAGACCGGGCGGCCGCTGACGTCGAAGCGAATATCGACGGCGTCGGCATGGCGGGTGGCGATGGCGACGATGTTGGCGGTCCAGCGGCAGTGCAGGTCGTCTCCGGTCCAGCGGTCGATGCTATGGAAGTCGTTGTACATCACACTTTCAGCCTAGAACATTTTCCATTTTGTTGCACAGATTGCAGGCAACCCCGGAACACTTTAGAAACCTGGAAAGAATCTGCAAACAATCGCAAAACAAAAAACAAATCCTGCGCGCCTTTATGCGTCCAATGACTGTCTATTACGGATGACGAACGTTATTCACCCCGAGGGAGTTGTTGTCAAAGTGACCAGCCAAAACAAAAACCACAAACTTCTGCGCTTCGAAGAACCGCTACGCCACCAACAGAGACAGCTGGAAAAGACGATGCTGTCCGCACAGCAACAGGGCCGCCAGGCAGCGGCGGAAGATACGCTCGACGTCGCCGATCAGGCGGTTTCCTCGTACCAGAAGGAGATGCTGTTCAGCCAGGGCACGGAAGGCCATGCGCAATTGACGCTGGTTCGCCTGGCCCTGGAGCGGCTGGATGAGGGGACGTTTGGCGAGTGCCTGCACTGCAGCAAGACCATTGGAGAGAAGCGGCTGGAAGCGTTGCCGTGGACACCCTATTGCATTGAATGCCAGGAAAAGATCGAACTCGGCGAGCTCGACGACGCGGTGCGGGCGGCCTAGGGGCCGCTGCCGCATTGGCCGAACGACGGGGCAGCGAGTGACCGGAGCGGACAAACCCGCGTGGTAGACTGAACGTATCTTAAGCGGATGCGCTCCGATTGTGGTGTGCCCGCGACTACCCTCCCAAAAGGAAGTCGGGAAACTCGGTGGATACACAGACCCGTCACGCATTGAAACAGGATCGATTCGTCAACGTCACCGCAACCGGCCTTGACTGGCTCGGAGAGAACCGCAGCACGGTGCTGCGCTGGTCGATTGCCGGAGTGTTGGTGATCGCGATCGCGGTGGCCAGCATTGTTGTTTATGAACGGCGGAGCGAAGCTGCCGACGCGCAACTGGGTCAGGCGTTGAACATCTATGAAACGCCGCTGGCGCAGCCAAATCAGCCCGCGGAGCCGGGCATGACGACCTTCCCCACCGCCAAGGACCGGGCGAAGGTGGCGTACCCGATGTTCAACCATATTGCCAGCCAGTTTGGAATGCTGCGCGCGGGCGAGATGGCGCAGTACTTTGCCGGCATGACGTCACTCGATTTGGGATCTACCACAGACGCCGAGGCGGATCTGACCAAAGCGGCGAACTCGCACGACAGCAATCTGGCGGCGCTGGCCAAGGTGGCCCTCGCCAATCTGTATGCGCAGACGGGCCGGACATCGCAGGCCGTGGAAGAGTTCCGGAACATGATTGCTCATCCATCGACCACGGTGCCCAAGGCTTCGGCGCAGTTGCAGCTGGCGCAACTTTATGAGGCGACGCAGCCGGAAGAGGCGCGGCGGCTGTACGCGGAGATCAAGGATCAGGACAAGGATTCGGATGCCGCGCAGATTGCCACTCAGAAGCTGGCGGCGCTGAAGTAGTGACGCGGGGACGCCGGGGACACGGAAAGTAGAAGCCCCGAATCTAACACTTTGGTGACCGCACTGTCCGAAAGATAGGCTCGTCAGCAGCGCTAAGGCACGCTACCCTCGATTCACCTTGAACGGCGTGGCCGATTTTCTCGAATACATGATCGAAGCCGACCGTTCCCTGATCGCTCTGTACGCGCTCAGTTCCGGGAGCGATGCGCGGGCCATTCGTGAGGCCGTGGATGATGCTGCGCTCGTTTATGAGGCGCTACTCGCGGTTCAGAAGTCCCGGCGTATTGCCCAGGAGCAGTCCATCAGGCTCCAGATGGCTCTGGACCTTCTCGAGGCAAAACTGAGGTGTTTCAGGCGGCCCGTCTTAGCGTACTCCCGCGGAAAACGACGCTAGCCATGAGTGATGCCTTGGGTATATTCATACCCATATAAGCCACTGATTTTAGGTTGCTTAACACATTCGATGGGTTCGCAGGCGGTCGTCTCTTGATTCAGGAGGCGGCCGCTTTTGCTTCCCGAGACGGCTTGCAGGGTGTCGAGAGAGATGCGAGCGCCGGATTGTCTGCAAAAGTGGTATCAGAACCGCGATGCAAAGTGGTCGTTGTGAAGGTCCACTTTATGCCACACACTTGGCTCCAGTTGACCGACTGACCGGCGAGGAACCTGATGCGCACTGCGGGAACCCTGCGGGTGGAGCGCAATCCGCGGCTCAGCCTGCTTCTCTGTCTATTTCTCTTTTTGCTTGCAGTGGCTGTCCGCGGGGACGCGGCTTCGCCGCCGAGCGGCATTGCGGAGCGGGATGGGCAGCACGATTTCGATTTCGAAATTGGGAGGTGGGAGACGCACCTGAAGGTTCTGGTGCATCCGTTAACGGGTTCCACGGCATGGCTGGAATTCGAAGGGACCAGCGTGGTCCACAAGATTTGGGATGGCCGCGCCAACATTGTGGAGTTGGACGTGACCGGACGCGCTGGCCACAAGTACGCACTCAGCCTGCGGCTCTACAATCCCGAATCGCACCAGTGGAGCCTGAATACCGCCAGCGCGGCCGGAGGCACGATGAGCGTGCCGACGGTTGGCGCGTTCAAAAACGGCCGTGGCGAGTTCTACGACATGGAACCAATCAACGGCCGAATGGTTCTGGTGCGGAATGTGTGGTCGGATATCACTCCGGATTCGTGCCATTTTGAGCAGGCCTTTTCAGCGGACGGCGGAAAGACCTGGGAGACCAACTGGATTGCCGACGACACGCGGATCCGCGACACGGCAGGGAGCAAAGAATGAAGAAGAAAAAGATGATGTTGATGACTGCGGCATTGTTCACGGCCTCGATGGCGGTTGGGGCGCAACAAACTGCTTATCCGAAGCCCGAAGCGGCCACGACGATTGCATCCGCGATGGAAATGCAGATGCGTTTGCTGGAGAGCCAGTTCGTACCCGCGGCGGAGGCGATGCCGGAGGACAAGTACAACTTTGCGCCCAGCGATGAGGCCTTCAAAGGCGGAGATTTCAAGGGGGTTCGGACCTTCGCGCTCGAAGTGAAGCACGTGGCAACCGCCAACTTTGTGTTTTACAGCGCGATGCTGGGACAGGATCCGCCAGCCGGCGTGACTGCTGCCGGAGCGGGCAACGGGCCGGACGAGATTCAGACGAAAGAGCAAATCCTGAAGTATCTGAAGGACTCTTTTGTGCTGGGGCACACGGCGCTGGCGACGCTGACGCCGGAGAATGCAGTGGCTCCGCTGGCGAAACCGCCGCTCTCGTTTCTGAATACGCGGCTGGCGTTGGCGACGTTTTTGCTGCTGCATGCTGCCGATCACTACGGGCAAATGGCGGAGTATTTGCGGATGAACGGCATTGTTCCGCCATCGAGCCAGGGACAGCCGCTGGCTAATCCGCCGAAATAAAAGAGGCTGGGCTGCGTTGGTAGTGAGCGGCCCAGCCTTTGATGGTGTGGTGCTACTGGCCGCTTTCGTTGGCGCGGATGAA
>DATHQV010000189.1:0-2415 GCA_035482355.1 Acidobacteriaceae bacterium | reverse complement strand
AAGCTGCAGGCCGCGCGACTGCTGGGCATCGGCAAAACCACGCTTTATCGCAAGCTGAAAGACTACTCAGCCCACCCCTAGGAACGGTGTGTAGCGGTGGAAGTCCGATTATGGACGCCACCGGCGTCGTGTTTGTGCGGCATGCGGGAAAACGGCCGCCAGCGGGGAGGCTTAGCCTCGTGTTTGTACTCCCTGCCTGTGGGGACTGGCGTGCATGTGATCACAGCATGATCCTTCTCATCACACCTTCAGCCCGCGTCCAGGAGTGCGCTGACGCTTTGCAATTGGCAACCGGCGACGAAAACCCACTGGGGGCACCTGCCGCAGGGGCTGTTCGCGCATCGGTTAGGATCTGTTATGTCGGATATCGGGCTATAAGTCGAATGATCCCTGCACGGCCGGGAAGTGTGTCGCCTCGCCCCAACCCTAACGCGTCTCTGCCGCAAAATTCCCGTCGAATAATCCTCCGATTCGCATTAGAATGGGCCAACATTGCAGGCTGGATGCCGCATCTGGTGCGGTATCCGCAAGCTTCTCTTCGGAGGTTCTGTGCACGTTCTGGTCACAGCCGATACTCTTTCTGGCGCGTGGATTTACACTCGCGAACTGGTTACTGGCCTGGTCACGAGTGGTATGCGGGTTACGCTCGTCAGCTTTGGAGAGATTCCTCTGCCCGAGCAGACAGCCTGGATGGATGGCCTGCACGGACTCGACTACCATCCCACGGCATTCCGCCTGGAGTGGATGCAAGAGGCCGAAAACGACTTACCGGATTCGTCGAACTTCCTGGCAGCGCTGGTTCGCGAGCTACGGCCCGACGTGCTGCACCTCAACCAGTTTTGCTACGGGAATCTGCCGGTGGACCTGCCGCGCGTAGTCATGGCGCACGGCGACCTTATCACGTGGACGCAGGCGGTGCAGGGCCATTCGCCGCGGCCCACGCGCTGGCTGAAGTGGTATCGCGACACTGTTGCGCGCGGGATCGCGGGGGCTGATGTTTTGATCGCACCGACGAACTCGATGCTTTCCGCGCTGCGCGTCGCCTACGCGGGGGCGCAGCGCGAGGCAGTGATTTATCCGGGCCGCAATCCCATCTTTTTCAATCCCTACGTCGACAAAGAGGACACGGTGCTTGCGGTCGGACGCCTCATCGACGCCGGCAAGCAGGTCTATCTGCTGACGCAGTACACACATCCGCTCTCGGTCTGCATTGTGGGCGCGGAGCAGACGTTGCCGGCGCAGCGCATCCCAATACGCGCCGACGTTAAGGTTGCGAACGAGAAAACGTCGGTGGCGATTCGCGGCCCGCAGACCGAAGCACAACTTCGCGCGCTTTACAGCCGCGCCTCGATCTACGCGGCGACTCCGCGCTATGAACCCCTGAGCATGCCAGCGCTGGAGGCAGCGTTCTCCCGCTGCGCCATTGTGGCCAACGACATTCCCGCTTTCCGCGAAATGTGGGGCGACGCCGCTCTTTACTTCCGCACCAACGATGGCGCCAGCCTGGCCGAGAGCATCCGCATACTCAATGCTGATCGCGAGATGTGCCGGGCATATGCCGGTTTGGCCTACACACGCGCCCGAGAGCGTTTCACCACGCGGCGCATGATTGATGATTGCCTGCAGGTCTACCGCAGCCTGACCTCCGCGGGATCATTAGCTGCGTGACGTGAGCGGGACCGTCCCGCTGCGCTTTGGCGGGACAGTCGAGGCGGCTGTCACCACGTGAGCATCTCCATCTACGCGACACACGCCCCCGCTTAGTGGTATGTTCTTAGCCTTACTGGAAACCCGTAAGGTTGGAGGATGAATCATGGCGCAAGTAAAGATCACGGTTAGACCCAATGGACCGTTTCGTGTGGAAGCTCCCGAAGGCTCGGTTGAATTGGTGGACGTCGACGGCAACAAGTTTGACCTGACCGGCAAGCCGGCGTTCTCTCTGTGCCGCTGCGGAGGGTCAACGAACAAGCCCTTCTGCGACGGTACCCATAGTCGCATCGGATTCCAAGGCGCGGAGTTGGCAGTGAAGCAGGCGGACTCCGGACCGACTCCACCGAAATAAATTTGCGCTCCTTCCGGAGCGCTCCACCAACCTGAGGAAGCTTTGAGCAAGCAGCGAGACCGCGAACTCGGCATGGGTCGCGACATTACGCGGCGTGACTTTCTGAATGGCGTCGCGATGACGGCGGGCGCGGCGGTCATGCCCTGGGATCTGTTCGCAATGGGCGGTCAAGCGGAGACGGAAAAGGAGATATCTCCGGATTACTATCCGCCGGCTCTGACCGGCCTTCGCGGCAGCCATCCCGGATCGTTCGACGCGGCTCACAGCCTGCGTGACGGAACATTCTGGGACACGGCCGGCAAGCTTGAAGATACGGGCGAGACTTACGACCTGATCGTGGTCGGCGGCGGCAT
>DATHQV010000188.1:0-2923 GCA_035482355.1 Acidobacteriaceae bacterium | reverse complement strand
CAATCGTATTTTGACAATGCCAGTGGTCTGCGCGAGGGCGCCCCGGTGCGGCTGAGCGGCGTGGACGTCGGCAACGTCATTCATATCCGCATCGTCCCCGACAAAGACAAGCAACAGACTCCCGTCGAAGTGATCATGAAGGTGAGCACCAAGTACGGCTTCAACCTGCGGCGCGATTCGGTTACATCGCTTGAAACCGCCGGAGTGCTGGGCGAAACCTACCTTGACATTGATAGTTCGCAGGCTGTGGGACCCACCGTGCAGGATGGAGACACGCTGGCCACGCAGGTGCACCCCGATTTCAACCAGGTGGTGCGCGCCAGCCAGAGCACGCTTGAGAACATGGACGCGCTGCTCAAGCGCGCCGACCGCATTCTGGCTTTCGCGGAGAGTGGCAAGGGATCGCTGGGCAAATTAATTTATGATCCCACTCTTTACAACCGCCTATCGACCACGGTGGCGGACCTGCAAGGGATGGTGGAAGACGTCGCCAAGGGCAAGGGCAGTCTGGGCGCGCTGATCAACCGCAACGAAGCCTATGATAAGTTTCTGGCCACGCTCGACAAAATGAACGCCGTGATCGACGACGTGCAGGCCGGTAAAGGCACGGCAGGAAAGTTGTTGAAGGATCCATCGCTCTATAACAACGCCAACGACACCATGGCGAACATCAAGAAGGTCAGCGAGACCATCAACGCGGGCAAGGGCACTGTCGGAAGGCTGATTCAGGATGATGAGCTGGCGAAAAAGCTGGACACCACGATCACCAAGCTTTCGGAATTAACCTCCGAACTGGAAGCGGGCCAGGGGACGGCCGGCAAGCTCTTCAAAGACGAAACGCTCTACAACAACGCCAACCAGATGATTACAGAAGCTTCGGCACTGGTGAAGGCGGTGAAGGAAAATCCCAAGAAATATCTCAGCATCAAGCTGCACATCTTCTGAATTCTTGTTGGGCCAGCCAGCCGAAAAAGCCTTTAATGCTCGCCGATTCCAAAGACTGCTCCGAGCATTAAGATCACCAGAACTCCCAGAGAAATCCAGCCGTACTTCATATCTTTTTCGTAGAAGAAAAGAAAACACGCTACCAACACGCGCACCACGGGCGTAGCTAGCATCAGCAACACGCCGGCACGCTCCATGCCGAGTGGAATCGGGCCGGGCACGAAGAGACCCGTCATCAGGCCGGCCAGCATGATGAAGAAGCAACTGAACGCGCCAATGCGCAGCACCGAAGCGACGACGCGATCGAAGGCGGGTTCGCGCACCTGGCTCATGCCGCGCCTCCTCCATGCAAGTGCTTGAACACGTGCACGATCAGATGGCCGGCCAGATACACCATGATGGCCACCAGCAGATAGACCACATAACGGGTGCGAATGCGCGGAGCCGTGCGCGCTCCGAGCAGCGATCCCAGAAAGACTCCGACGGCAAGCGGCGCGGCCACTTCCACCAGAATGTCGCCGCGGCGATAATAAACGATGGCGCTGGCTGCGGCGGTGACGCCGACCATAAAGTTGGAAGTGGCCGTGGCCACCATCAGCGGCACTCCCATAAAAATGTACATCACCGGAACCTTGATGGGGCCGCCGCCAATGCCCAGCAGCCCGGAAAGCGCGCCGGCCACCAGCGACGCCGCCATCCCCAGGGGATAGCGCTTCGTCTCGTAGGGCGGAATCACGACGTCACCGTTGCTGAGGGCCAGTCCGGAGGATGATTCGGAAGACGATTCGTCCCCCGTCTTCACTTTTCCGCCGCGCGACAGAATCGTGATCGAGCTGTAAAGCAGAAACGCGGCGAAGACTCCTTCGAGCAGGCTACGGTTGAAATAGCCGACGAGATAGGCGGTGACCGCGGCGCCCAGCGCGGTGGCCAGTTCGAGCGTCATGCCCAGGCGAATGTCGGTGGTGTGGCGCTGTAGATGAACCGAGGAACTCGCGGCGGAGGTGGTGATCACGGCCACCAGACTGGTGCCGATGGCCTCGCGAATCGGGATGCCGAAATGCAACGCGAGAACGGGAGCCAGCACTACGCCGCCGCCGATTCCGGTGATCGCGCCCAGTATCCCCGCAAAGAAACCAAGCACCACCAAAAGAACGGTTACCACGTGGCGCAAAACCTCCGGATTGCGGCATGGCGCGAACGACGAACCGCTGGATCCCGGGGGCAAGATCGAGCGCTGGTAATGTTCCGTAGGTTTGCAGCGGGGGGGAACATTGGCCGATCAGGATACCACCCACGGCGTGCGGGTCGACTCCGCCTGCTCGTGAGCGTGGTAGCTGGAGCGCACCATCGGCCCCGATTCGACGTGACGGAATCCGAAGCGCAGAGCTTGGTCTTTCAGATATTGGAATTCTTCCGGAGCGTAGAAGCGTGCGATGGGCAGATGATCCTTCGAAGGCCGCAGATACTGTCCGACGGTGAGAATATCCACACCGCGGTTGCCTAGGTCGCGGAACACTTCCACCAGCTCTTCCGACGACTCACCCAGGCCAACCATGACGCCGCTCTTGGTCACCATGCCGGGAGAAAACTTCTTGGCGTTTGCCAGCAGAGCGAGGGTGCGCTCGTAGCGTGCCCCAGAGCGCACGACACGGTACAGACGCGGCACCGTTTCCGTGTTGTGGTTGAGCACGTCGGGATTGGCGTCGAGCACGATTTTCAGCGCGTCGTCGAGCCCCTGAAAATCAGGAATCAGCACTTCGATGCGGCAATCCGGCGTGAGCTCGCGAATCTCGCGGATGGTCTCGGCGAAAACTTTAGCGCCGCCGAGGTTGTCGTCGTCGCGGTTCACGCTGGTCACGACCGCGTGTTTCAATCCCAGCGTGGCCACCGCTTCGGCGACGCGACGCGGTTCATCCCAGTCAATGGGCCCGGGCCTACCCTTGGGCACGGCGCAGAAGCCGCAACGCCGCGTGCAGAT
>DATHQV010000187.1:0-14986 GCA_035482355.1 Acidobacteriaceae bacterium | reverse complement strand
CGGCGTGCAGTACCCTGAGCCCCTCATCTTCACCACGACGAAGGATGACCGCGTCGGCCCCCAGCACGCCCGCAAATACGCCGCCAAAATGGAGGAGTACCACGAGCCATTCCTCTATGACGAAATCACCGAAGGCGGCCACGGGGCCGGCGCTGACCTGAAAGACAAATCGCGCACCTTCGCCGAAACCTACGTCTACCTCGCAGAAAAGCTGATGCAGGGCGACGCGTCCTCGGCGGCAACCTCGCGCTAACGCTTCATCTTCGCAATGTCGCAGAGCATGTCAGAGTGGATGTTCAGGCCGATGTTCGTCATGTTGTAGACGTGCTCGGTCGCCACCAGCCACACGATCTCGCAGATCGCGCGCGGCGAGTAGTGCGCCGACAGCCGCGCAAACTTCTCCGGGTCTACCCGCCGGTCCCGTGTCAGCTCCGTAACATAATCCAGCATCGCCCGTTCCGCATCGGTGAACAGCGGGCTGGTGCTGTATTGATCGAGCGCATCGAATTTTTCCTGATTCATCCTTGCCTGGATGGTGAATGACCGGCCGATGTCGATGCAGAAGAGGCAAACGTTCGTGCGTGCCACCTGCTCGCGGACCAGCATCACGGTCTCCGCCGGCAGTTCCAGCTTCTTGTCCAGCTTGTTGATCTTTCCGTAAAAAGCTCCGAACGCCAGCGGTAATCGCGCGGCAAAGACCTTCAGCGGCGTCAGCACTTTGCCGTATTGCCGGCGCGACATGCCGTACACCAGTTTGAGCATCAATCCCTGAGGCTTCTCGATCGGGGGCAGGTAGGTTCCGGTCTGCGACATATTGATCGTATTCATCGTGGCACCACCTTCATGTGTTGTAGAGTTGGCGACCCCGCGGGCCTCCCACTCTATTCTGATGACGTCTCGCCATCAAGGATTTGGACATCGCGCAGCGACGAATTTCCGCGGCCGATGCACCACAACCATTCACCAACCGACTAGCTGAGGGCTCCGAGATGCTGGAATCGATCCGTGTGTGTCAGCATCTTGCCCCATCCTGGCACCCTAAATGGCGCCATTCGCGTCCAAGACCTGTCGATGCTCAAATCCCGGTCAGACTCCCTGTCCCAACCACGGCCCCAGTTACCCCTTCCCTTCGTATGCGGATCGGCCTTCCTCTTCATTCTCGCCGGAGCGCTGATGCTCCACGCCCAGCAACCCACGACAGCGTCTGTCGTCCCGCTCGTCGACGCCGCGGTCAAAGCCCGCATCGACAATGTGCTGGGTTACACCGCGACCGAACACTATTCCGTTTTCCGTGGCAAAGACGAAGTCCACCCCGTCGCTGAAATGACCGTCCGCACCACCTACAAGAGGGACAGCGGCAAGAGCTACGAAATCCTCTCGCAGTCCGGCTCCGCCATCATGCGCAGCACCGTGCTCAACACGATTCTCGACAACGAGAAGACGATGAGCCAGCCCGCCAACCAAAAGGGCGCATGGATCACCTCCGCCAATTACGACATGCAATTGAAGCCCGGCGGACCTCAAACTCTCAACGGACGCAGCGTCCTCGTTCTTGACATCACGCCAAAACGAAAGACACCTTACCTCATCCAGGGAACTCTCTGGGTCGACGCGCAGGATGGTTCCATCGTGCAGATTCAGGGAACTGCGCCCAAGAGCTCAACCGTCTTCTCCGGCCCCGCCCAGGTCACGCGCCAGTACGCCAATGTAAGCGGCTATCCCGAAGCCACGCATCTGCGCGCGGCGTCCACCAGCTTCATGTTCGGCGAAACAATCGTCACCGTCGACTACACAAATTACCAAATCCAGCTTCGGCCACCGTCGTAAGACGGGTGCCCCCTATCGGCCTATCTTTGGCAGATGCGTCGGGAACCTGCTTCACCGCGCTAGATCAGCGCGACAGAACGAGCGGGATCGTCCTCTTTATAACGCACCGTGATTTCCGTACCGCGCGCGTGTCTTCGCATGAAGCCACCGGTGGGATCGATCAGAAACGGCTCGTCATGCGTCGCTGTGTACTTTTCTCCTGCAATGAAATAACGGTAGCGGACTATGGCCAACCTGCACCCACAGCTCTTTCTCCGCTGATAGGCACGAGTCACGGTCGCAGGTGCCGCCGGCCATAGTCGGCTTTGAATTCGCCGCACAAAAGCCATGATCGTCCGATACGGATACTCGATGACGATATCGAGCCAAAATCCGGTCATTACCGCAGACCCACCAAACCCCTCACCGAAGCAATCAGCTTAGCAGGGTCGTACCCCACGCCATCCTTGAACACCACATCCACCTTCTCCACATCCGCAATGTGGGTCGCGGGATTTCCATCCACCACCACCAGATCCGCGTCCTTCCCTGCGGCAATGGTGCCGAAGTGTGCATCCTCGCCCAGCCACACCGCGCCATTCTCTGTCGCCACGTGGATCGCCTCTTCGGGCGTGAATCCCGCTTCCACCAGCAGTTCCAGCCCGCGCTGGTCGCCGAATCCCGGCAGCACACCTCCGTAGCCGGTCGGATCGCAACCCGCCATCAGCACTCCGCCCTGCTTCACAAAATCGTGCTCGAACTGCATTTCCATCTGCAGCAGCCGCGTCGCCACATTTTCAGCCGGCGCATCAGCCTCGCGTTGGGCAATCGCCGCTCGCGTCGTCACAAAACTGCTCCACGCATCCGGCAGCAGCGATGTGCGCACCCGCATCTCCTGGTTCAGCGGCGGCCGGTTCGGTGCGAAACTCTCAAAAATCGCGAGCGTCGACGTCACCGCTACATGGTGCGCAATCAAATCCTTGATCGTCCCCTGGATCTGCGGACCCTCCACATCCATCTTCGCCAGCTCCACTTGCGGAGGCCGCTGCCCCGGGCACACGCCCTCTTTTTTCCCTGAATAAAACTCCGTATCCACCACCAGCCCATGCTCCAGGTTGTCGATGCCCAGCGACGCTGCCTCCTGGAATCCCACCGCGCACAGATGCCCCGTTATCTTGAGACCCTTTGCATGCGCCGCGTCCGCTGCTGCCTTTAGTTCCTCCGGCGTGATGTGCATATACGCCTTGTACGACGTCATTCCCTCATCCGCCCAGTAATTCACCAGCCGCGCCGCATCGTCCGGCCCGGTCAGGGTGTGGAGTTGCGGCCCAATCGACGGCGACCCCTCGAGATACGGCCCGGTCAGAAACAGCTTCGGCCCGGGCATCGTCCCCGCATCGATCATCTGCTTCACGGAAATATCCGTGTACGGTTCCAGACTCCCCGCCGTCCGCGCCGCTGTCACGCCGCCGGCCAGATAAAGCCGCGGCGCAGAGTCCGCCATCTCGCCATAGAGTGGCAACAATCCCGGGCCGCCATCCGGCAGCGGATAAAACAGATGCTCGTGCATCCCCACCAGCCCGGGGAAAACCGTCTTCCCGTTCATGTCGACGATCTGTGCGCCCGTTGGTGTCAATTGATCCGCGGTCTGCGCTCCGGCAAACGTGATCTTGCCGTGTTCGATCACGATCATCTGGTTTTCCTTCGCGGGCGCACCGGTGCCATCGATCACGCGAACGTTTTCAAGCACCACAGCCGGCGCGCCGATCTTCACAAATGGCTGGAGCGCATTCGGCGCCTGCGCCATCGCTACGCTTGCGCCCATCAACACCATCGCCATCCACGCAATTTGCCGCATTGTTTTGCCTCGGTTTCAAGTTTGGGGAAACAGAACCTCCACTTTCCCCGCACTGCTCCCCGAAGTCAAGCGGATCCACGCATGGACAGCCAATCTCGCTTCACAAAACCTTTACACCTTCCCTGGCTCTGTCTTACGGACTGCGCGTTTCAATAACAACTGCCGGCCACGTCGCCGGCGGAGGAATTCATGAGCGCATTTCGTACCTGCCGGCCCCTGTTGGTCGATGCCACCCAGGCCACTGAACCGTCTACTGTCGCCACCGATCTCGGCTTCGTCAACGTTCAGAAGGGTGAGTGGATCGTCCGCGGCGAAGACGGCGAGTGCTACGTCGTTGACGACGCGTTTTTCCAGCGCACCTTCGTCCCCATGCAGCAACATCCGTGGATTCAGGAGGAATCCCGCACCTACGGCTGCTAAGCCCTGCCCGCAACGCCATCGGCTCGCTCGGGTATTCTCGGGGTAGCAGTCTCTACGCCAACCCACTATGCCCGAGCTTCCCGAAGTCGAGACCATCGCCAACGGCGTCCACCGCCGCATCGCCGGAGACACCATCCGCTCGGCATGGTTTTCTTCGTATAAGCAGCCCTTCAAAACACCGCCCTACGAAATGGCCGCAGCCCTTGCCGGCCAGCGGATCGCCCAGGTCCGCCGCGTCGGCAAGCACATTGTCATGGATCTCGAACGGGTCCCGGGCTCACGCACTAAGCGCCACCTGGAACCGGCCCCTGTGCAGTGGATTGTTCACCTTGGCATGACCGGGCGTCTCTTGGTCTCGGACCCCAGCATCCCCCAGGCACCTCACACCCACGCCATCTTGTCCCTCGCTTCCCGCCGTGAACTCCGGTTTGTCGATCCCCGGCGCTTTGGGCGCCTCGCCCTCGTCTCCGTGCCATTCACCGGACCCGGAAGCGAACCCCTCACCATTACCAAGCCAGCCTTTGCCGCCCTCTTTCGTGGTCGCAAGCTCTCCATCAAAGCCGCGCTCCTCAACCAGTCCCTGCTCCACGGAGTCGGCAACATCTATGCCGACGAAAGCCTGTTCCGCGCCGGCATCCGCCCCACCCGCCAGGCTGGTCGGCTGACCCGCGAACGCCTCGACCGCCTACACACCGCCCTCCGCTCCGTGCTCCGCGCCGCTATCCGCGCTGGAGGCTCGTCCGTCTCCGATTATGTTGATGTGGATGGAGATCGCGGCTTTTTTCAGATCCAGCATCGCGTGTATATGCGCACCGGCGAGCCCTGTCTCGTCTGCGGAACTCCGATCCGCCGCATGGTTCTCGCCGGACGCGGCACCCACTTCTGCCCTGTTTGCCAGAAGTAGTCCGATTTATGGAATTCAGGACCCGCCGCTGGCCAGTCTACGGGAATCTGAAGGAACTGACCGGACCACCCATGCCTAAGCGATTGATTTCACTCATTCCGCCAAACGGCCCGACAATTGCACATTACTGGGTCGCCAGCGACGTAATCCAGCCTCGATACAGAGGCCAGTATTTATAAGAGATTCCGGCCGATGAGAGCAGGTTCATTGAGATCTGACCTCGGTCGGGATACCAAAGTCCCGATCCAGTTCTTTTACGGTAAGGGCGACTTCAGGGAGGCCAGTGACTGGCCGTCACACAGTGAAAGCCATCCAGCCGGATGGCTTTTCTGTTTTCGGCCTTGTTATTCAGGGCCCAAATCCGGACTAGTAACTCCTGAAGTTCCCTTCTGACATCACCCTCTCCAGGCTTTGCATCGAATTACTTGTCAGAACTGCGCTCCTGGGAGTAGGATTGTTTTTACCTGTTGAGCGGCTGATGCCATGCTGGGTTTCCGGCGAGGCTCGCTGCCATTCTCGCAGAGTCAGTAAAATTGCCCCGGTTTTTCCCGCCGTCGCGTGCGCCGTTCAGGGAGAAGGTACCGGGGGCAAAGGTTGAAACAGAGATCAGGCGGCAACTCCATTTCGTTTCATGTTCCGTTGATCCACGTGGCCCGCGGTTCCGTTTCTCGTTCAGTCTTCCCATGTGCCCTCCTGATGTGCCCGGCAGGGTTCATGCGGAATCGGCCCTCACGGAGGCAGTCAGCGCGTTCCGTCGCGCCACAACTTAAACTTTCCGGCCAACCCCGTCTGGTTGCGTCCAGTACGATCGGGCCGGAGCTACACCGAATCCAAGGGATCTGATAGCGGAGTCTTAAACCGGCCGCGGCACCCCCAAAAGCCCCGGCCTATCCGAGACAGACACCAGCGGAGCCGGACCAGTACCACAGAGCCAATCGCACAGGAAGTGCATGCATGACAATTGAGCAGAACCAGCCTCAGCCCCCGGCGGAGAATGTGCCGCAGGCCCAGGCCTCGAACCAGCCCCAGGGACAAAATCCCGGACCAGGTGGCCATCGCCGCCGTCGCCGTCGCAAACGGAACAAGGGAGGCGGTGGCGCCCAGGCCAATGGCCAACCCCAGCAGCCCCAGGCGCAAACCCAGCCGTCTCAGCCGCAGCCGCAGGCGCAAAAACCAAAATTCAAGCCGCAGCCCCCGCCCTCCAGCCAAACCCGTTTTTTCCGGAACAACAATAATCCCGGAAACGGTAATGGCAACGGGAATGGTGGCGGTGGCGGCCGGCGCCGTAACAAAGGGCGCCGCGAACGCGTATTCGTCGGTCCCATGGACCACAGCTACCGCGCCGTCAACGGCAACGTAGCCGACGGTCCTCCGTCGACCATTGAGTACCGCAACTCCAATGGCAACGGAAATGGCAATGGCAACAGTCACGGCCATTACCAGGACTACGGCCCGCGCGAGGCTGTGCCCGTCATGCGCGAAGACGCGCCGACGCGCATCTTCCTCTTCATCGAAGACCTCTTTTTCTTTGCGAAGATCAATGAGGCCGCGCGCAAGCTCGGCATCAAAGTCGCCTTCGTCAAGAACGACCCGGAGACTCTCGCGCGCATCCTGGAAGCGCCCGAGGACGCTCGCCCATCGCTGATCGTCTTCGACCTCAACAACCTCGCGGCGAAACCCATGACCCTGATCCCCAAGCTGAAGTCCAAGCTCAAGCGCGGGACCTCGATCATCGGCTTCCTCTCGCACCTGCAGGGCGACCTCAAAGCCAAGGCTGTCGAGGCCGGCTGCGATATCGTTATGCCCCGCTCGGCTTTTTCCCAAAACCTGCCCAACCTCCTTCGCCGCCACGGCCTGGACGAAGAGCAGGAAGTGGAATTCGCCGAAGCCTAAGCGTCACACACTCAAGCAAGAGCCCCGGTCAACGCCGGGGCTTTTTGTTTTGGCTTTGCCTTTGGTTTTCTCTACACGCTGCGCTCTGCCCGCTACACCCTGGCCTCTTGTCCCCGCCGCTTCCTTCCCAGAAACTGTTTCCCCTTCACCAGCCACGCTACGCCGAACGCCTCCAGCGCCACCATCTCGCAACAGAAAATCGATCCCACTGGCCCCCACTGCGGAATCGGCCGCATCCGGTGGCAGATAAAATCCACCACTCCGCACACCGCCATCAACCCGCCACACACTGTGTACACCATGTTGCGCCGCCGCTTGTTTCTGGTCCTCGTGCGATTCGCCGCCGTCGTGCGGAACAGCGCCAGGCACATGATGGCCAGCGTGATAAAGAACACTTCTGCGAAGTAGTTATGCAGCGCGCCCATCCTCCGTTGCACAGGCGATCCGCCCCACGGCGGAAACGTAGGACAAAACGCCAGCCCCAGCGCGCATATCGCGGACACGATGCCCGCAACCTCATCCCGCCATTCATACCCGCGAGCGCTCAGGTTAAAAAAACCAATTGCGCACAAGCAGCCCACCAGCACGTTGCGCATCGGCGTGTAGTAGTAGGCGCTGATCGAAGCCGGCAAGACACGTTCCCCCCGCATCACCCACGAATAAAGAAGCAGCGACAGCGGCAGCCCAAGCGCAATCCATCCCACCGTGGTCCGCAACTGCAAATACGAAGCCACAATCGGATTCTTCGCCGCCGCAACAACGCGCATCGCCAAACCTCCCTGCCCACGAAACAGCCGGGTGGCCCAGTGTCCTACTTCTTCTGAGCCTTCTTTTGCGCGTCCACAAACCGCCGCAGCCGGTCCAGGGTCCGCGCCTTGCCGAACACGATCATGCTCTCCACCAGCGGCGGGCTCATCGTGCTCCCCGTCAAAATCGCGCGCAGCAGCATGAAGTTTTCCTTCACACTCCATCCCTTCGCCTCGCCCAGTTCCTTCAGCGCCGGCTCAATTGCCGCGTGCGTCCACTCCGCCGCCTCGAGCACCGTAAGTTGCTCCGCCGCAAATGCCAGCGTCTCTTCGATCGTCCGCTTCTTCGGCAGAAACAAATCCTGCGCCGGCATTACGTCATCCGCAAAGAAGAAATGCGTCAGGTTGCCGAACTCGCCCAGCGTTTCGATCCGCGTCTGCACCAGCGTCGCGACCTCGCTCAGGTAGCTGTCCGCCAGCACCGTCTCCCGCAGCGCCGCGTAGAATCCCTCCGGCGACAACGCCCGCAGATATTCCCCGTTCAGCCAGCGCAGCTTGGTCAAATCGAATACCGGGCCAGCCGGCCGAATGTTCTTCACATCGAAGTGCGCAATCATCTCCGGCAGCGTGAACTTCTCTGTCGCGTTATTAATATCAGCCGGCATTCCGCCGCCCATCAGCCCCAGGAAATTCAGCATCGCCTGCGGCAAAAATCCTGCCTGCCGGTAATACACCAGTGACACCGGATTCTTGCGCTTCGAAATCTTGCTCTTGTCCTGATTTCGCAGTAGCGGCATATGCCAGAAGCGCGGCGCCTTCCATCCAAAGAACTGATACAGCAGTACGTGCTTCGGCGTCGACGAAATCCACTCCTCCGCCCGAATCACATCGCTGATCTCCATCAGATGATCGTCCACCACGTTCGCCAAGTGGTAAGTCGGGAACCCGTCCGACTTCATCAGCACCTGATCGTCGACGTTGGTGTGCTCAAAGCTGATCGGCCCGCGCAGCTCGTCGCGAAACGCCGTCGATCCCTGCGACGGCACCTTCATGCGAATCACGTTCGGCTTTCCCGCCGCTATCTGCGCCTCAACATCCGCTTCCGACAATTTCCGGCAAGTTCCGGGATACCGCGCCGGCAGCTTTGCCGCCATCTGCTGGCGCCGCACCGTATCCAGCTCTTCCGCGGTGCAAAAACAGCGATAAGCCGTGCCGTTGTCCAGCAGCCTCTGCGCGTGCTCCTGATAAATCGCCGTCCGCTCGCTCTGCCGGTACGGCCCAAACGGCCCGCCCACATCCGGACCCTCATCCCACTCAAGGCCCAGCCAGTGCAGCGCATCGAAAATCATCTGTTCCGACGTCGCCACAAACCGCGCCCGGTCCGTGTCCTCAATGCGCAGCACAAACTTCCCATCCCGCTGCCGCGCGTACAGATAATTGATCAGCCCGATGTAAGCCGTCCCCACATGCGGATCGCCGGTGGGCGAAGGCGCAATGCGAACGCGGATATTTTCCTGTGTTGAAGCGGTCGTCTCAGTCATGTCTGCCAATCTTCGATGTTAGCAGTTTGGCGCAGTCTGTTTCTGATGGGGCAAAGCCAGGCTCGATCAGCGCCGGCGCGCCTTGCGTCTCACCTTTAGGCTGCGCGCAGGCCATATTCGCGCCTCATCCGGCGGCTCCAGCGCCCGGAACGCGAGATCGTTGAAGTCAGCAATGATCTCACTTTCCTTGATCGGGCCAAGCCTGCCCTTTTCCGCACGCAGCCGATACAGGCACCCCGATTGCGCGAACAACAGGTCGCCCTCTCTCGACCAATCCGCCCATTCACTTTGGCCAATCGTCCCGGCATAACCTCGATCGCCATGTACGGAATGCTCGGTTAAAATCCACGGACCGTTTCGCGCTTTGATTCCCAGGACGGACATTTGCAACGTATATCTTTTCGGCCAAAGCGGGTGCGCCTTCTTCCATTGAATCGGAGGGTGATACTCAATCCAAATCTCCGCACCACGATCATCTTTCGTCTTCTCGGACCACGCCGTCTGCTTCCACCCGTCTCTCACCAGACGGCTCGACCAAATAGGATCGTCCTCGCCGCATCCCGACCAGTCGCCGCATGAATCGACAGAAAGCCACTTCGGGACCGAAAAGCTTGGGTCCAGGCTGATTTGGTCGCTACGGTGATTCACCTTGAGCCGAGTGTCCGACGCGAACAGCCCGCCGCCGCCCCAGCAATCTCCTTTGGGCCATAACGCTAATGCCGTGAAATACGGAGGCCGGCTAATCGCGGTCCATGATCCTACAGAGCGGCGGAAATCAGCCGCAAAATAGACCAGCAATTTTCCATCCGGAGACAGATCGCAGCGCCGCTCGTAAACCCTTCCCTTTAGCCACTGTCCAACTGCAAAGCTGTCGTCTCCCAGGTTCCACTGGATCAGCAGCACCTGGCTCGACGGTCCGCGTCGTAAGACAACCCCCTGCGAGGATCCAGGAGATAGCAAACAGTACAGGCGAGCCGCTGTTTTCACGATTCCATTATGCGCTCCGCTCAACGAGCCCCCCTTTAAATTACTGAAGTTGTCACTTGACAATTATCCAAGTCTGACGCATGCTCAATACTGAAGCCACTGCTTCACCATATTTCTCCCGAAAGGACGACCCCATGGAACCCATCACCACCCACAACACCTTCGTCATCGACCACCACTACCCCTATCCCCCGGCAACCCTCTTCGCCGCCTTCTCGGAACCCGCCCGCAAACGCCGCTGGTTCGCCGACCGCGACGGACAACACGCTGAGCAATTTGAACTGGACTTCCGCGTCGGCGGCATCGAGCGCGTGCTCTATCGCATGGGCCCTGAAACGCCCTTTCCCGGTGTCGCCATCAGCACCGTGGCCACCTACCAGGACATTGTCCCCAACCAGCGCGTCGTGTTCGCCCAGACCATGACTCTCGGCGATCGGCACATTACTTCCGCGCTCGTCACCTTTGAGTTTCTCCCCAACGCTGCCGGCACTGATCTCATCTGCACGCATCAGGGCGCGTTTTACGAAGGCTCCGACGGCCCCAAAATGCGTGAAGGCGGCTGGCGCAGGCTCCTCGATTTGTTGGAAAAATCGCTCGCCGGCTGAAACCCTGTCATTCTGAGCAGATTCCCTCGCCGTGGCGCCGCGGCGACCGAATCCCAGCAAGAGGAATAATTTGAGCAAGCCCGATCACGACATCGACCGTCTCTTTCACGCGCTCGGCGACCCTACCCGCCGCGCGATCCTCGACCGCCTCAGCCGCGCGCCCACTTCGGTCTCGCGCCTCGCCGACCACATCGGCGTTACCGTGACTGCCGTCGGCCAGCATCTCCAGATTCTCGAGGAGTGCTCCCTCGTCCGCACCGAAAAAGTCGGCCGTGTCCGCACCTGCAGCATCGATTCCCATGGATTCGATCGCCTCGACCGGTGGGTCCGCGACCATCGCTCCTCCTGGGAGCGCAGCCTCGACCGCCTCGCCGCCATGCTCGAGGAGGATTCAAAGTAGTAAGTTCCCGCGGCCTACAGCTGAATGCGCACCGGCCACGTCTTCCAGATGTCAGCGCAGTAATCCCGAATCGCCCGGTCGGACGAAAACTTCGCGCACCGCGCCACATTCAGAATCGACATCCGCGTCCAGTGCTCTTCGTCCTGCCACGCCGCGCTCACCTGTTCCTGGCAGTCAATGTACGACTGATAATCCGCCAGCAGCATGTACTCATCGCGTTCCAGCAGCGACTCCACCAGCGGCGCAAACAGCCCGCGATCGCCATGCGAAAATTCCCCGCTGCTCAGCGCGTCCAGCGCCTCCCGCAGCTCCGCATTCGCCTCATAGATCTCGCGCGGCCGATAGCCGTCCTGCTTGCGCCGCTCCACTTCTTCCGCGGTGAGTCCGAACAAAAAGAAATTCTCCTCGCCCACTTCCTCGCGAATCTCGATATTCGCTCCATCCAGCGTCCCCACCGTAATTGCGCCGTTCATCAGGAACTTCATATTCCCCGTGCCTGACGCTTCTTTTCCCGCCGTCGAAATCTGTTCCGACACATCCGCGGCCGGATAAACGCGCTGCCCCAGCTTCACGCTGAAGTCCGGCAGGAACACCACCTTCAGCCGTCCCCGCACCAGCGGATCGGCGTTGATCGCCTCGCCCACCGCGTGAATGAGCTTGATGATGAGCTTCGCCATCCGGTATCCCGGCGCCGCCTTGCCCCCAAAAATAAAAGTTCGCGGCACGAGCGCCGCGTCTGGCTCCTTCTGCAGGCGCTTGAGCAGCGTCAATATATGCAGCACCTGCAAATGCTGCCGCTTGTATTCGTGCAGCCGCTTCACCAGCACGTCGAAAATCGAATCCGGATCGGTCGTGATCCCCAACCGCTCATGCATGTAGGCCGCCAGCTGCAGCTTGTTCTGCCGCCGGATCGCGCGCCATTCGCGGCGAAACTCCGCATCTTCAACCAGCGGCTCAAGCCGCCGCAACTTTTCGAGATCGTGCGACCACCCTGGCCCAATCCGCGCCGTCAGCAGCCGCGCCAGGCCCGGATTGCTCAAAAGCATCCACCGGCGCGGTGTTACTCCATTGGTCTTGTTTGAAAATTTCTGCGGCGTCAATCCATAAAAATCAGCCAGTACGCTCGTCTTCAGCAGCTCCGTGTGCAGCGCCGCCACGCCGTTGATCGCATGGCTGCCCAGCGCCGCCAGATACGCCATCCGGACGTACGGCTCGCCGTTGCTCCCGCTCTCCGTAATCAGCGACAGCCGCTTCGCGCGCTCCTCATCGCCTGGAAATTTCTTCCGGACGTCGTCCAGATGCCGCCGGTTCATCTCGTCCACAATCTCCATGTGCCGCGGCAGCAGCGTGCTGAACAGGCTCCGTGGCCATTGCTCCAGCGCCTCCGGCATCAGCGTGTGATTCGTATACGAAAGCGCATGCTGCGTCACATGCCACGCCGCATCCCACTCCAGATTGTGCTCATCCATCAGCAGCCGCATCAGCTCCGCAACCGCAATCGCCGGATGCGTATCGTTCATCTGGATCGCAAAATTCCGGTGCAGCTCCGCCAGCGGCCGATTCTGCGTCGTCTGGATCCGCACGATGTGCTGCAGGCTGCACGACACAAAAAAGAACTGCTGGGCCAGCCGTAGCTGCTTGCCCTGAATCCCCTCATCGTTTGGATAAAGGATCTTCGACAGATTCTCTGAGGCCACCTTGTCCGCCACCGCCCCAACAAAATCGCCATGGTTGAAGGTTCCAAAGTCGAAGCTTTCCACTGCCTGCGCCGACCAGAGCCGCATCGTGTTCGCCGTATTCGTGCGATAGCCCAATATTGGCGTGTCGTGCGGCACGCCGCGCACCACCCGCTGCGGAACCCAGTGCACGTGCAGCTTGCCCTTCGCATCCGTGTGCCGCTCCGTGCGCCCGCCCATCTTCACTTCAAACGCGTCTTCGGGCCGCTCCAGCGCCCACGGATTCCCCAGCCGCAACCAGTTGTCCGTCGATTCCACCTGCCATCCGTCGCGAATCTGCTGGTCGAATATTCCGTACTCGTACCGGATCCCATACCCAATCGCCGGAATGTCCAGCGTCGCCAGGGAATCCATGAAGCATGAAGCCAGCCGCCCCAGGCCTCCATTCCCCAGCCCCGGCTCGCCCTCCTGCTCAATGAGCGTGTGCAGATCGAGGCCCAGCTGATGCATCGCCTGCTCGGCCTCGTCATAGATGCCCAGGTTAATCAGGTTGTTCGCCAGGTGCGGCCCCGTCAAAAATTCCGCCGACAGGTAACAAACCACACGCACATCCTGCGCCTGATATTTCTGCACCGTCGAAATCCACCGCTCCACCAGCCGGTCGCGCACCGTGTGCGCCAGCGCAGTGTACAGATCGTTCACCGTAGCGCGCTCCATCGAGCGCCCCTGCACGAACAGCAAGTTGTCGAGGAACGACTGGGCCAGAGCATCCACTCCCGGCGCCGTTCTCTGCCCCGTTTTCGATCCTTCTAACCCAATAGCCGACCCTGTTGCGCCGCTCACTGCACCCATAACTCACCTCGCGCCCCAGCACACGAAGCGAGGAACTTCCCGGGCCGGAACCAACCTAACAACATAGTCCCAACCCCGTCACGGCGCGCATCGATCCAGAAACAATCCCAATCGTCCGGATCACCCATTCCCATTGCGGAATCCAGACCGGAGTTGACCGCGTGGTAGGATTCTCCGCGAGTCACCCCTCATGCGAAGGCTACGTCTTGTTCTTGCCCTCTTTCTCATCCCTCTCGCCGCTGGCGCTCAGTCACCCACACCCACCCGCGCTACCTACCTCCAGCTCGCCAACCAGGTTGACAACGCCCTCCACCAGGACGTCCTGAACCTTTGGTTCCCGCGCTCCATCGATCACGAACACGGCGGCTTCCACTCCCACTTTGGCGCGGACTGGCAAACCCTCCCCAGCGACGGCAAATTCTCCGTCTTTCAGGGACGGATGACCTGGGTCGCCTCCCAGGTCGTTATCCGCGAGCCGAGCCTCCGTGATCAATTCCTCCCCTACGTCCACCAGGGCGTCGAATTCCTTCAGAACGTCATGTGGGATAAGCAATACGGCGGCTTCTACTGGGGACTTGACGACGACGGCCACTTCACGCCTCAGTTCACCGACGGCAAGGATCTGTACGGCGTCGGCTTCTGCATTTACGGAGCGGCCGCCGCGTATCAGGCTACGCACGATCCCGAGGCCCTCGCCCTCGCCAAACAGGGATTCTTCTGGGCCGATCAGCACGCGCACGACGCAACCAACGGCGGCTATTATGAGTGGCTCTCCCGCGACGGCACGCCCGTCGTCCCCAACGCGCCTCCCGGCCAAATTGTGCAGCCGCCCATTCCCATCGGCCCCGAAAACTACAAATCGATGAATACCCACATTCATCTGCTGGAGGCCTTCACCCAGCTCTACCAGGTCTGGCCCGATCCCACGCTCCGCTCCCGTCTGGAAGAACTCCTCTCCATCGTCCGCGACAAAATCGTGGTCGAGCCTGGCGCCATGAATCTCTTCTTCACCAACGCATGGCAGGCCATCCCGGGCCCTGATTCTTACGGACACGACGTTGAAACCGCCTACCTCATGCTCGAAACCGACGAAGTCCTTCACGGTAAAGCCAGCGAGACAACCGAAGGCCGCGCGAAGATGCTCGTCGATCACGCGCTGGCCTACGGCTGGGACGCAACGAACGGCGGCTTCTTCCAGAACGGCACTACCTTCGGCCGGCCTGAAGATACGCACAAAGAATGGTGGGTGCAGTGCGAAGGCCTCAACGCTCTCCTCATGATGCATGAGCGCTATGCCA
>DATHQV010000186.1:0-64218 GCA_035482355.1 Acidobacteriaceae bacterium | reverse complement strand
ACCAACCCACCAAAGTAACCGACGCTCACAACAAACCACTTACCCGCCAAACTACCCCAACAAAGTTGGCGTGATTCAACCCTCCACTTGGTATTCTGAATATATAGAGTGAAATTCAAGAAAAGGACCACCCAACGGGTGGTCCTTTTCCTTTTCCGAGGCCAAACCCTCAATCTCAGGAGCTCTTCATGACGCCCAACTGCAACTACGTCCTCGACAACAACACCGCCTGCCGCTGCCCCGCGCTCCGCGGCAATCACCTCTGCCGCCACCACACCCCCGAAGCCCTCGCCCGCCGCAACGCCGCAGCGTCCGGCAAGCCGGCCCCCGCCGCCGCGAACCAATCCCCGGAAAACAATCCCTGGGCTACGCGCGCCTACTGGCGCAAACTCCATCGCTGGATCGCCTCTGTGGACGAACTGGAAGACCTCGACGATTCGATGGACATGATCCTCAACGCCCTCGGCGACCGCCAAATCTCGGCCCGCTCCCGCGGAAGCCTCCTCGCCGCCCTGGTCCTTCGCAAAGCGGAATTGCAACTGGACGCGAAGGACGAGTACCTCCGCACCCTCCTCGATCAGGCGGCAGCCCTCCAGCGACCCCAACGCCGGTCCGTGTGAAGCTTCCCGCTTTGAAGCCCTCAGCTAAGTACCCTGTTTCTGTCGCCACGGTTCGAACGCGCCATTTGAGGCCCTTAAAACTTACTTCATTGCACGGTACTTCCCGCTCAAGGGCCTCAAACGAAAAACGTACTTACCGGCAATCACGGTACTTAGCGGGAAAGTTATCGCGACCCCCCGGGGGGTGGGATCGTTACCGGTCAAAAACGTGAACCAGAACTCAGGAAGACCGAGCCCGCCTAAATCTTGAAAATAGCCCCACACCCCGTCAGCACCGTGTCCAGCGCACCCGCACCCCCGCCCCATTCCGCCAAAGTAACCATCCCACATTCCAAACCACTTACCCGTCAACTCACCGCTTATCAGGGCAAAGCGCGGGCGTGACAGCCCACGAGGTCCGGAGATCGGTTTGCCAAATATTGAAAAGGTCCCTTCAAAGCAACTTCATTAACCGGATCGCTTTCGATAAAAGATCAGCAATGAGTCGGGCGCCTGTGGAAAGCTGACAGTCAGGGCTGCCAGTTCGCTGCCTTTCATCTGTTGGACTGGAGCATGGGAGTAGTCACGCCTGATCTCGACGTCGTAGGTCGCGTTGGGATCGAGGTGGCGCAATTTCAAGTTCATGGTTGGAAATGGGCTGGTGGGCCGACGCAAAACCAGGACGAGACCATCGTTGCTTTCGGGCCTGTCCCATTGCCAGGCGGTCCAGATATCGGAGCTGAGGCTGTAGCCGAGCAGGGGATAGAAGTCTCCGTGGAAATACGGCTGGACCTCGCGATATTCAGCGAGGTTTTGCTTGATCCAGTCGACCCATGCGTCGTTGTTGACGCCCGCAGCGCCGAGAGTGAGTCCATAGCCGACGTCATAGCCAAGCCGCATCAGGTAGCGAGACTGAACGGTGTCGTAGGGACCAGGACCTGTCCAGGGTTGATCCGTGGGAAAGGTGCCGAAGCCTTCATTTTGCGGCACCCAGTAAGCGAGCGCCTGGGTTTGCGCCTGTTCCGCAAGGGTGTCGGCGAACCCATGATCGGTGCGCCAGATGGAAAAGCTCCGCGACATCATCTCGATATCCAGACGGCGTCCGCCGCTGGCGCAGTTGTCGATGTGCAGGCCGGGATGGCGCGCCAGCAGCGCATCCCAGAATTTGTAGAGCCCTTCGATGTGTCCGATCTCCGTCATCCCAATGCGGTCGGGAGTGTCCGCTGCCTCCCAATAAGCATCGGGGACGACGTTGAAATCCTGGCGATACCAGGTCATGCCGAAATTGGAGATGAGTCCCGAGACGAAGTCGGTGATTCCCTCGAGCGCAGCGCGATTGCCGAGATTGATCATCGCCATCTCGGGATGAGGATGGTCGCCGAAGAGGGGCTGTTTCGCAGTGATGAACCAGTCAGGATGTTCCGCGTAGATCCTGAGACCGACCACGCTGACTTCCGGCTCAATCCACAGCGAAAAGCCGATGCCATCCGCCTTCAGCGCCTGTCCCAGCGGGTGGATGCCGTTGGGATAATACTTCGGGCTCGGGAACCAGTCGCCGCGATATTTCCACCAGGGACTGGTCGGATCGCCCTCAACTCCCGTGGACGCGCCGTACCATCCGGCATCCGTCGCGTAGACGTCGACGGGGATGTGGTGCTGGTGCACCCACTCGATATAGGCAAGTTTGTCAGCGATGTATTCCGATCCCCAGCCACCAAACAGCACGGGGCCGAACATGGGAGCGCCGTTCTCCCGCGGGGTGTAGTGCGCGAGCAGAAGGCGGCGCCAGGAATTTTGCGATTCTTCCCAGCTGGGCCCGCTCCAACTCATGAGCACGATGCGGGGCGTGCGGATTTGCTCGCCGGGATGCAGCAGCAGGTGCGTCTTCCTCATGCCGCTGCGCATCATCACCACGTTCACGTTTTGGGGGAAGCTGAAATCCGCCTTCCATCCACCGGTCCATCCAATGGCTCCGATGTATCCATGGTTGCCGGCCTGGATATTGAAGTACGGCAGCGAGTCGCCGCTGGAGGAATCGCCGGTTGGCGATTCGATATGGACATGGCCCTCTGGCCAGAAATGGTCTTCGATCGGCATGAAATCTTCTGCGCTGGCGGTGCTGCCGCGAGCATGACGGATGAAGACCTCCCCGTCTGCGGGAAATCCCCAGTCGAGCGGCAAAATCTCGTCAAGAATGGGCGTGTCGGCGTTGCCTTCGTTGACGAACGTGAGAACCCAATCCGTCGCGGCCGGGAAGTCGGCATAAGTGCGGATTTCCGCAATGACCTTGAGGTGAGTAACAGGATCCCTGTAAACGTAGCGCCTGATTCCTGCCCCGGGATTGCCGGCTTCCTGCGAGAATTGCCAACTACCCAGTAATTGCGCAGAGGGTTTGCCGCCATAGATGAAGGAGAAGGGCACATGCCCGGGAGTCCACTGGTCTGGCGAGCCGAGGTTTGGCAGCGCCTGTTGATTGGGATCGGTTTGCGTGCAGCTTGCATGGAACGGGAGAAGCAGGAAGAGAAGGGCGAGTAGGTGGATCGCCGTGGCATGGCGTCCAGGAAGCCTCTTCGTCGTCGGTGTAATAGGTGCACTTGCATGGCCATTCATAAGTCATTTACTCCAGGTCAATCGAAAGTGTCAGCAACACTGGCTTAGGTCCACTTAGACAAAAACCAATAGAAGGCGATGAAAGCCAGCACAAACAGCCATGCCACAATGAAGCCGATCACATCGACCCGATAACGCCGAAAAGCAAACGTGCTGCGCAGCTTGAGCAGGTCGCGCAAGAGCGAGGCCTGGCCGTTTTGGTCCTCATGCGTGTTATTCACTTTCAGCCTCCGGCAGCAGATGTTCGTCGCCCACAGGAACCTGCAGGTAGCCAAAAACGCGGCGCATTCTGGCTGGATCTTCAGGAGCGCCGAGGTAGCTGCCCGCGATGATTCCAATGAAACCAATCAGCAGGCTGGCCAGGGACGCCCAGGCATTGGAGACGCCGTGGTCCTTCACGGCGAAGAACACGATTGCGGAAGCGACGGTACTGATCCACGCTCCATAGCGGTTGGCTCGCGGCCAGATAATGCCGATCCAGAAGGTCACGCCGATGAAGGGCAGAATGCTGATGGAGTGCACCGTAGCTGCTACAACAGAGGGCATGGTAGCGGCGCACACAAAGCCAGCTATGGTAATCAGCACCGAGGCCGCACGGCCGACCCCGAGGTAATGACGATCATTTTTGTTGGGAGCAATGAGGGGCCGATAGATATTTTCGGTAAACAGCGCTGCGGCATCAACCATGAAAGAGGAGCACGTCGCCATCACGGTGGCCATTAGGGATGCGGTCATGAGTCCGATGAGCCCCGCGGGAAGGACCAGGCGGACGACCATGCCAAAGGCCTGCTCCCGCTGGCTAAAGGCAAGGCCAGGAATGAGGACAGCGGCAAGAACACCGGTGAGCGTCCACCCGATGGTGCAGAGGCGTTTTACAAAGTTGCCATACGTCCAACCAATGCGGCAGTTCCACTCTGTTTTGCCGGTGGAAGCAACGGCCATCATGTGCGGCTGCGCAACGATCCCGACTAACCCACTTAGCACCAGGATGACGACATTAAATGCACTCAATTCTCCGCCGGCGCCGCCGAAGACTCTGAAGTAACTCGGGCTGAGCGCATGATGTAATCCTGCGAAGCCTCCCACTCTCGGCAGCGCGAATGGGATGACCAGAAACGAGAGCAACACAATAAAGATGCCCTGGACGAAATCTGTCACGGCGGCTGCGACGAGACCGCCCGCGACGCCGTAGATGGTGAAAATGGCGGCCACCGTGACGGAGATTGACCATTCTGGGAGCCCGGTGATGGCTGAGACCGTCTCACTGGTTCCTTTGATTGCGATGCCCTGCCATAGTGCGAGCAGATACAGGCAAAAGAGGGTGTACATCACGGCGTAGCAGCGGCCATAGCGTATTTGAAAAAAGTCGGCGGTGGTGACGAGCCGCAGGCGGCGGAAGACCGGAGCCAATATCCAGTAAAAGGGCGTTGTGAAAATCCAAAGCCACTGATACCAGATACCGGAAAATCCGCCGGTGTAAGCGGCTCCGGCGACTCCGACCGCCTGGTCGGAATGGGTGCCGGTGCCGAGAGCCTGCGCGATCATGATGGCTTTTCCGAACGCGCGGTCGCCGACAAAAAACTTCTTTGAGTTGGTTACGCCACGGCTCACCCAAAGGCCCAGTGCGAGTATGCCGCCGAGATAGGCGACGATGACGCACCAATCCAGCGCAGAAAGATTCACGCGCGTCGAGTTCTCACAGTGTAATCACGCTGCATCTCGATCCAGTAAGTCATCATGATCCCATTTCTTCCGATGGTTCGATAGTTACTCATGCCGCGGCGGAGCAGCGGTGCATCCATTCAAAAAACTGATGTGATAATGTTGCCCTGAAACATTCTGCTCTGATTTCGTCTCTACACTCAGTTCTGAGGGTCTATGGCCTACTTCGATCTTCAAATCAATGGTTATGCCGGTGTCGATTTTAACGATGATGTTCTGGATCACGCGTCGCTGGCGATGGTTTGTCAGAGGCTGGAGTCGCAGGGGGTGGAGGGAATACTCGCGACCGTGGTTACGGACTCCATCGATCGGATGGAGGAGCGTATTGCTCGCCTCGCATCGCTGGTCGAGGAGCACGATGAGTTTCAGCGCATGATTAAGGGCATTCATGTCGAAGGCCCCTTCATCAATCCTCACTCCGGCTACCGCGGCGCACACCCGCAAGACGCCATCATTCCTGCGGACACGTCGCTGATGGAGCGGTTGCTGGCGGCAGGGCGCGGCCTGGTGCGACTGGTCACGCTGGCCCCCGAAGGCGACAGCGGGCTGCGGGTGACGCGCATGCTGGCTGACAGGAAGATCATCGTTTCTGCCGGTCATACGGACGCCTCTCTCGATCAACTCTGTGCCGCCATTGATAACGGACTGACTATGTTCACTCATGTCGGTAATGGCTGTCCTGCGTCGATGCCGCGCCATGACAACATTATCCAGAGAGTTCTAAGCCTGCATGGAAAACTCTGGCTTTGCTTTATTGCTGATGGAGCGCACATACCGTTCTTTGTCTTGAAAAACTACTTCGATCTTGTTGGTTTGGAAAAGACAATTGTGGTTACCGACGGAATTGCTGCCGCGGACCTTGGCCCCGGAAGATACAAGTTCGGCCGGTGGGATATGAATATCGGGGATGATCTTGTTGCCCGATCTCCGGATAAGTCGCATTTTCTTGGATCTACTGTGACCATGCCTCGCACCTTTCAGAATCTGACCGAATCTCTTGGAATGCCGGCTGCGGACGCGCTGACTCTGATCGAGAGCAATCCGCAGAAAGCGCTCGGGCACGCATTCCAGGCTGGTGCGGGTTGAAACGCCGCTTCGGCGTGAGGCTGCTCAAGACGTTGGCGCCAGAGGTTCGATGCTGATCAAATCCATCTCCTGGCCTCCATTCCGATTGATGGTGGTGAGGGTGTAAACCGTGCCATCCTCGCCAACGACGAGGGCCTGTTCATTGCCTGCGGGATCGCCGGTGTCCAGCATGATCTGGCCGCGGTCACAGTATTTCTTATGCGCAATATCGTACGTAATGAGGTGCGATCCCTCCTCCTTGTTGCTTCCGGGAGAGAGCGGCGAGCCGGTGAGGTAATAGAGAAGATTCTTCCGTGCATCCAGCGCAAGGCCGAGATAGCCGTAGTCGGATTTGTCGGCCATGCCCACGCGCTTTGATGGCTCCGACGTTAGCCGGTCGAGAAGCTCGATGGTGTGTGTGGCGGGATCGAGGCGGAAAAGGTATCCTGATGCGCCATTGACCGCGTAGATTGAGTTGTCATTGGGATTCCACACCGCGGCGCGCCAGTTGTAAGCCATTCCCTTCTGTGCGGGATCAAACTTGCCGAAGTAATCTTTGCGAAGGCTTACACCTGAAAGCGTCTCGACCTGGTTCGAGTCGTAGCGGTACCGGTGAATCGATCCGTCTCCGGTCGTGAAATAAGCTGAACCATCGCGAGGATCGACCACGATGCGGCGGCAGATCGCGCGGTAGGTGCTGCCGACCTGGCCCATTTCTCCGCCTGAAAAGAACCCGCCGAAATCTTTCAGTTTCCTGGTATGGAGGTCGAATGAGAGGAAATGTCCGGTGGGCCAGGTGAGGCCGTAGAGGCGGCCGTGCTGGACGTCCATATTGAAACTGATGATGCCCGCGCCGCCTGGAGCAACGGCAAGAGATTCAAAGCGGCCGGTGTGGAGATCGTACGAAAGAAAATGGCCTCCGGGATAGGGCAGGTAGCCATTGGGAGGAGCGGCTAATCTCTCGACGCCGCTTTCCCGGTTGTAGTAGCCGAGATGGGTGGCGAAGTAGAGCTTCCCGCCGCTCTCAATGAAGTTAACGTGACTTTTGCCCTGAGCGACCGCTTTCCCGTCGCTCTGTCCCGTTGCGGTGTTCAGGTCGGCGATTGAGGTAATGGCGCCCGTTGTTTGGTCGAGCGAGTACATTTGGCCAGGAACGTTGTAGGCGGCTGAGTCAATGACGTAATACAACTTGCCGTCGGAGGCGAAGCCCATGCCGTTGAACGATTCGCCGAGCCCGGCTGCGGAAGGGAAATGAGAATTGTAGGTTTTGGCATGGAGGATGTGCGTTGCCGCTCCCTGCCCAAACGACAGCGTGGCGAACAGGCCCGCGCCCAGCAGGAGGGAGGATCCGAAAATGCTGAATCTCCGTGCCATACGATGGTGCGTGGTCAGCTCCCGAGTCAGAGAAAGGCAGCTTCCGCTCATCATTTCGAACAACGCGCAAATCCCGCCGGGCGGTTCGCGCAACGCGTGCATGGTGAGACAGACCAATCTGACAATAGGGGCGCCACGATGTCAATGAAAAGTTGCAGGAAGATGTGAAAAATTGCAGAAGAACTGTAAGATGCTGATTTATGAAGTCCGAGCAGGCAAGAGCTGCTGATCAACCGAATGGGTGGCAGAGAGTATGAACCGCAGAGATTTTATGGGAACGGTCGCGGCCGGTTGCACATTAGCCAAACTGAGCGGCGGTAGCGTCTACAGTTTCGCCTCGGCCATGGCGCCTGATGCCAGAGGGCAGGGATACTGGATAGAAAACGGGTTGATTGATGCGGGGGGATCGCACGAGCCGGAAATATTTGTTGTCCGGCGCGGCGGTCAACCGGTCAACTCACGAGAGCTGTATGAGAGCGCCCAGAGCGAAGAGACGATTCGACTGCTGCACAGCCAGGGTGTCGAGGTATTTCACACTCATTTTTATAAGGGTTTTGGCATGGTGGCGGAGCGCCCGGAGATGGAGGATACGATCCGCGTCGCGGCGATGGTTCATCGCTATCAGATGAAGGTGGATACGTACATCCAGTGGGACACGATGATGTACGAAACCTTCTTTGCGGAGCAGCCACGGGCGCAGGACTGGATCCAGCGCGACGCGGCTGGTCAGCCCATAATGCTGACGTACGGCTACCAACAGTCTTACCGCTATCGTCCATGTTTTTCGAACCAGCAGTATCTCGACTATCTGAAGAAGGTCGTTCGCATGGCGGTGGTCGACGCGAAGACGGACTTTATTCACTTCGACAATTTTGATTTGAATCCCGAGCCGGAGTCTTGTCATTGCAAGGAATGCAAGGCCGGATTCCGGGCGCATTTGCGCAGGAAATATACAGACGCGCAACGAAAAGAGCGTTTCGGGTTCGCGAACGTCGACTACGTGAACCCGCCGTTGTGGAATTTCTCCAATCCTCCCGGCCAACTCAATATCATTTCCGATCCGGGCTTCCAGGAATGGATCGATTACCGCTGTCAAAGCATGGCAGACGCTCTCGAGCAGATGGTGAGCGAGATTCATTCGTTGAACCCGGAAGTCGTCATCGAGATCAACTCGGGCGGCATTTCTGGTGAAAACAGTCCCTGGCAGGGCGCGATCGATCAGGCGAGGCTGCTGAAGAAGACCCAGGTGTTCGTTTCGGAGTCAGCCACTCCGCCGAAATATTCTGCCGAGACGACGCTGCATACCAACGTGCGCACCTATAAGCTGGGCAGAACCTTCCGGAACGTGGTCCTGACCTACAGTTCAGAAAACGAATCTTCCCTGGGGGAATGCCTTGCCTTTATTCAGACGATTGGCAATGCCGGCGTCAGTCCGCTGCAGCCGCTGATCCTGAAATACATCGATTTCTACAGGAAGAATCGCCAATTGTACGTCGGGTCGAAAGACATCGCTTCCGTGGCGGTTCTTCGCTCCTACGCTTCGATGACATATAACTACGCGCGGTGCGGGCTGAGCGCGATTATGGTGGAACAAGCGCTGATCCAGTCGAATATTCCATTCCATATGATCTTCGATGAGCAACTGGAGACGCTGTCCCCCACTGACTGCAAAGTGTTGATCTTTCCCAATTCTGAATGCCTGTCGGACCGTCAAATCGCGCTAACTCGCCGGTTTGTTCAGGCAGGGGGCGGGGTAATCGCGACGGAACAGACAGGGCTCTATGACGCATGGCGCCGGGTTCGAGTAACACCCGGATTGCAGGGGCTGGTGGATTCCCAAAGCATCGGGAGCGCCTATCGGGAGGATGTGGTGGGCGGGGATCGCGCAGTCGACCTGGTGCGGAACGGGACAGGAAATTCCCAGGCTGCGACCGTGCGCAAGGAGGTCGGCGGTGGCCGGGTCGCCTACGTCCCCGCCATTGAATTCGATGGCACACTACCTCCGCCGGAACCCTATTTCACGATCGGCTTCTCGCTCTGGAGGCGGCCGCGGAACTGGAAGCAACTGATCGACGCCATCGAGTGGGCTGCGAATGGTGACATTCCCCTGGAACTACAGGGACCGGATTGTCTGATTGCGAATCTGGTTGAATCAGCGGATCGGCGCAGCAGGTTGGTACACCTGGTCAACTGCGATGCCGACCATGTCTCCGCCGTAAGCGATGTCAGGCTGAAGTGCGCCATGCCGGATGGGAAACGCACAGCCTCCGTGATGTTTTATTCGCCGGATGCTTCCGGCGGAGAGGCGCTCAAGTTCGAGAATAAGGACGGCGCGGTATCAGTCGCCGTCCCCAGTTTCAGGATTTATGGCGTGATAGTAGTGAGCGCCTGACGCCCTGCGCTTGGATGGGGACCCCAGTATGCAGATTCCTTCTGTGCCGATCGTGTTGCTGTTTGCCATAATCCTCGCTTCGACCTGCGGCAGCGTCTCAGCGCAGGTCCGCGTATGGCAGGGAACTTTGACTCTGCCGACTTATGAAGAGGGCCCACCGGATCCCAATCCTCCCTTCGATACCTATGCTACGACAGAGTTCAACTACCCCTACACCATGCGCACCAACCTCACAGAGACGAGGAAGGCGCACGTCTGGCGAACCCTGTTTCTTGAAAACGAGTATCTGAAATGCACAATCCTCCCGGATGTCGGAGGCCACCTATATACGTGCATGGACAAATTGAGCGGTCAGTCCATGTTTTATGACAACACTTCGATTAAGAAAGCGGAGATCGGGCACCGCGGGGCGTGGGCCGCATTCGGTGTGGAATTCAACTTTCCGGTTTCGCACAACTGGGTATCGCTTTCCCCCGTTGACTTCGCTGATGCGAACCATGCGGACGGCAGCGCCTCGGTGACCATCGGCAACATCGACCGGGCTTATGGGATGCAGTGGAATGTGGAGCTGACGCTGCGTCCAGGTTCCACATTGCTGGAAGAGCACGTGACTCTGTACAACCGGAGCGATGTTCGGCATCGTTTCTACTGGTGGGATAACGCCGGTGTGCGGGTGTGGGATGATTCGCATCTCCAGTACCCGATGCGCTATGTGGCTTCCCATGGCTTTACGGACGTCTATGAATGGCCGGTTCTGATGCCAGGAGGGAAAGACTTAAGCATCGTTGGCAATGAAACGGATGGCCCCGTCTCCTACTTCGCGCATGGGACGCATGAGACGTTCATGGGCGTCTGGAATCCACGGACGAACACGGGAACGGCGCAGTTCTCAGAGTACCAGGATTTGCCCGCGAAAAAGGTTTGGTCGTGGGGCTCTGATCCTGCCGGGCTGCAGTGGAGGGAAGCACTCTCCGATGACCACAGCAGCTACGTCGAAATTCAGGCGGGACTCTTCCGCAATCAGGAAACCTACTCGTTCCTCGATCCCGGCCAAACGATTCAGTTTAGCGAGGTGTGGATGCCCGTGCGTGGAACGGGTGGTATTTCGCGCGCTAACCCGGCGGGGGTCTTGTATCTGGGGACAAAAGGCGCGCAGGTACAAGCTGTTTTGAACGTCAATCGCAGAATCCAGGGCGCGCATTTGTCTCTCACTCAGGGAGACAAGACGTTGTGGAGTTCGACCCTCACGTTGAGCCCGAAGAAGACGTGGACCGAAAGCGTTCCGGCCACTTCGCAGAACGGCGCGGTCACGTTTGAATTGAAGGATCGTGAGGGAAAGTCTCTGCTGAAGCAGACGGAAGGCGAGTATGATCTTGATCCTGCGTCTTTGATCAAAACGGGGCCGCAGCGGAAGTTTTCGCCGGCACCGCCGGCAAAGAGAAGCGAAGATGAATGGCTGCAGGTAGGTGGGGATCAGGAGCTACAGGGACAGGCGCTCTTGGCCATGACCACCTATAAGAATGGACTTGAAGCCTATCCCGAGAGCCTTTCCCTGAAAATCGCCGCGGGACGTCTGGCCGCTTCTTTGCAGCGTTATCAGGAAGCCGAGCCGCTGCTGCGGGAGGCGCAGCAATTGGATACGCCGAACTCGGTCGTCGCTTACTATCTGGGAATCGCGGAAGAGGGATTGGGTCATGAGCGGGAGGCGGAGACCGCATTCGACATCGCTTACCGGCAGGCGTCGTATCGCGCAGCGGCCGCGGTAAAGCTGGCAGGATTGCATGCGCGCGCGGGACAACTGGAGCGGGCATGGCAACTTGCGAAAACGGCGACTGTAGCAGAGCCACTGAATCTCGAGGCTCGCGAGAAGTTGGCAGCGCTGACGCGCGGCACTGGCGATGGAGCACGGGCCGATCAGATTGCGCGTGCGGCCCTCGAAACTGAACCAACCAGCGATTTTCTGAAGAATGAACTTGGCACACCGGACCTGCCGCACTTCGCGGCAGATCCGTACCGCATGCTCCGGATCGCAACGGAATACATGGATTTGGGGCTCTACCGCAAGGCTCTGGAGTTGCTCGACCGCAAGTATCCCGCAGTGGATGCCGACCAGACCGAGCCGGGATCGGTGCTGCCGCAATTGCATCCGATGGTGCGCTACTACGCCGCTTACTGCCGGTCGAAACTCGACCTGAACGCTGGTCCGGATTGGCGCGAAGCCTCAGAGCTCAATGCCGCCCTGGTTTTCCCATCCACGGAGATGGATCACGTTGTGCTGGAGGCCGCGATCCAAGCGAATCCGTTGGATGCCACAGCTCAATATTTGCTGGGGACGCTGCTGTTCTCGAAAGGCCTCTATGATGAAGGGATTTCGCATTGGACGGAAGCGCAGCGGATCAATCCTGAACTTCCGGTAGTCGACGCCGATCTGGGCAGAGCATGGCTCGATCTAAAGGACGACCCGCAACAGGCCCTTACCTACTTTCATCCGGGACTACAAAACGATCGTCTCAATCCGGAAGTCTACGCAGGACTGGACGAGGCAATGAGCCTGACCCACGCTGCAGCGACGGAGCGAGAAGCGGCGTTATCACGTTATCCGGATGCCGATTCGCCGCACTCCACTATGCCTTCGAACCTCACTTACGAACTCGCGCTGACACGCGCCGAGGCTGGTGATTTTCAAAAGGCTGAGGCGCTGTTTCAGGGTCGATTTTTTGCGAGCGAAGAAGGGGGCATTACCTCCGACGAGGTCCTGTTCGAAGTGGAATTGATGGATGCGGAGGGGATGGCTCAATCGGGCAAGTGCGCCGGGGCATATGCATCGCTGGCTGGCGATCTTGCCAGACTCACGAAAAACGGCGCTTCCTCTCAGGGTTATTTCAGAATGGCGAAGGTCGCGAAGAACTGTGGTCAGCCGCAACTTGCCACAACGTTGCTGCAGAAAGCGACACACGTGCGTCGTTTCGCCGATACTCTATGGGCGTATAAGGCTCTGCAAAGCCTCGGAAGCGGCGACGAGCCAGCCGCCTTCGAAAAGATTCAGCAGTCGCTCACTGGAGCCGGCGATCTCAGCGATCGCAGTCTCTACGGCAGCTACCACTGGTATGGTATCGGCCTGCTGCAGAGCGCGTTGAACCAGCGAGGGCCGGCGACTCACTCCTTTGAAAACGCGCTGATTCTGCCGGACGAATGGATGGCACACCATCTGGCGCGCGTGGCTCTGGAACAGCTCATGAGCGACCCGACACAGGTTCAACCTTAACCCTGTGCAAAGGCACGCATGTCGAATCATGAGGATGGATTCCCGTTCCGACACGTCTCGAGCAAAAAGAGGTTGAGAAAAGCGTTTCGTGCACCCATGCTGGAGCGAGTGTAATCCGTCCCTGGCATCGATTTCGTTAGCGATTCAAGTAATTGATTGCAAAGCACATCGCCAGAATAGCGTGAAATACATTTCATCGCCATGAGAAAACTTTCAGCAAACTAAGATATTTTCGTTGCTTTTTCCATTTTGCTCCTCTATAAGATGACATTCGCAGATTTCGGCCGGTCGAGTTCTGCAACGAGCCCTCTGTTATTGCGGGATTAGTTGGAAGGACACGAAAGAGAAATTGGCGTCCGGCCAGCGAGATTCGCCCACACGCCACGGACAGGGTCGCGCAATTCGCAAGTGAGGGTTATATGAGCAGGAAGTGGACACTGATGTCGATTTGTCTTCTCGGTCTGTGCTTCAGCGGAACAGCGGCGATGGCGCAAACGGTTACCGGTTCAGTGCGCGGAATAGTTTCCGATCCCAGCGGCGCGCACGTGGCTGGAGCCAAAGTCACCATCACGAACGTCAGCACGGGCGTAACTGGACAGACTGTCACCGACAGAGACGGTCTGTACGACTTCGAATTTCTGGTGCTGGGCAAATACACCGTTTCCGTCACGGCGCCTGGATTCGAGACGGGCAGCGTGGGGCCGTTCCAGGTGCAGATCGACCAGATCGTCACGGCGGATGTTGGCCTGAGCATGGGAAAGACCGACGTCACCGTCCATGTGAGCGATCAGGCTTTGCTGCTGAACACGGAGAACTCCACGATCAGCACGTCGATCAGTTCGTACACGCTGGAAAACATGCCCCTGGATGGTTTGAACGTCCAGACTGCGACGCTGTACCTGCCCGGATCGGTCAATCCGAACTCGGCCCTCATGGGCGGGACGCAGGGCACGGAGCGCGATGCCTATACGGTGCACGAGGGCGCACCGTCCGATGTTCAGCCTTCGTTCAACGGCAACCGCCAGCAATCAAACAGCTACATTCTGGACGGCATCGACGTCAACGAAACTTTGCAGAACGGGCTTGGCTACAATCCTTCCCCCTATTCGATACAGGAAGTTCACGTCATTACGGGGAATGCGGATGCTGAATATGGAAACGTAAACGGCGGTGAAGTGGTGATGGTCACAAAGAATGGAACGAACCAGTTCCATGGCAACGCTTTCGAATATCACGAAGACGGCGGACTGACGGCGAATACCTGGGCGAACAAGGATGTGGGCAACTCCAGGGCTAACTATAACCAAAATCAGTTTGGCGCAGCCGTGGGTGGGCCCATTTTCAAAAACAAGCTTTTCTTCTTTGGCAACTACGAAGGGTTCCGGAATAACTCGACCGGCATAGGTTCAGCCGGCGTTCCGACTTCAGCGATGCGCGGGCTTTCGACCGCCTCGGGGCAATATGACACAGCGTCCACGTGTCCGGCGGGCAATGGAGATTTTGCCGGAGCTGTCTCCTATTACGGCATGACTGGTTTGTGGAACACCACCAACGGGTACAACAACGAAACACTCTATCCCGGTCCAAACGGGAATTGCGTACCCATCAATCCGAACAATAAGTTGTTCGCGTTCCTGCTGAACAATCCCAAGGCGTTTCCGCTGCCCAACCACGCGCCTTCACCGGGCGCGCTGCTCGGCGGCAATTACCAGGGTGTGAGCTCGACCACCACGCACAACGATCAGGGAGACATTCGGCTCGACTACACCCTGAACGCGAAAGATTCCCTGATGGGCAAATTCAGCTACGGCGATGCATGGGACGAGCCATTGCAGGTGCCAGTCCCGGCAGTCATCCCGTTTGCCGATGACTACCCTTTCACCAACGTGGCACTAGCGTGGACGCATATCTTCTCGCCAACCCTGGTGAATAATGCTCGCGCTGGATTTACCCGGATCTCCCTCAATGCCAGCATCCCTGTCGACCTGTCAGGAGTCTTTGGGACCACAGGCAACAGTAAGGCTGGGATTGGCATGCCCGCGGGCTACAGCCAGTCCGATTCCGGCTTTTCCTACATTGACGTCGCCAGCGGCGAAGGCTGGGACATCAGCAATTTTGGCTCTGAGCCGCCGATCCAGGGGTTTGCCGTCGATAACAATTTCGACTACAACGATGTGCTGAACTGGGAGCACGGGAAGCACATCACCAAATTCGGTGTCGAGTTCCTCCGCTACCAGCAGGACTACTACAGCTCCAGCGATACCGGCGGCGCGCTGGGATACTTCGGCTACAACGGCAATGACACTGCGAACTGGAATAACTGCTGCGACGAAGGCTACGGCTTCGCAGAGTTCCTGCTCGACACGTCGTCCAAAGCGCAGATCTCCGGGGTCCATGGCCCGTTCGGACAGCGGCAGTGGCGCGATGCGTTCTACGCGCAGGACGACTGGAAGGTGACGTCGAAACTGACGGTGAATCTGGGATTGCGCTACTCGTATGAGCAGCCTAATTATGAAGTCCACAACAAGATGGTCAACGTCAATCTGGCGTACGCAAAGGGAAAACCTGTTGGCACGCCGATCGCCGACATGCTGGAGTTCGCGGGACAAAAGAATTCAGTCACCGGCGGGACAAACAGCCGGGCCCTCATCAACCCTTACTACCTGGATTTCATGCCGCGGATAGGTTTCGCCTGGAGGGCGATGCCGAAATTGGTCGTCCGCGCCGGCTACGGAAGCACCGACGAGCTGGAATCTACGGGATCGTCGCTGCGCATGACGCAGAACGTGCAATTCCAGCCGGCGGTCACGAACAACTCGACAGGACCGACGGGAACTACCCAGGGAAGTGTCTTTACGCTCAACTCCGGGCTGGTGGGAAGCCCGGCCGCAGCCGCCGGCGCTGGAGCTCAGTATTACGCCTGGGACCCGAATATGCGGCCGGCCGTAATCTCGCAGTTCAACCTGAACTTCCAATATCAGATCGGCAACAGCACTTCGGTGCAGGCGGGCTACGTTGGCCAGGTCGGCCAGCACTTGGCGGTACCGTTGTGGGCAAATCAGTACACCACGGACGACACCTGTGCCGGCCTTTCATCTGCAGCAGCGATTGACAGCTGCTACCAGACGATTGAGCCGTACTTCGCGCTTGTCGGGAATCCAAACAGCTCAGACAACCCGGGCAGCGACGTGCTCAAAGAGACTGTCTCCCGCGGCATTTCCAACTATCATTCGCTCCAGGCCACGCTGCAGCATCACCAATCCAAAGGCTTGGAATTCCTCGTCAACTATACCTACGGAAAGTCGCTCACCAATAACCCGGGATACTTCGGAACTGATAACTACAACGACGACGACTCGTACTGGCAGAACATCTATAGCCCGAAAACGGATTACGGTCCGTCCACGTTCGACGCGCGACAGGTGGTAACGGGGATCATGGTTTACCAGCTGCCATTCGGCCACGGGAAACAGTTTGGTTCATCGTGGAACCGGGGAATGGACGAGACGTTTGGCGGATGGCAGTTCTCCACCAACGCGCAGGTCAACTCCGGCTATCCGCTCACCATGCACCAGGGCGCCGAATGCAGTAACAACTGTTCGCAGAATTTGAGCGGCGACTATTTTGAATTCGCCAATCACTATGGGCCGATGAAGTTCGTCCATCGGGGCAAAGGATCGGATGGCATCTTCCGGTGGTTCGGCACCGATCCATCGGCGATGCCCTGCACTTCACACAGCACGGCGCCCTCCTCGTCGAACCCGGACTGCGCTTATGGCCGCACCAACCAGGATGTCGGCACCGCTCGTGTGGGTTCTGAGCGCGGACCAGGGTATCAGAACTACGATCTGTCGTTGTCCAAAGGCTTCGACACGGTCCGCGAACAGGTTCTCAAGGTCCGCGTCGACGCATTCAACGCCTTCAACATTTCCAGCTATGGAACACCCAACAGCTACATAGGCGGCAACGCGTCAACGGCCTGGGGTGTGATCGGTGGCACGGCTTCCGGACCACGGAAGATCGAGCTATCCTTCGTCTACAGCTTCTAGCCGGCTCATCGGGTCCCGGGGCTTTTTCCGCCGGATTCGAATGCGATCACAGAACAGCTACGCGAAGTTCAGCTGCACCATCGCTGGGCTTCGCGTTTCAATGTCAGGCAACAAGTCTCTTGCGCGTGCCAAACCGCTTCCCGGCGTTGGCGCGCCCGTTGGCTGAATCTGCCCCAATGTTTTGGGGCGGAAAATAAATTGCGCCGCCGATTGAGACCATCGGCGGCGCCTTCGCGCCGTGCGCCACTTACCGCTACAGGAGGCTTGCGGAGGCGGACTGAAATTCAGCGTCGCGGTGCGAATCCATCGAGTTCAGAAGCCGATTCTGCATCGAGGTAGAGCGTGGCGTCTGCATGAGTGCGCAGAATGGTTGCAGGGCAGCTTGTCGAAATGGCTTCTTCGAGCGTCCGCCGGATGATGGCAGCTTTGCGCGCACCCGGAACCGAGACGATCAGTTTCGGCACGCGCATAATTGCCGGAATCGTCATGCTGATTGCCTGGTCAGGAACCTCTTCAGCACTGTTGAACCATCCTTCGGCGACCTGCTGTCCACGGCAATCGGCGTCCAGAGTTACGACTTTCACGTCCTGGGGGTCGTTAAAATCCGCCACGGCCGGATCCATAAAGGCCAGATGACCGTTTTCGCCAATGCCCAGCAGGCAGAGCTGAGGATTGGCGGCGCGAAGGACCTGAGCGTAATACCGGCAAACGCGGTCTGGATCGGCCGCCGATCCTTCGATCTCGTAGAAGTCCTGCATGTCGACTTTGTTCGCAAGTTTCTCTCTTAAATAACGCCGGAAGGATGCGAAGTGCTCAGCGGGCAGCCCGACGTATTCATCCAGATGTACGCCGCTCACGCGGTTCCAGGGGATATCCTCCATGCGTGTCAGCGCCTCAAGCGTGTCCAACTGCGAAGCGCCGGTAGCGAAGATCACGCCCAGCGATTTCTCCAGGGAGCCGAGTTTTCTTATGGTTCCTGCCGCGGCAAGCGCTGCTGCCTCACCCATGGATTTCGCGGTGGGATGGATTTCAACGACGAGGGTTCCCACTTGAAACGATCGCGCTTGCTGACCCGCCACAGCCATTTTTCTCCTCGATTCCTTCCGCTGCATCCGCCGTTGGGACGGGCCCAAAATGCGTTCCCTTTCCAACCGTCGAGAAAGTGGAAAGCCCTCCACGATGCAGATACTTCAGAGTTTAGGGAGGGCGCAACTGAATGTCAAGAAATTTTTCACGATAATGTGAAAACAAGATCGACTGATAAAAATCCACGCTTCCGGAGTGAGGACGCGTTCAGAAGTTTGATAGCGGTGGGCGGAGGCGGAAGACGGTTATGCGCTGGGAATAATGGCTTTACAGGACTCTCTCTTGACCAGCTCAGTGGGAACCGTAATTTGGCTCGACTCAACTCCTGGCTGGGCAATGCGGTTAAGAATCAACTCCACCATTTGTTTGCCCAGTTGCTCCGGAAACTCGCGGATGGTGGTGAGAGCTGGGTAGAGCCACTCGCCCACGGTGTCATCGCAACCCGCAACGCTGATGTCGTCGGGGATGCTTAGGCCGCAGTCCCGCAGAGCTTTGTAGACTCCATGAGCCGTGGCATCGTTGCCGGCGAAGATCGCCGTCACTGGCTCGCGGCGTGCCATGAGCGATTTGGTTGCGAGGTAGCCGACTTGCGCGTCGTCTTCCGAATCGACATTGGAGTTGCGCGGCGTCAGACCCGCCTCTTCCATCGCGAGGCGGTACCCAGCCAGACACCGGGCAAACCATGGCAGACGTGAGTTTCCGACGAAGCTGATATCGCGATGGCCCAGGCTGATCAGATACCGTGTCATATCGCTGCTTCCGCGCGTCTCGTCTGAAAACACCAGATCGCCTTTGGAAAGAGCAGGCATGTCAAAGATGTTGTTTCCCAGAGCGACATAAGGCACGCCTTCGTGCTCGAGAAGGTCGATCAGGCTACCTGAATTGGTGCCGGCGACGATGGCTGCGCGAATCAGATCGCGGCGATCGAGAAGCTTGGGCAGGTGCAGTTGATCACGCCGCACGTTGAGTGGGTAATTAAACGAGAGGAACACAACGTCCCAGCCATGTACAGCACAACAGGCCTCAGCGCCGCTCAGGATCCTGGAATGGAAGGGATGGAGCATCACGCGATTACTGAGGAGAAAGGCAAGCGTCTTGGCTTTGTTGCGCTGCAGCAGATTCGGATCAAACCTGGCAGCGGCATTCAGCACAGCTGTTTGAATGGCAGGGTCGACGCGGTTATTTCCGTTCAGAACCCTGGAGACGGTGGCCATGCTGACCCTGGCCGCTTCCGCGATCTCCCGAAGTCCGACCTTACCGCGTTTGGGCTGTGATTTGTTCATATTGCATACTGTGAAAGGCAATCGAGAAACATTTCACGATCCCTTTCCAAATAAACACTATACCGAGGAACGGACGGAATCGGAATCGCAATTGGGCTCAAAGTAACCTGAAAGTTTCAATCATGAAATTCGCCGGGAAATGGCGCCGATCCGCGCCCGTCAGGAGTGCGAACGAGCAGTGCGGAAGCCAGATGCTTACCCGGGGTAGTGAACCGTGTGCGTGCCCGGCGGGAGGGGAACTGCAGGCGCCACGGGCTCACAGCCGGGGATTGTTCGGGGTTGTTGGATGTTGACCTCAATCGAAAAACGTACTTACCACCAATCACGGTACTTCGATGAAAAGTTACGACCCAGGGGGAGGGGGTGGGTCTGGAAGCGCTGGAATATTCTTGCGCCTAACCCTTTTTGATGATGAACACGGTTTTGTCATCGATGCGATCGGGTTCGCCGGCTTGCCTCAACCGATCGTCGCTCTGCACGGCATAGTCGAGAACTGCATTGCAGATTTCTTTGGCACGACCTCGCTTGTGTTCGCGAAAGACTTGTTCGATCCGCGCTCTGTCTTCCTCGTCGTCACCGTCATAGACTCCATCCGTGTAGAGAAACAGAATGTCGCCCGGGCTCATTAATGTAATCGCATCCGAATCGAATGAACCCATTTGGCTCTTGCGAAGAGTCAGCGACACATACCTGTTGCGGTCGGGATGGTCTTCGGGAATTTCGAGTCCGAGCGACGGGAACCGCACCATGCGAGCCCATCCAATATCCATGAACTTGTTATATTCCGCCGAGAACACCAGCGGCTGGGGATGGCCGAAACTCACAAAACGAAATAGCCCGTCCGGGCGAACTTCGCCGTACACCATCGTCGCAATTTCGCGGTAGCTCTCCTCCGCGTCAAGGCCCAGCGTATTCCTCGCGGTTGCCGATTGCGCCAGCCTTAGGTTAATGACCTCGAATACCTCGGACGCAGTCTTCCCATTGCAGTCGAGTTCCCAAAGCATGGATGTGTGAAATGTATCGTGGACCGTCGAAGCAATCTTCGCAGCAATACTTCCGTGCCCCTGAGCATCAACCAGGAGAACTCCGGCCGTGGTGTAGAGCTCGCGCAGGTTCTCGGCAATCCTGAGCTGCTCGGTGCTCTTCGCCCTCCTGTAGTTGGTTGCTTCGGCCGGCGTGTAATCCGGCCTGGAATGCAACCACTGCACATGAACATCGACGGCGTTGCGCGGCATGGAGCCTTCCGGGAGCGGCTCCAGGCATGTCCTGGACATTTCGTTGGCGCGCTCGATGCGGGCGTCAATGTTGTAGCGCTGCTGAAAATTGATGTACTCGAAAAGGTCCCCGTCCGCGTTCGCTGCCGGAATGGAGTTGCCGTACATATCGATTCCATCCAGATGCGGGATGGCGCCCTCCACCGGCTTCAATCTCCTTCGGAGGTACTCGTCAAGAACCGAAGAGACGCTTGCGATGCTGCCATTCGTATCCACCGCGAGTTTCCTCCCGGAAAAAAGTATACGCAGCAAAGTCAGGATCAACGAAACATCGGAGTGGATCTGAACGCGCCGGACCGCGTGAAGTACCAATACCCGCCGGGCGCCCCCTCTCTGCCTGCTGTTGGCTACAATTCACCCATGAATCTCGCCGCAGAGTACCGGCAGCAGTTTAGCTGGAGACCATGGAACCTCATCCTGGACGAAGTGCCGTTACATCCCGGTCAGACCGTCCTGGATTTAGGTTGCGCGATTGGCGACCTCTCTCGCGAACTCGCGTCTCGCGGCTGCAACGTGATCGGACTGGACGGGAACCAGGAGCTGATCGACGCAGCCATCCGCGCCCAGCTGCCGAATTGTGAATTCCGGACTTGCGACCTGCGCAACCCTCCCAACCCCGGCATCCAGGTGGACGGCATCTGGTGCAGCTTCGTGCCGTCCTACTTCACTCGCCTGTCGGAGCTGCTGGAAAGTTGGGCGCCGGTTCTCAACCCTGGAGGCTGGATAGCCATCACCGAGGTCGATGACTTCTTTGGGCACGAGCCGCTCAGCACACGCACAAAATCGCTGCTGCAAAGCTTCACGGCCGAGGCTCTCGCTGCCGTCCGATACGACTTTGACATGGGGAGCAAGCTGGAGGGCTACCTGGCGCAGGCTGGATTCGCGGTGTCCCGAGTCCTGACGCCGCCGGACAAAGAATTGTCCTTCCAGGGCGCTGCACTACCGGAAGTAGTCGAAGCGTGGCGGGCGCGCTTCCAGCGCATGCCGCGGCTCCAGGCCCTTTGCGGTGCCGAGTTTGCGAATGTGCAGGACGAATTTCTCTCCTGCCTGTCCCGCCCCGATCACGTCTCAACGGCGAAGGTCATAACCTGCATCGCAACGAAGATCAACTAAGTCAATACCGTGAACCAGAACCCAGGAGGACCGAGCCGACTAAATCTTGAAAATACTCCCACATCCCGTCAACAACGCATCCAGACCACCCGCGACATCGCCCACAATCCCAATGTCGGACCCAATCTGCGCCAGTTGTTTCTTCAGCGCCGTCAACTGCTTCACCGCATCGGTAACGTCCTGGCCAACCGCCTGCATTTGTCCGGAACGCTGCGCGGCCTCTTCCTGGTTAAGCGCGGTTAGCACCACGCCGACAGCTTCCAGCGCGTCCGCCACGGTCGCGCTGGCGTCCGCTCCAATGGGGTTCGCGTTCGCAAGTTGGTTTTCGAGAGCCTGCGCGGCAGCGCGTGTCTGCGGAATCGTCGGAACTGGATTGGTGGCCATCGCTCATTTCTCCTTCTTGGTCGCGGCAGAGTAAACATCGCTTAACTGCGATCCCTGCACGGCTAACTGCGACACCAGCGACTCGAACGCCGGAGCATCCTTACTCTTTTTGGTATCCACCAGCGCATCATGCGTGGTCGCCAGTTTCTTCAGCGCTTCCTGCGTCTGCGCCAGCGCCGCATCGTTCTGCTTCTCGGCTATCCAGAGTTGCGGCAATATAGCAATCGCCTGCCGCTTCTCATCCGGGCTCATCGCCTTCTCGTTGGCGTAGATAAAAGCCCGCTGATCCGCAATCAGCTGGTCGTAGTCATTCTTCAACTGGTTGCGCAGCCCGCCCGTTTGCGGATCGCCGATATCTTCTTCCAGCAACTGGCAAATCTGGTCCACCGGCTTCTGCATTTCATCCAGAATGGTGGGCAGTTCCTTCGCCGTCTTCCGTGCCATCAACTCGCGCCCCAGCGCGTCCACTGCGGCCGCGGCCACGCCGCCTTCGATCGTCGAATTCTTCGCTACCGACTTGAATCCGGAATCCTTGCTCAGCGATTCCATATCCTTTCCCACCGATTCTGACTGCTTGTCCAGCGCGGCCACGGCGTCGTTGCCGCTCACCGCCGCCAGCAGCGTCGCATACTGCTGCAATCCTTGCAGCAGCTGGGTGCGCGCCTTCATTTCGTCAGGCGTCAGGAACGGCTTAATATTGTCGGTCTTGAATCCCTCTGTGTCGAACACCTTCACCAGGTTGTCAACCTGCACGTCGTAGTACGACTGCTCCACCACCTGATAACCGTTCTTCACCTGCAGTGTGGTCGCCGAAGCCGCCGTCGAGAAGGCGGTCGCGCGCTTCCCAAGCGGAGAAAAAGCGCATCCGCTCACCATTGAGAGAACACAAACAGCGCTGCACCAACGGATCAACCTGTGTCGTTCCATACTGGCCTCGCTACGATGCAGCGACTCTACAGAATGGCAACGACCTTGTAAACAAGCACGTGTCCGCAACCCATTCCCGCGAAAAAAGAGGCAGACGGCGCGGATCGAGCGACTCGGGAGGACCTCAGTCCTCCGCAGCGTCCTTCAAATTCCTGAGCCCCTCATCGAGATGTTTTCCGATCACCCCATCGATGCCCAGAAACACTTCCATCACCTTCATCGTGTAGAGATTCGTGCCGCGCACGGTCCAGGTCACTTTCGTCGCCGTGGCAGCGCCTTGCGGGATAGCCGTGAGCGTAAACGTGTTGATGTTTTGCGCCTCGAACGGGCGCTCCCAGTTCACAACCACCTTCACCTGCTGCAGGGGGACGACTTCCGACATGGTCATGCTTCCAGCGCCCGCGCTGCCCGTGCTGGTCCATTCGCTCACCGCGCCGTTTCCAGCCTTGGCGCGCCTAAACGTGCGCTGCATGGTTGGATCGTCGCGGTCCTGCGGAGCCCATCTGGGCCAGTGATGAAAGTCGTCGATCAGCCCAAACACACGCTGCTGCGGCACATTGATGGTCACCGATCGCTCGATCAGAAAGGTGCTTGGCTTGGTCGCCGCCACGATTGCCACGCCCGCAATCGCAACAAACACCACCGCGACCCATTGCATTGCCGTGCTCTTTCGACCCGCAAGTGACCTTCGCTCTCTGCCGAACCGTTCCACGTCCAACCCTCCACGCTATAAACTAAACGCTCCGGGCTGCTATTCCTCCTACAATCTTCTACATGACTCGGTACTCCATTGCCGCCGCCGTCCTGTTCGCCGCATTAGCCAGTCCGGCTTTCAGCCAAACCGCTCCGCTGAACCCGGCCATTGCCACCGACCCAGCGCCGGATGCCTCCCATCCAGCCAAAATGGAGTCCTTCCAGCTTCCCAGCCACGGCGCGCAGCTCAACGCCCTCATGTACATCGCTGCCGGAGCCGGTCCGCACCCAACCGTCGTCCTGCTCAAAGGCTTTCCTGGCAACGAGAAGAACCTCGACCTCGCGCAGGTCCTGCGTCGTGCTGGATGGAACGTCCTCTACTTTGACTATCGCGGCTCGTGGGGCTCGCCGGGCGACTTCTCCTTCACCCACAGCATTGAGGACGCGCAGGCCGCCGTCGCCTGGCTCCGCGACCCCGCCAACGCCGCCAAATATCGCGTCGATCCGCAAACGCTCGTCCTGGTCGGCCACAGCATGGGCGGCTTCGTCGCGCTGGAAGCAGGCGCGCAGGATCCAAGTATCAAAGCCATCATCGGCATTTCCGCCGCGGACATGGGTATTAGCAGCGTCGTCCATTTGCCGCCGGGCAGCCGCACCGTTGCCGCAGCGCCCATCGCCAACAGCCTTGCAGCGGAAGGCATGGCTCCCCTCGCCGGGACATCGCCGGAAATGCTGTCCGGCGAGCTGCTGAAGAACGCCACTCAGTGGAACTTTGTCAGCCTCGCGCCGCGCCTCACGACACGCCCGGTCCTGCTTGTCACCTCGAACGACGGCCTCCGCAGCCTCAACGAAGCGCTCGTGGCTGCCATCCAGCAGGCCGGCGGCAAACAGGTCATCACGGTCCACTTCGACACCGATCATGGTTATTCCGACCACCGCATCGCACTCGAATCCGCCGTTCTCGATGGACTCGCGCCGCTGAGCCAGCGATAATGGGCCTTCCCCGACGAATCTGGAGGTCCCAATGTTGAAAGCATTTCTGGCAGGCGCAGCGCTCGCTCTGACCATGACCGGCGCGGCCCGTGCGCAGGGCATCTTCCCGGGGGGCGCAGATATTGGGGACATTCAGCCCGGCACCACGAAGTATGACAAGGCCACCCAGACCTACCAGATCACCGGCGGCGGCGCCGATATGTGGGGAACGTCGGACGGTTTTCACCTCGCCTGGCAACAGGTCACCGGCGACTGGGCCGTCACCGCCAGCGTCAAGTTTCCCCCCGGATCGCATCCGCCCAACGAGAAGGCCGTGCTCATCTTCCGCGAATCGCTCGATCCTGACTCGCCCTACGTTGACGTGGCCATCCACGCCGACGGCCACATTACTTTGCAATGGCGCACGGCTCAGGGCGCTGTTACCGCCGACTCCACAGCTCCCGTGAGCAATGCCACGCTGCTGCGTATCGAGCGCCACGGCAACCACTACGTCGGCATGACAGCCGGATCCGACGGCCAGTTTCACGAGTTCGCATCGAAAGACGTCTCCCTGAAAGAGCCGCTCTACGTCGGCGTTGGCGTCTGTGCCCACGACGCTGCCAGAGGCCTGGCGACCATCGAGTTCTCTCATGTGAAAGTGGAGTTGCTGCCTATGGCCGCATCAACCGGGGGACGCTAAGCCAGCAGCAACTCCATAAACACATTGGCCCGGCTGAACTTCGATTCGTGCGCCGGGCCGGGCAGATGCCGAAAGCCCAACTCCTCATATAGATGAACGGCCGCTGCCGCCTTCGTATTGGATTCGAGATACAGCCGCTGCGCGCCCATCCGTCGCGCCACGTCGATGGTGAACACCAGCAGGCGACGTCCAATACCCAACCCGCGCGCGGACTCAGAGACAGTCATCTTCACCAGTTCCAATTCGCCAGGACCGGTGACCACCAGCGCGCAGCAGCCCACCGCCGTGCAGGCCATTTCCGCAATGCAAATCTGGCCGCCCGGCGCCAAAATGTAGCTGTGCGGATCGTTGAGAATCGCCGCGTCTTCTGGCTCCAGAGAAAAATTCTTGGTAATCCAGTCCTCGTTGAGCACGCGGAACGCAGTCTCATCGCCGGGGCGAAACGTGCGGAAGTGAAGCGGAGCGAACTGCTGCGGGTTCATGGACATTCGATTCCTGAAGGACCACCTTCGATTCGCGCCCCATTGGCTTAGATCGGCTTCGCTTCAGTGCGGCGCTGGTGGAGTCGAAACGACGGTCGCGCCCGCCTGCTGCTGTGCTTCGGCGTGAAACTTCTTATAGTCGCGATCGGTGACGTGAATGTTGGCGCGGACGCCCATCACGGCGAAGGCGCGGGCATTCAGGTCCACTTCGGCGCCGGTGGGCAGCCACAATTCGTTGTTGACGAGCTTCTGATCGAAGACCAGATTGCTGCCCTTGCCCAGCGAGAACAGGCCGAGGTCGACGTGCAGGTTGTCGTCGAGCCGTGCGATCATGCGGCGCACCTGGCGGTCCTTCTCGTCAATCCAGACCGTGCCGGACATCTTGCGGGCGGCCTCTTCCGCCACGCCATGCGCTTTGGCATGCGGGTCGCCGACGAAATCGAAGGAAATGGTGGGCCGTCCGTCCAGCATCTCGCGCCTCGGGCTGGAGACCTTCACCATGGAAAGGATGTGGCTGACGCTGATCGTGACCTCGCCGTTCGGTGAAGTGCCAGGCGGAGTCTGCTGCGCCTTCTCCACGCTCTTCATCACATGCTCCTGCTCCTTCTTCTCCTGATCCGCGTCCAGGTCTTTGCCGTTTTTCTGGACGAGCCGCTGGACCTCGTGGGTGTTGACGTAGAAGACGTCGTAGTCCTCGGTCTCGGTCTTCTTCACCGTGCCGTTTTTGTTCAGCGTGTCGGTTACGTCAAGCTCGCGGAAGGTGTAATTCTCCCGCACGGCCTCCATCTGCCGTTGGTGGTCCAGCACCTGGTTCATGAGCGTGGGAACGTCGGGGATCGGCGGAGTAGTCTGCGCGTGGACCACGCAAGCGAGGCAGAATAAGGCGGCCACCGCGGCGCGGGAGCTAAGTTTGATGGGGCAAAGCAACATGTGCGGCTGATTCACGATCATAGCGTAGGCCGTTGCTCCTCTTAAGGACGGCGAGAAAGACGGAACGTATGCTTCGACTGCTGTTGAAATGGCTCCTGCACGGGCTGGCCTTACTCATTACCGCGCATTTCGTACCCGGGTTCGTGGTTGCGAGCTTCGGCGCCGCGCTCATCGCCGCGCTGGTCGTGGGCTTCCTGAACATGACCCTCGGTCTGCTCCTCAAGATTGTCACCCTCCCGCTGGGGATTCTGACCCTTGGCCTGTTCTTCCTGGTCATTAACGCGCTCATTCTGAAGCTCGCCAGCGGATTGGTGCCCGGGTTTCTGGTCCAAACCTGGGGAGCGGCCCTGATCGGCGCGCTGGTGCTGGCATTGCTGCACATGCTCTTCGCCCTCGTCTTCGACAAACGGGATACGTAAATCGGTCAGCGGCGAGGCTGTCAGCGCAGAACAAAAACTGCTGAGGCTTCGCCGCGAAATTTGAATCGAGGCCTGGATACAATGGAGGCTATGCCGCTCGACAACGCGTCCCGCCGCCGGCAAAAGGCGCCGCCACCCGGCGAAACCGGACAGGAGGCGCTCTACCTGCGTTCGCTGAGCGAGCGCCAGATCCAGGTCCACGTCAAGCTGCGCGACGGCGAGCTGGTTTCCGGCTGGATTGAGTATTTCGACGACAAGATGATCCGGCTCACGCGCGAGGGCAAGCCGAACCTGTTCATCTACAAGCATCAGATTCGAACCATCACCGAGCATGGGCGCGATGCGCGCCGGCGTCCGCGGCGTGACGATGCGCCGCCCGCACTGCCTGAGGACCCGCAGTGAGCGCAGGGTCGCTGGCAGGCCGCGTTCCCGAACAATTCACCCTGTCAAAAACCGCATCCGAAATTGCGCTCGAGGCCGGCGCGCTCCTGCGCGGCTACTTCGAGCGCGGCGTCGCCACCGAGTACAAGGGCGATGTGGACCTGGTGACCGAGGCCGACCGCGCCTCAGAAAAGCTGATCGTCGAGCGCCTGAGCACCGCCTTTCCCAGCCACGGCATCTTTGGGGAAGAGGGAGCGCGGCGCGGCCTGGACGCCGAATACCGCTGGTACGTCGATCCGCTCGACGGCACCACCAACTTCGCGCACGGATTCCCGGTCTTCTGCGTCTCAATGGGGCTGGAGCGCCGGCCTTCATGCACAGCAGCCGACGCGGACGGCGAATTGGTGGCTGGCGTCATTTACGATCCCCTGCGCGACGAACTGTTCACCGCGGAAAAGGGGCAGGGCGCGTGGCTGAACGGCCGCAAACTGCGGGTTTCGCGGACGGACACGCTCTCCGAAGCGCTGCTTGCGACGGGATTCCCGAGCCGCAAACGCCATGTGAGCCCGAATATTCACTTCTACCATGAGTTCACGCTGCGTTCGCATGGGGTGCGGCGGGCTGGATCGGCCGCGCTCGACCTGGCCTACACCGCCTGCGGGCGGACTGACGGCTTTTGGGAGTTCCACCTGAACCCGTGGGATACGGCGGCGGGCGCGCTGCTGGTGGTGGAAGCGGGCGGAACCATGAGCCGCTTCGACGGGACGCCGTTTCAATTGAACAGCAACGAGGTTCTGGCGACGAACGGCCTGCTGCGCGAGGAATTGCTGTCAATGTTCGCGGATTTGTTCGCCGGACGGGACCTGCAGCCGATTCCCACCCCGTCGGAATTTGGTGCCGAACGGGCACGTCGACAGAGCTGAATGGGCTCAATCCCAGGCCAGAAGGGCCGCACACGTTCCTAAAGTTATTTTCCTGCGGGCTGCGCTTGTTCCTGCGCGGAAATTCGCTGCTAGAATGATCGGTTGTTGGAACAATCGGGCTGAGGGACGGGGCAGCAAATTGAAGCGTTTCGCCGGTATCTGAAACCAGCCGGGCGGGACGGCTTGCAATGCCTTCGTCTCCAGGTCACGATTGACCTAATTTATTCTCACTCCCGAAGAGGAATTTCATGGCATACGTGATTGCGGAACCCTGCATCGGCACCAAAGATACCGCCTGCGTGGATGCGTGTCCGGTGGATTGCATCCATCCCAAAAAGGACGAGGCGAAGCACGGCGAATCAGAACAGCTCTTCATCGATCCCGTCGAGTGCATCGACTGCGGCGCGTGCGTGCCGGTTTGTCCGGTCTCCGCGATTTTCGCCGCCGACGATCTGCCGGAAAAATGGCAGGAATTCGCTGCGAAGAACGCGACCTTCTTCGGCCGCTAGTTTTGTCAGAATTACCACCGGCGTCCGGCTCTCCGCCGGACGCCAGTCCGTCTTTCTAAACTCTTTTCTTCTCTGTGCTTTTCCCGGCCCGTACAACCCCAGCCCTCTGGCGTGCTTCTGAGTGGGATATTGCCTCAATCCCCGGTAACTCGTCCGTCCCATATGAATCTGATTGCGCCGAAGAGTCCGACAAGCAGGGCAACAGGAGCGCTCCCCCATGGAAGAACTGGCATGGAAAGGTTTGTTCTGATGAACGCGGGTCCAACACAGCCTCGGCCTGCCAACCAGCATATGCGCCGCAATCCGCCCATCGCCGGCGAAGAAGAGGCCATTGAAAAGGCGCGCAACGGCGACGCCCGGGCCTTTGAGACGCTCTATGCCATGCACAAGCGGCGCGTCTACTCCCTCTGCCTCCGCATGCTCGGCAACGTCGCGGAAGCCGAGGACCTTACCCAGGAAGCGTTCCTGCAGCTCTATCGCAAGATCGGGACCTTCCGGGGCGATTCGGCCTTTTCAACCTGGCTGCACCGGCTGGCGGTCAACGTGGTGCTGATGCACCTGCGCCGCAAGGGCCTGCCCCAGGTATCGCTCGAAGAGACGCTCGAGCCCTCGCAGGACGACGGGCCGCGCAAGGACATTGGGGCACGCGACCTGACCCTCTCCGGCTCCATCGACCGCGTCACCCTGGAGCGCGCCATTGAGAATTTACCTCCCGGCTACCGGCTGGTGTTTGTCCTCCACGATGTTGAGGGATACGAGCATAATGAGATAGCCGAAATGCTCGATTGTTCCATCGGGAACAGTAAGTCGCAGCTGCACAAAGCGCGTATGAAGCTGCGGGACCTTCTGCACACGGGGCAGCGGAAGGAGCAGATCGCGTGAGCGTAGTTCGCGCCATGGATAAGACGATGACCTGTTCCGAGTTTCAGGACACCATACCCGATTTGTTTGAGGCTCACGCGGACCTAAACGCGCAGGAGCATATCAAGGCGTGCGAGAATTGCGCAGCGCTGGTGCGCGATCTGGAATACATTGCCTCGCAGGCAAAGCTGCTGCTGCCCATGCACGATCCGAGCCCCGCGGTCTGGAACAACATCCAGCAGGCGCTCCGGCACACACCGGGTGAGCCGCCGGCGCCTCTCGGCAGAAAATAAAAGACCTCCCGGCACATTCGCTTCATATAATCAGAAAACGAATGAGCGGGCAGACGCCGTCTTCCTCTATCACGGGCATTATCCTGACGGGCTTTATGGGCGCGGGCAAATCTACGTCCGGCGCATTGCTCGCGCAGCGCCTGGGCTGGCGGTTTGCCGATTCCGACGCTCTGGTCGAAGCCCGCGCAGGAATGACCATCGCCGAGATCTTCGAGCGCCAGGGCGAACCAGCCTTCCGGCAGATGGAAGCGGAGGCAGTCCGTGAGGCCGCTGGCACGGATCACATGGTGCTGGCGCTCGGCGGAGGCGCGCTGGAGTCGCCCGCGACCCGCGATTTTCTGTTCACCCTTGAGAACTTCCGCGTCGTTTTCCTTGAAGCTCCTCTGGATACATTGATCGACCGCTGCGCCGGCCAGCCCAACGCGCCCGTGCGGCCAGTCCTGCGCGACCGCGACCGCCTGGCAGAACGCTGGCAGGCGCGCCTGCCGCTCTACCGCCAGGCTCACCTCACGATTGCAACCGCGGAACGCACGCCCCAGGCCGTAGTGGATTGCATTCTCACCGAACTGCACCGCCAGGAAGAAGCGCATTTGTGCGCGGCCGGACAGAGCCGATCACCGCGACCGGCAACCGGAGGGCGCGCATGAGCAAGCCACTCGGACCGCGGGGCATGGTCCTCTTCACCTTTGCCGTCGGCATCGGGCTCTATCTCGCCTGGCTGCTCCGCGACGTGTTGGTAGTGATCTACGTGAGTGCCCTGTTCGCCGTGGTGCTCATGCCGCTGGTGCGCGGCATGATGATGCTGCACATCAAGCGCTGGCATCCCAGCCGCGGCATGGCGGTGATGTCGATGATCCTCCTCACCGTGGGCGGCCTTTCTCTGCTCCTGTTCGTAGGGCTGCGGCCCGCGTTCTTCGATCTGCGCGATTTCCTGAGAAGGCTGCCGACCGAAGGCCCGCAGATGTTTGCCAAAATGCAGCAGGTGCCCGTGCTGCGCGATCTGGATATGGAAGCCCTGCAGGAGAAAATTCAGGATTACGCGGGACATTCGGCCACCTATGCCGTACAGTTCGCAAGCGACTGGGCAGAAACTGCGGGGCGCGTCGTCGCCGGTCTTGTGTTGTGCGTGTACTTCATCATCGAGGGCGATGACGCCTACGCGTGGTTCCTGTCGCTGTTTCCAGTGGAGCGGCGGCTGCGCCTCGATCAGACACTGGCGCGGGCCTCGGTGCGCATGGGCAAATGGCTGCTGGGCCAGGGCACGCTGATGCTGATTCTTGGCGTGTGCAGCACGATTGTGTTTGCGCTGCTCCATATCCGCTACGCCTACGCGCTCGGCGTGATCATGGGGTTGTTTAACATCATTCCCGTGGCGGGCGCGTTGATCTCGATGGCGCTGGTGGTCCTGGTGGCGGCTCTGGATTCGTGGACGCGCGTCGTTGGCGTATCGGTCTTCTTTCTCGTCTACCTGCAGGTGGAAAACACCTTTCTGACGCCGAAAATCATGAAGACCCACGTGGATCTGGCAGGGCTGACCATCCTGATCGCGCTGCTCATTGGCTCGTCGCTGGCAGGCGTGGTGGGGGCCATGGTCGCGGTGCCGACAGCGGTGCTGGTGTCGGTGATGCTCAAGGAATACGCGGTGCACGATGAAGCGATCATCGAATCGCCGCACCCGGTCACAACAACCACGCTGACCCTGGGCGAATAAGGCAACTCGATCAAAACGTGAGATTCCTGTACCGCCGCGCGGCTGGATCGTCACACCGGGCCCTCGGCATTTATCATAGGAAGTGGGTTGTTCCCCGCCTGTTTCGCACCGCATGGTACCCCATTCCATTCATCGCACGGCCTGCTCCGGAGACCTATGCCGGTAAACTCCGCTGCTCCCAGTCTTGAGACGCCCGTCCCGCACGCCCACCTCCATGTGCCGGAGGCAGGCGAGACCGCATCGCTGCTGGTCGATTATCGCGAGCTCTTCAAGTTGCGCGTCACGCTCATGGTGACGCTGACCGGCTGGGCCGGGTTCTATCTGGGGTCCATGCGTTCCGGCATCAGCAGCATCCAGCCAGGTCTGCTCGAGACGCTGCTGGGGATTGCCGCGGTTTCCGCAGGATCGTCGGCGCTGAACCAGTGCATCGAGCGCAAGCTGGATGCGAAAATGCTGCGCACCGCGAACCGGCCCATGGCGACCGGACGCATTGGGTTGGCGCATGGCATTGCGGTCGGGCTTTTCCTGATCATTGCCGGGACGATTTGGCTGACACGCGAGACGAATGTCATTACCGGCGGGCTGACGCTGCTCACCGCGTTTCTCTACGTGTCCGTCTACACGCCGCTCAAGCGCGTCACGCCGATCGCGACGTTCGTCGGAGCGTTTCCCGGCGCGTTGCCGCCCCTGCTGGGATGGACCGCGGCGCGGGGCGTGATCGAGTGGCAGGGCGTGGCGCTGTTTGCGATTCTCTTCGTCTGGCAATTCCCGCATTTCATGTCGATCGCGTGGCTCTACCGTGAAGATTACGGCCGCGCCGGAATCCGCATGCTGCCGGTCGTGCAGCCGGATGGATGGTCGACGGCGCTCGAAGCGCTCACCTACGCGGTGCTGATGATTCCGGCCAGCCTGCTGCCCTTTTGGCTGCACATGGATGGAAAGATTTATGCGGTCGCCGCTCTGTTGCTGGGCACGGCGTACCTCGGCTATACCATTCGCTTTGCGCGAATCGTGAAGGCGCGCAGCGAGACGGAATCCAGGATGTACGCGCGCGATCTGCTGAAGGTGAGCGTGATTTATTTGCCGCTCCTGCTAACCGTGCTGATGCTGAATGCACGCTAAGCCAACGGCCAGGGACGAGAGGTCAGGGTCTCGAGACAGGAAGCCACTGCATAACTCGGTCTTGAAAGGGCACAGCTTTACTGCATGCGGGAAAGGCCACATCTTGTATCAGGGCACGACTTCAGTCGTGCTGTAAGTATCTGCATATACGTTGGGCTTTGGCCCCTGAGGGATGTTCTTCGCATTCACCGCAGGGTTGATCAAATGACTTCAAGGGAACGAAATATATGAACACGATTGCGACCAGCCCCAAACCGAAACAATCCGTATCCGCACCGGTGACGATCATTCTTTTGGTAAGCCTGGTCGCGACTCTGTTTCTGTTTTGGCTGATCTATGTGCACCCGGCATCGGACGCCGCTTCGCTGCACTATGCGTTTTTGCCGAATCTGAACGCGCTGCTGAACGGGCTGGCAGCCATCGCGCTGCTCATCGGATACTACTTCATCCGCAACCATCGCATCGCAGCGCACCGCGCAGCCATGTTCACGGCATTCGCCTTTAGCTCGCTGTTTCTGGTGTCCTACATCGCGAACCACGCCCTGCACGGCGACACGCTGTATCCGGTGCATAGCGCGGTTTACTACTACGCGTATCTCCCCATCCTGATTAGCCACATCATTTTGGCAACTTTGGCCCTGCCCGTTGTGCTGATCACCTTCTTCCTGTCGCTTTCCGGTCGCATTCCCATGCACCGCAAACTCGCGCGCTTCACCTTTCCGCTGTGGCTGTATGTTTCGGTGACCGGCGTGGTAGTCCGGGTGATGCTGGTCGCGGCGCTGCGCTAGCGTGGTGCCGTACATGTTCGTTAACGAATTGCTTTTTGGAGTTGTTTCAGGACAGGACTTCACAGCTTGCGGAAGAACGAATTGCTTTGAAGGGGCACGACTTCAGTCGTGCCGTAAAGGCCGCAAAATCAACCGGGCTTTAGCCCCTGAGGGATGTTCTTCGATCCGCTCCGATTCGTCGAATTGATCAATAAGCTTCCAATGAACAACGTGACGATGCAACGACCAGGTCCGGCTGCGAAGAGCGACGATGGAACGCGTGCGTTACTGTACACGGGCATCTGGACGCTGGTGGCCGGAGTCGTCGCAACATTGCTCACGGCGACCGTCTTCGGAGGCATCAGCCGCCAGGGTCCGCACACCAATGCAGGATGGCTCTCGCTGATGGTGGCGATGATGTGCCTGCCGTTTGGTGGAATGCTGTTTGCGCTGGGCGGTGCGAAATGGCTGCGGAACCGCAGGCTCCGTCGCGGACCGTAACCCAGTCTTCTTTCAGCGAACATTGATGTACATCGAATTTCCGTCGGGGTCGTCGAAGGGCTGCACGCGGCTGGGAAATTGCGCGGCGCGGACGGCCGCACGGAGCCCGAAGAGCGAGAGCCCGGGCGCTGGTTTTCCAGCCGCTACGCGAACGCCGGATCGCTGCTGGGCTTCGATAAGGCTATCCGCGAGCAAATCTTCATACGCTGCGACCACCGTCCCGCGGCTCACCTTCAACAGTTTCGCCAGCATACGCGTCGAGGGCAATTTTGCGCCTTTGGGCAACTTTCCGTTCCCGATGGCAGCCGTGATCTGGCGATAGACCTGTTTTTGCAACGGCAGCTCTGCGTTTCTGTCCAGCGCGAGGTCTGGCACGATGAACGGCGTGTGGGCCATAATAAGCACCATTCAACTGGACCAGCGGCCTGGCACTCCTCGCCACCCGCCGATTCCATCAATATGAGCTCAGGAGGATTTTGACATGGTTTCCGGAGGTAATGCCACGGTATTTGTGAGCGATATGGATGCCTCGATCCGCTTCTACACGGAGGCGCTGGGGCTGAAGCTGACCAATCGATTCGGCAACGACTGGGCCACCCTGAAGGCGGGCGAGACGTTGACCATTGGTCTGCACCCCGTCTCTCCGGCTTATCCGTTGCCGGGCACCAAAGGGGCTGTGGTGCTGGGTTTTGAAATCGACACGACTATCGAGGTCGCAATCGCACGCCTGCTCGACAAGGGCATTGCCATCAAAGGGACGGTGACGCGCAGCGAGCCGGGAAATTTCGCTAACCTCCACGATCCCGACGGCAACGAAATTTATCTCTGGGAAGTGAATCGCACGGCCGTTCCAGAGACAGAGGCGGCACACGCTGCTGCGGTTTAGGGCCTAATCCAGAAACAGCATGTGAATGCTGTAGAGCCATTTGTGGGCAAGTTCCGGCCACTGCGTGATGGGGTCGGCCGTGGGGCGCAGGCCGTAACCGTGTCCGCCTTTTGTGTACACGTGCAACTCCGTGGGTACGCCCGCTTTCTTCAGCGCGACGAAATAATAAATGACGTTTTCAACGTGGACCGGATCGTCTTCCGCCTGCACCAAAAACGTGGGTGGAACCGACGACGTAACCGGAATATCCGGATTAAATTCGAAATTCTTTTCAGCGATGGAAAGATACCCGGGATAAATGACGATGGCGAAATCGGGACGGCAGCTGAGCTGGTCGGCGTCATCGACGGTAGGGTAAAGGCGCTGGTCGAAGTGGGTGCTGAGCGCGGCGGCCAGATGACCTCCCGCGGAGAATCCCAGAACACCGATCCGCCGGGGATCGATGTGCCATTCCGCCGCGTGCTGCCGGACCAGGCCCATGGCGCGCTGCGCGTCCTGCAATGCGGCGGACGATTTGGGATACGGCCCGGTGTTGGGCACGCGATATTTCACCAGAATGCAGTTCACGCTGATGGAGTTGAGCCACTTGCAGACTTCCGATCCTTCAAGATCGATGGCGAGAATGCTGTAGCCGCCGCCAGGAAACACCACGACCGCCGCACCGCTGTTCTGCTTCATACCGGAAGGCGCTGGGTAGAGGGTAAGGGTGGGAGTCGACACCTCGCCCAGGCGGATCAGCGGCCGGCCGGCGATTAGGTTGTCGGTTGATCTCGTGGTGTCATGCTCGGGACCGTTTGCCGTCTGTGGTCCCGGCGCGCCGCTTGGCCACAGCGTCAGGGTCGGATCACCTGCAGGCGGTTGCCAGTCGCCCGTTGCTGCGGCCGGCGCAGGCGGGGGCGCAGGTTTTTGGTTCTGCGCGGGGGCGCACGGAACAGCAGCGGCGAGAATCGCCAGGGGCAGCAGGAATCGCAATGAGGGCACGGCCGGTTTCTCCACCCGGCCATCTTAGTTCACCAGCGGTCTAGTGGGACGACGGGACCCATTGCTGCGGCGGCGTGGTGGTCGGCGTCGACGAAGCGGGCTGCTGTGCCGGCGCTGCTGGCGTCCCGGAAATCGGCGGCTGCGCAGCGCCGGAACTCGTCGAGCCTGAATTGGTCGAGCCCGAACTCGACCCAGACCCGGAAGCCGGTGGAGTCCCCGACGCGGGCGGCTTGGACGCGTCAGGCTTTGCCGAAACGGTGGGCGTATAGCCAGGGTCGCCGGGCCGCGACATCCCCGGAGGATAATTCATCGGCGCCATAGTCTCGCGGGTCTTGTCGTTGTCGGCGGGAAGCTGCTCACCAGGCTTGCGCAGGGTGGGCGGGGCCTTGGGCGCGTTTTCCTGGGTCCGGTCCGCTGCGGTCTGATCGCCCAGCTTGACTTCGTGCTGGTTAGTGGCCACCACGGGCTGATTGCCCCAGTAGTCCCCCATCTCATTTTCGGTGCGAACGGTCATCGTCTCGCCGACCTTGGCGAGTTCCACGCGTGCCACGTAGTTGTCGACAAACCGCACAAACTCGACAGGCTGGGGTGCTTCGCCGTAAATCCAAATCTCAAAGGGCTTGCCGTTCTCCTGCTCGCGCACCTTGCGGATAGGCTGGCCCTTGGCGTAGATCACCATATCGCGATCCATGCCGACGAGCACCCGATGCTCCAGGATGGCCTTGTGGAGGAAGTCGGGCAGCGATTCAGCAAAGGCCTCGGCTGGCGATTTCACGCCGAAGTCGACCATGGGCCGCAGCAGCGCTTCCAGTTGTTCGCCGGTCAGGTCGGGAACGCGCTTCGGAAACACGAGGGTAATCCGCGAGCCGGAGGGTGGCGCACCGCTGTCCTGCACAATCGGATTGTCGGAGTTGGGATCCATCCCAATCGAGATATGGCGCAGGTATTTGTGCTTGTGCTCGGGGCCGTTGTTCAGGTCGAGAACGATGGCGTTGTCGCGAATCCGTATGTCGGTCACCACCACGCGCTCACCCGGCTTCACGCTGATGCCTTTGGCGTGCAGCAGGTCGACATACTTTTCGCCACCCGGATTCATATGCCCGTTCGCTTCGAGATCGAGATTGGCGACGGGCAGCGGCCGCATGGCGAACCCCTGCTCCGCCTGCATAAAGCGCACAAGCTGCTCGCGGCTGATGGTGGTCAGCGGCTCGCTGGAGAGCTTGACGTTCGTGGGATCAAACTGGGTGTAGTGCATCTCCACGTGCTCCGCCTGGACCACGAACACCTGAGCGGAGGTGGCCGGCGGTATGCACAAAACGATGGGGGCACACAACGCTGCCAGGATGGAGAAGCGGCCGGAACGAGTGAGCTGGGTCATTGAACCCCCCTTGGGGCGGGGTAGAGCCGGATTCCAACAGCATGGCCCCGTTTGCAGGAATAATCAAGGGTGCCGCGGGTCCCGGAGCCCTGAGGCCTGCCGCTTTTGCCGGAAATCCCAGGATTCCACAAACCAGTACCAGAAATCAGCGGCGCAAGCGCGCCAGGCCTGATTTGCTTGGAGATTGAAATGCAGATTTGCGTTGCCGAGGAGGGCGCGCGCCCGGCGGCGGCGTGAAATGTCACATCGCGGAAGGGAAGCTGGGACGGCGGCAACCGTCCCCTCAACCGTTCATCAGCAAATTTACTTCGACGCCTTCTTGCGGGCAGCGGGCTTGCGCAAAGTCTTAGCGGGTTTCCCGTTTTTGGGCCGGCTGCTGCCGGATTCGGCGAGGTAGTCGCCAAGAACGTGCAGGCGCAGGAAGTTCGTGGATCCGGTGCGCGTCCGTGTGCCGGCCACGATGCCAAGAATTTCCTTGGGCCTGACGTAGCCGCCCTTCTCCAGAATTTCTTCGGCCTGGTCAACCATCTGCTCGGTGGTATTGAGCTTGGGACACTTAATCGGATGTACGCCCCAAAGCATGCACATGCGGTTGATGACGGCGTCGATGCTGGAGAGCGCGTAGATGGGGGGCTTGGGCCGGTATTTCGAAAGCTGGCGGGCGGTGGCTCCGCTTTCGGTGAAGACGGCGATGGCCGCCACGTCCACATCCTCAGAGGCGTGAGCCATGGATTCGCAAATGGTCTCGGCGATGGAGAGGTGGACGCGGCCCGGCCGTGTATCCCACCCCTCCGAATCCCGCCGATGCGTTTCGGTCTCGGTCACAATCTTGGCCATCATCTTCACGGCTTCCACGGGATACTTGCCCGCCGCAGTTTCGGCAGACAACATCACCGCATCCGTTCCGTCGTAGATGGCGTTCGCCACATCCGAAGCCTCAGCGCGGGTGGGGCGCGGGTTCTCGATCATCGATTCCAGCATCTGCGTCGCGGTGATCACAGGCTTGCGATACTCCGCGGCACGCCGGATGACATGCTTCTGAATGGCCGGAACCTTTTCCGGCGGCATTTCTACGCCAAGATCGCCACGGGCCACCATCACGCCGTCCGCCATCTCCAGAATCGCTTCCAGATTCTCGATAGCCTGCGGCTTTTCCAGCTTGGCAATAATCCACGTTTCAAGGCCCAGTGCGGCGACGCGGTATTTCACGTGGCGCACATCTTCCGCGGTGCGCACAAACGAGACGGCAATCGCGTCCACGCCGTGCTTCATCCCGAATTCCAGGTCTTCTTCGTCTTTTTCGGTCAGCGACGGCACGCGAACCGCGATTCCGGGCAGGTTGATGCCTTTGTGCTCGCCGAGCATGCCGCCGTTGATCACTTCGCAGGTCACATCTTCGCCGGGGATATCGACGACGCGCAGCTCGATAAGGCCATCGGACAGCAAAAGGCGCGCGCCTGGCTCAAGATTTTCGGCAAGCGTGGGAAAAGTGGTGGCAATAAGTGAACCGGTGCCGAGAATGTCGCGCGGTGTGATGGTCAGCTGCTGTCCGGCTTTCAACTGAACCGGAATGCGGTTCTTCAGACGGCCGGTGCGAATCTTCGGACCCTGCAGATCGCCGAGGATACAGATGTGCTTGCCTTCCTCGCGGCCCACTTTGCGCACCATCTCAATCAGCTTGAGTTTTTCAGGATGTGTGCCATGCGAAAAGTTGAGGCGGGCCACGTCGAGCCCAGCCCGCAGCAGTTCGCGAAAGATCGTCTCATTGGACGAAGCGGGTCCGAGCGTAGCGACAATCTTGGCGCGGCGCAGGTTCTCCCCCATGAGGCCCGGCCCTGACAGCGAGAAATTCATCCATCCCCCAAAGCAATTAATCGATTGAGTGTGGTTCCATTTTGATTTTATCGTGGCCGCGGCAATTTCTTCATCAGGCCTGCATCCGGCTTCGCTTTTCCGGGGCTTCCAGAAACATGGGATCTTCCGGCAGAGGAACGGCTTGCGCGGGGTCGCCCACGCCGAAGCCGGAGAGCGGAAAGAGCTGTGCGTTGAACTCAGCGCCGATGAGCACGCTAAGCGAAACCATGTAGAGCCAAACCAGCGTGGCAATGCCGGCTCCCAGCGATCCGTAAACGACGGAGTAGTCGGCAAAGCGCGTCAGGTAAAAACCGTAGACGATGGTGGCGATAAACCAGCAGGCCGTGGCGATCAGGGCGCCGGGCATGGTTTCGCGCCAGCGTCCGCGGACGTACGCCAGTTTTCCGGAACCCACCGGCCGCTTGTGGCGCGGAACGCCAAAGTGATAGATCAGCGCCACAGCGAGCACACTGGCGCAGAGCGCGACCGCCCAGCGGATCAGCCTCCACATCACAATCACGTAGAAACGCAGCTCATGGTCGGAGTTATCGATCATCCAGCGCTCGATGCTGTGCCCGAAGGCGAGAAACAGGGTAGCGATCGCCATCGGAATCATGGTGCCGGGAACCAGGAAGAAGGCGGCGACGCGTTCTCTCCAGAAGCCCCAGGCGCCCCGCGGCAGGCGATAGGCGCGGCGAAAGCCCTCCATCAGCGAAAGCAGGACGCCCATGGCCGCAAAAAGGCTCACGAATGTGGAGCCGGTAACGATGCGGATGGAGCGAGCGTGATTGTAGATGAAATAGCTCTGCACCAGCTGCATGGTGTCCTGCGGCAGCACCTGGTTGAGCGCGGTGCGGATGACGCCGCGAACGTCGTCGCCGGCGGGCATCGTCGCGAACAGCGTAGTGACCACCAGCAGGGCGGGAAAGATGCTTAATATCGCCGAATAAGCTGCGGCCTTCGCCACGGAAAAGGCGCTGTGGCCAAAGGACGACCACACGGCTTTCCGCAGAGGTTGGACGAAGCGCAACATGAGCGTTCACAGTGTAACCGTGTCGCTGCTCGCGGGTCGCGGCTCCTGCTGTGTCCCAAATGATGCACGAGGCGCGGCGACCGTTATTTCCCGTTGGCCGGTAACTTACCCGGAACTTCGCGCATCTCGCCCGTCAGGTCGCCCGGCAAGGTCAATACCGTGGTCCCTTCGGCCAGAGCAAGGGTTACAACCGTGATGTCATCGTCCTGTCCAAAAGCACGCGCTGCTTCCACGATTTGCTCCGCGCTCTTGCAGCTCCATGTTTCGGCGCGTGCGAACCCGAATAGCTCTCCGGTTGCAGAGCGCGCCTCAACCACGCCGTCGCTGAGCAATGTGAGCTGAGCGCCGGGTCTCAATTCGAATTGGGCCTCCGGGTAGGTGGATTGAGCCTGGAGCCCAAGAGGTAATCCACTTTCGATTGGCAGCTCCTCGCCATTGCAGTAGGGCGGCAAATGCCCGGCATTGGCCATGGTGAGGGTGCCGTCCGGATCGGCCCGCAGAACCAGGCACGTCGTGAACCCATCCTTGCTGCGGGAGAGCAAACTTCGATTGATTGCTTCCAGGATCTCGCCCGGGCTTGCGGTGTAATTTGCCAGGGTGCGTAATGTGCCCACAAGGACCGACACCGTCATGGCGGCAGGCATGCCCTTGCCACTCACATCCCCGATCACTACGAGAACACCGCCCCGCTCCGTGGGCAGAATCTGAAAGAAGTCTCCGCCCACCTGGCCGGCAGGTCGATAAACACTCTCAATCCTGAATCCAGGCACAGTCGGAATCTCATCCGGGATCAGCACCTGCTGCACCGCTCGGGCGGCTTCCAGCTCAGCTTCGGCGCGATATTGGCGCGCGCCCTCGGTATTGATGTGCTGCGTCGTTAGGAATGCGCTCGCCAGTGCGGCAATAAAGATACAGAAAGCGTCGAAGCGAAAGGCAGCGCCCGCCGTCGCAGGTTCCAGCACTGCGCCGTGCCAGTGAAGGCTTGCGATCCCATAAAGAAGGAATACGATCGGCACCACAAACAGCAATCGCTGGAATGGCGGACGATGGCGCAGTAAAAGAACCACCGGACCGCAAAGGCCAAACAACAAAGCGAAGAGCAAAACAAGAGGCCGTGACATCCGTCCGCCGAGAGCTGCATCCACCAGGAAGCCAACGGAGGCCATCCGAAGGAAGCGGGAAGCCAAAAGGTATCTGAGGCGGCGAACAGGCAAATCGCGGAGATGGCTGCCGAACCAGTCCGCGCGCGTTCGTCGAAACAGGAACCAGCCCGCCAGCAACGACAGCAACATGGCCAGCGCGAATCTGAGAATCTCTCGTTCTGCGGACATCAGCGGCTCCTTCCGCCACTCCCACTTCTGCTGCGGTCACTCCCAGCGTATCGCTTAAAATCGTACTGGCGCGGAATTCTTACTGAGGGCAGCCGCAACCCAACTCGCGTTGATCCTCAGTGATCGAGAACGAATTCATTGAGCGGAATTCTATTCATCAAACCGAAGCTCGTGGATGGTAGGCCATACGGAAGTTACCCGCTGGCAAACCTCTTCCGGCTCATGCCGCGTTCGCGAACGCCCACCTTGTAAGAGCGCCATGACCTTTGTACCCGTCGCCCTCGCGAATCTACTTGCTCCAGTCTGGCAGCCCCTCTACGCTGGAAACTGAAAGCTCTGTTCCTCGCGAATGGAGCTTTTCCATTTGCGCCCCGCCCAGGCGGGCAACCGCCGCTGCTCTTTGAGATTTCCGGCTGTCGCTACGTGAGTGGCCCCTCCAGGCCGGGACGAGCGGGTGGCAAATGCAAGCTCGGGTTTGACTTGAGTGGGTGCTAACCCCTGCATTTTCCACACATACAGGCAGAAGTCCAGCTAACTTCCCTGTTTTGCTACGCTTAGGAAAATTGAAAAACCTAAGCCCTTTATTTTCCACACTTACGAAACAGGGGGGGAGGGGGGTATGGTGGAGGTTCGAGACGCTGTTGACCTCGGGCGAGTTTTGAAAGGGCACGGATTTCATCCGTGCCGCAAGCTTCCCTGGGGTAGTTGGGCTTCAGCCTCTTGCGGGAAAGGTCTGCACTGCTTTGAACATCGCAATCGCACGAGCAGCCCACTGATCGCCGGGAATCCGGCGTTCAAGGTCGGTGCTAACCCCTGCAGTTTCCACACATACGGGCATAAGTGTAGTTAACTGTCTTGTTTTGCTACACTTAGGAAAATCGAAAAACATAACCCCTTTGTTTTCCACACTTACAAATGAAGGGGGGGAGGGGGGTCAATCCCGCGCGGCCTTCCAATGCTCCAGAAACTCTGTCACAGAGTTTGGATCCATGCGGCGCATCGACTCAAACTCGCCGTTCGTCTGGCTGTAGAGCAGGTGGCCATGCGCGTCGAGGACGGCCAGCGCAGGAACGCCCTTTTTCAGCGGGACATCGTACTTCTCGGCGATATCGAGGTTGCGGTCGTAGTGGCCCACGCTGACGTCGACGAGCACATAATTACCGGCCAGCAGGGCAGAGTTCGGGTCCTGATGAAAATAAATGTCCAGCACCTGGCAGTCGCCGCACCAGTTGCCGCCGAAGTCGAGGATGACGCGCTTGTGCTCGCGGTCGGCCTGCGCCAGCGCGGCGCGCACCGCAGCGTGGGCATCGGCATTGTCGTCGTAGATGTGACGACTCTGGCTGATGGCAGCCGGAGTAGCCAGGAGCGCAGCAACCAGCGTGAAAGCGGCGAAACGGAACGGGCGGCGGGCGGAAGCGGAATGGTTCAGGGTCATGGTTGGGTCGGGAACTGGGGTTCCCGTGTAGTTCAGGATGCCACAAATCTCCGCAGGATTCCCGAAGTTGACACGAAAGGGGGGATTCAGAAGGGAGAATTCAGTAAAGCGGGGGCGCCAGAGCCCAGGAATCGCGCCGCCAGGAAGCAAATTCTTCGCCGAAGGCCGCAGCCAGCACCGTCTCTTCCATGCGAATCTTGCGCAGGTAGGCCAGCGTGATGACGACGAAGGCAATCACCGCATGAAGCTCGCCCGAAGCGAGCATGATACCGAAATACATGCCGAGGATTGCCGTGTAGATGGGATGACGGATGTGCTTGTAAGGGCCGGTGCGAACCAGTTGATGGCCGGTGGCAATGCGCACTTCACCGCTCCAGTTGCTGCCGAGCGCGCGGCGCGCCCAAACCGCCAGCGCAAAACCTGCGAGTTCAATGGCGATGCCGAGGGCAGGGAAAATCGGACCGGCGGGCAGAAAACGCCGCGTGAGCCCGGGAATGGAAAGAAACAGCAGCAGCACGCCGCCGTTGACGAGAAAGAGGTGCAGCTGGCGCGACGCGGTGGATTCCGACGATGCTGCCGGCTTGCTGTCTTTAGCTGCGGCGCTCCAGTAGACGGAGAAGATGCACAGGATGGCAACGGCCAGCAGCATCGCGTGCGGGATGTCCATGATCGGACGGATCGCTCGGACCACCGGCGGCATCCGGCGCAAAATCAACGTGGCAATTGCGCCTGCAATCGCCGCGATCAGGATGGGAATGTTCTTTTTCGTGCCGTTTGGCATGGTCATGCGCGTGTTCAGGGTAAATCAGACCAGCGGAGCGTGGGCGATTACTTCGAGGACTTTCAGCGGCGACACTTCCGGCTGAACCATGGCTTCGGGCCGCACCAGGAAAGTCTGCTCCAGCGCATATTGTCCAGCCAGCACCGCATGAGGAACCGTGTCCGTATAAACCATCCAGCTCGATCCGGCAGGAAATTGGTACGGATACTTCGGACACTCAGCCTGCCAGCGCGGATTCTCTTTCAGGAAATTGTGGAACCGCATCATGAATTCGTCGTAGGGCGAGCGTTTCAGCGAAGGAATGGCAGCGCCAAGGCCAATCACGCGAGCAGCGCCTTTACCCATCCGCGACAGAGCCGTATCGGGATGCGGAGCGATCTGAGCTGGAGCGAACTGGCGAACGGTCGCTGCGAAAGGATCGCTCACAACCCAGTCGCGTGTGCGTTCAGGATGGATGTTGTTGAAAAAGCGCAAAATCCGCGCGCCATGTGTCGGCCGCGTGGGAAAGGCGTCGGTGTGCAGCAGATCGTTGCGTCGCCGCAGCGGGAGATCGCGGCCCTGTTCTTCCTGCGGACGAAAGCTGGCGTAATCCAGATGCCAGTTGGCGTGGTAGGGCGCGAGGAAGCCGGTGAGAAACGCGACGACCGACTGCGAGTAGCGCCGCATGATGGCATGCAGGCGTTCGACGGCAGCAGGGCTGGCAGTCTTCGCGTCGAAGCCGCTCAGCTTATCGACATTCGGCTTATACGCAATGTTTTTGTGCAGCGAGCTGTCGCTTTGCTGCTGGCCGAGCAGAAAGCTGGTGTCGTCTGCGGTGAGCGGGACCGGAGTTTGCGGAAAAAAGAGAATGTCTCCGGCTTCGAGCTGGGCGCACCAGGCGCGTGCCTGTTCCGGCGTCGGAGCAACACCGGCAACGGAGACGACCGCCATCAGTGGGCACTCGCAAACTTGCGGCGGAGCCACGTGCCGACGAAGAAGAGGAATCCGAAAACCAGGACGACGAGGCCGATGGGGAACGCGACGTAGCGATAACAGTCAGCGTAATTGACGGCGTGGTGGCCGAAAGTATTCCAGCAAAGGAGCGAGATGATGGCCAGAAAGCAACTGGCGAAGAAGGCGAAAAAGCCCGAGGCGAGTGACAGCACGATCGAGGAAAAGAAACCGAATTCGCCGAGGGGAATGCCCAGAAGCCTGGCTGGCTGTGCAATGGCAGTCATGGACGGAAACTCCTTCATTCGCAGCCGTGCTTCAGAGAAGCCTGGACACGTGCGAACTTGAAAAAAGTATACTTCCCGCGAAACGCCGTAGAATACAGACTTATGGCCGGTGCCACACAGATTCCGCTGTTTTCCGCCGCTAAAGTGGCGCAGGAGGCCGCTGTCCGCCAGGCTGAAAATGGCCTGTGCTACGCGACGTTTGGGGAAGTCCACCTGGCAAGCGACGAGCTGGATCACATTATCCAGGCGGTGCCGTCGGTCATTGCCGCGGCGCTGCGGCAGCGCGCCTATTATTTTGTGCCGCTCGCGATTGGCGAGAACGACGATACGGTGGTTGCGCCGGATTATTCTGTTGACCTGGGCGACCGTGCCATCTGCCACCGGAACGTGAAATTTGGCGGGTCGGAGTGCATTTTTATCTCAACCCGGCTCATGCAGGACCGCTTCGCGCTGGCATTTGAATTCCTCATCAACGTCGGGCACCACTTCGTCGATGCCATTGGCGTGCCGCAGAGCTTTTCCGACCTGCTCTGGTCGCAGGCCACCGCCGACGTGCGTGGCGAAACCAGCCACGACGCGTGGGAGCACCGTCGCCGCGCTCTCGATCGGAGCCACGGCAGCGCGGTGGATGAGAAGGCGAAGACCGCGTACTTCGAGGCGGCCTTTGCGGATGCGCTTGCTATTTACATGCTTTCGCTCACTCTCGACTTCGATCACGCGGACCTCCGCGAACGCGAGTATCCGCTGCTCGCGCCTCCAGCGCTCGCCGAGCGGTTGCGGCATATCGCGGAACTCTTTCCGCCGAATCCCGGGTATGAGTTCGATATTCGGTACCGTCGCCGCGGCTAGGAAGCTGCACCGCGACAGCGTCTTTCCACTAAGCTGACCTCATGCGTGGCCGTAAAAAACCTGCACCCCTCAACGAGGATGGACTCTACCACTATGCGGTGAAGCTGCTGGGGCAGCAGATGCGCACCGTGGCCGAGGTGAAGCGGTTGTTGCGGCGACGCCTCGAGCCGGATGAATCGGGTAAACCGGGCGAGGCTGGAGAAGCGCGGCTGAACGCGGTGGTTGCGCGGCTCCATGAGGATCGCTACCTCGACGACGTCGGCTACGCGAAGGATTACGCGAAGCTGCGGCAGGAAAATGCGAGCCTGGGCAAGCGCCGCGTCGAACAGGACCTGATGCGAAAAGGCGTCGCGAAGGCAACCATCAAGACGACATTGGACGCTGCGTATGAAGGCGTGGGAGAAGAAGAGCTGGCGCGGCGCCATCTGGAGCGAAAGCGCATTCGCAAGCCGGCGAATGAAAAAGAGGCGGCGCGCGTAGCGCGGATGCTGATGCGCGCGGGATTCTCGATGGGAGCGATCGTGCACATCCTGAAAAAGTGGGATGTTGATGATGATGCGCTCGGCGCAATCGAATCCGCGGAGGCTGATGAGGACGAGCCGGACGCTTAGGGTCATGACGCTGAGGATTTGGTGTCCTGCTACGATTCTCACAATCGCGAGCTGATCGGAACTTCAGAATCGCCACCGAGAAACTTTCTGCATGTACGTCTTCGCCATCCTGAGTGCGCTGGTCACGCTGGCTGCGGCTTTCAGCCTCATCAGCTACAAAGTGCTGCGCCTGCCCACCACGATCGGTGTGATGCTGCTGTCGCTCGCGACTTCGACGCTGCTGGTGATCAGCGGGCATGCTATTCCGAGCCTGCATGCGCGCGCTGTGGCCATCGTCGGACATATCGATTTTTCCGCGCTGGTGCTGCACGGGATGCTGGCCTTCCTGCTGTTCGCGGGAGCGCTCCAGCTGAACCTCAGGGACCTCGCGAAGCAGAAGTCGGTGGTTGCGTCGCTCTCCATATTCGGAACGCTGTTATCGACTGTGTTCGTGGCCGCGCTGCTGAAGGTGATTCTGTCGGTCACCGGTTTGGAAATGGGCTTTGTGCCGTGCCTGCTGTTCGGCGCCCTCATCTCGCCCACGGACCCGATCACGGTACTGGAAATGCTGCGCCGCGTGGGCGCGCCGCCCAGCCTCGAAGCGCAGCTGACCGGCGAGTCGCTCTTCAACGACGGCGTCGGCGCGGTGCTGTTTCTCACGCTGTTTGAATCCTTCAGCCACGGCACGCGGCCTACGGTGGCGGGGTTCACCTGGATGCTGCTCGTGAAAGCTGGGGGCGGCATCGCGCTCGGCTTGATACTTGGATGGCTGGCCTACCGGCTGATGCGGAGAGTGGACAGCTATCGCGTCGAAGAGTTGCTTACACTGGCGCTGGCCATGGGCGGCTACGCGCTGGCGGACTGGCTGCGGCTTTCCGCTCCTCTTGAGGTAGTGGCTGCAGGCTTGATCGCGGGCGGTCGGGCGCGGGAACTTGCCATGTCGCAGGTGACGCGAGAGCGGGTCGACCGATTCTGGGAACTAATCGATGACATGCTCAACGTAATTCTGTTTTTGCTGCTCGGGCTGCAGTTGTTGGTGATGCCCTGGGACCGGCACTATCTCTACGCCGGCCTATTGGCGATTCCCGTGGTGCTGGCCGCGCGCTGGCTCAGCGTAACCGCCTCGCTGCTGCTGGTGCGGATGTTCCACAAGCCGGTGCGCGGCGCGATCACCATTCTCACGTGGGGCGGGCTTCGCGGCGGTCTGGCCGTGGCGCTGGCATTGGCGCTGGCCGGAGAGTCGGGGCACGACCGCGTACTCGCGATCACCTATATCGTGGTGATTTTCTCCATCGTGGTGCAGGGTCTGACCATGGACCGGCTGCTGCGCAAGCTCGGGTTTGCTTCGCCGGCGCGTGCTGCGGCGCAGCGACCTGCTGAAGGTTAGCAAGAACACTGCCAGCCGAGCGGCCGCTGTGCTATTCTTCAGCGTTCTTATGACTGAGCGGACGACTCCTATACGCGTGCTGGTGGCCAAGCCTGGCCTCGACGGCCACGACCGCGGCGCCAAGGTAATTGCGCGCGCGCTGCGCGATGCCGGCATGGAGGTTATCTACACCGGCCTGCGGCAGACGCCGGAGATGATCGTGAACGCGGCCATTCAGGAAGACGTGGATTGCGTGGGGCTCAGCATTCTGTCCGGCGCGCATAACGCCATCGTGCCGCGCATCTCGGCGCTGCTGCGCGAACGCTATGCGACGGATATTTTGCTGGTGTTAGGCGGGACGATTCCGGACCAGGATATTCCGGCGCTGAAAGAAGGTGGCGTATCGGCGATCTTTGGGCCGGGAACTTCGCTGGAATCGGTGGTGCGCTTCATTCGCGAAAACGTGCAGCCGCGCGGCTTCAAGGTCTAATAGAATCTCCTGCGATTCGTCCTAAGCCCGCCAGACGAATAACCCGCGCGAAGCGCCGCCGCCTGGACGGCCAGTCCTCAGCCGCGGTTGCGCCAGCCAGCGGCCATGCGGTCCTTCAGAATGCAGCGATCCATCACCACTTTGACGCCGGCGGCTTCGGCCCATCCTGCGGCTTCGGCGTCGACGACGCCTTCCTGGAGCCACAGGTAAGGGATTTTCAGCCGTATCACGTCTTTCACGACTGCGGGTACGTACTCTGGTGCGCGAAAGACGCTGACCAGATCGATTTTGCCTTCCAGCGCGGCAAAGGCTGCGTCGAGATCCGGGTATGCCGTCTCACCAAGTGAGCTTTCAATGCGAGGATTAACCGGGATGATGCGGTAACACTGGCTTTGCATAAAGCGGGAGACGCCATAGCTGGCGCGTCCCTCGCGATTGGTGAGGCCGACGACGGCGATATTCTGCACGCGATCGAGAATTTCCTGGATGAGAGCGGGTTCGTTCATCTTTCGCTTCTGATGCTCCTCACCCAGCCCCGGACACAGTTTTCGGCCGCTGGCGTTTCCACAACGATCAACGAATCCTTCAACGCGGCCGTTAGTAATTCACGATCTTCGCGAAGGACTGGGCGTCGAGGCTTGCGCCGCCGACCAGGGCACCGTCAATCTCCGCTTCGTTCATCAGCGAGGTTGCGTTGTCCGGCTTTACGCTGCCGCCGTACAGGATGCGCAGATTGTCCGCGACCTGCGCGCCCAGCAACTTCGCGACTTCGCCACGAATCACTTTATGGGCTTCGGCTGCGATTTGCGGAGTGGCCGTTTTGCCGGTGCCAATAGCCCACACCGGTTCGTAAGCGATTACGATGGGCGCGGCCTTCCCCGCCGAAATCCCGGCAAGCACGCCGCGCGTCTGGCGCAGCAATACTTCTTCCGTCTTGCCGCCTTCGCGCTCGGCGAGCACTTCGCCCACGCAGACGATCGGCACCAGATCATGCTTCAGGGCTGTATTCAGTTTTTTGTTGATGGTTTCGTCGGTCTCGCCGAAGTACTGGCGGCGTTCGGAGTGGCCCAGAATGACATGGGTGGCGGCGATGGCCTTGAGCATTAGCGGAGAAGTTTCGCCGGTGAAGGCGCCTTCTTCGGCGGAATACATATTCTGCGCGCCCACAGCCACACCGGACCCGGTCACGGCGGCGATGACGACAGAAAGGGACGTGAAGGACGGGCACAGAACAATCTCATCGCGCTCATGGCGGGCGACGAGGGGCAAAAAGTTCTTCACAAACTCCTGCGCCTGGGCGGGAGTTTTGTACATTTTCCAGTTGGCAGCGATCAGCGGCTTGCGTGGCATTGGGTAAAAGTCCTCAAGCCGATTGTAGAAGAACGGACAGGGGCGAAAGGGTGATCGCCGATACAACTGGCACGCGGTCGTGTATCGTGAGTTTGGCTGAATTCCCTCATCGATGACCAATCCGAAACCATGGCTTCCTGAGGCAGCAGCGCATACCAGCCTCGGCCGCGTTCGCGCCTCCAACGAGGACGCGTTTGGGTATCGGGCGGACCACGGGTTCTTTATTGTGTGCGACGGCATGGGCGGCGCAGCGGGCGGCGAAGTGGCCAGCCGCATGACGGTGCAGGCGGTTCTGGACCGAATGTGCACCGACGCCGCATCGGCGGACGGCCGCGAGACGCTTCACGCCGCCATTGCCGACGCCAATCGAGCGGTGCTGGACCGCGCCGATCGCGACCCGGGCCTCTATGGCATGGGCACCACGCTGGTCGCGCTGCTGTTGCGCCCGGGCCTGGCGCTCATTGCGCACGCGGGCGACAGCCGCTGCTATTTGTGGCGCGGCGGCAAACTGGAGCGTCAGACGCATGACCACTCGCTGGTGGACGAGCAGATGCGTCTCGGTACAATGACCCGCGAGGAGGCGGAGCGGTCGCCCTTCCGCAGCGTCATTACGCGGGCCATCGGCACGCAGCAGACGATTAACGAAGAAGTTCAGGAATTGAAGACCGAACCCGGCGACGTCTTCCTGCTGTGCAGCGACGGGCTCACCCGCGAAGTGGACGAGGAAGAGATGGCGCGCGTGCTGGGCGTCGGAAACGATTTGCAGGCCGCCGCGCAGCGCCTGGTCGAAGCTGCCGACGAAGCCGGAGGCCGCGACAACGTGACCTGCTTGCTGGTGAGGGTACCCGCGGACAGCAGCGCGTAGCGACTAGAAACCCCGAGATTTGACCGCGACGGGCTTGAGCCGCCGCACCTGTCAATTGCCGGCGTTCTTAGTGGTGCTGGTGCACGAAATAGGCGAATGACATCAGGTCCATGAGCGTGTGGGCAACGACGACCGGCAATAGCCGCCGGGTGCTCGCGTAATACAACGAAAATCCCAGAAAAACCACGGCAATTCCCGTCGCATTGAACCGGCCCTGGTAGAGGTGATACGAAACCTGGACGAGCGTGCTGACGATGACCGCGGTGCCAACGCCGGCCAGCGCGGTGACTTCCGTCATCAGAAATCCGCGTACGACCAACTCTTCAGCCCAGGGATTGACGAGGAGGTAGATCAGCCATGCTGCGGATGGTTGCATTCCCATCATCCTGGGGACGTCGGGCCGAAAAGGAGGATGGCCGGATGCAACAAGCCAGGCGTATTGCATCATCACGGCCGCAACACCGGACACCATCAGGGTGAGGATGCACAACGCGGCGCCGATCGGGAAATCGCTCCATTTTGGGCTCCGAGTGAGCGCAACGATTCCAGCCCGCCGCTTCCACAGAACGTACGCCAGAGTCGCCAACCCCGCAGCCTCGAAGAGGAGGCCATGCACAACGCGCAGATTTGTGTTTCCCGATGCGGGCTCGGGCATGTGCAGCGCAAGAACCGTCGACGTGAAAATCGGCTGCCAGAGCGCGATGCCGAGAACGAAAAGGAGGTCAATCCATCGTTCCCGGCGAGAGATAGCCGCGGGCGCACGAATGACGTCGGCCGCCAATTCGGTCTGGACAATGATCATGGCAGGGGATTCTAGTCGGGGAGCCCCGGCGGAGAAAGAGAAAACATCGATATGATGTTCAGGGCTCGTTGCTGACAGAGCCGCAGATGTGGAGTGAGGGCATGACAGACATTCAAACCGTCGGAGTGGTCGGCGCGGGCACCATGGGCAACGGCATCGCGCATGCCTTTGCGAAGAGCGGATTTGCCGTCCGTTTATGCGAAGTGGAGCAGCGCTTCCTCGATCGCGGGCTGGCTACGATCCGCAAGAACCTCGGCCGCGAGGCGGAGAAGGCGAAGATTACGCAGGTGGAGGCCGACGTCGCCATCGCGCGCATTGAAGGCACGCTGGATCGCGCCTCTCTTGCGGCGTGCGACTTCATCATCGAAGCGGCGACGGAGCGCTTTGAGATCAAGAGCGAAATCTTCCGCGATCTGGACCGTATTGCGCGGCCGGAGGTGATCCTGGCTACGAATACATCGTCGATCTCGATCACGAAACTGGCCGCACAGACTGGCCGGCCGGATCGCGTCATCGGCATGCATTTTTTCAATCCCGTGCCGATGATGAAGCTGGTGGAAGTCATCCGCGGCCTCGCGACGGCGCAGCCCACGTTCGACGCCGTGAAGGCGCTGGCGGAGAAGTTGGGCAAGGCACCGGTGGAGGTCAACGACGCGCCCGGGTTCGTCTCCAACCGCGTGCTGATGCCGCTTCTTAACGAGGCCATGTTTGCGGTGATGGAAGGCGTCGCCACCCCGGAAGCGGTGGATGAGGTTTTCAAGCTGGGAATGGCGCACCCGATGGGCCCGCTGACGCTGGCCGACTTCATTGGTCTCGACGTTTGCCTCGACATTATGCGGGTGCTGGAAGACGGGCTTGGCGATCCGAAATACAGGCCGTGTCCGTTGCTGATTCGTATGGTGGATGCGGGATGGCTGGGGCGGAAGAGTGGGAGAGGGTTCTACAAGTACGACTAGTCGCTCGAGCCGCCGAACGGCAAGGGAGAGGCTCTGATTACTCTTCAGTTACTGTCGTACCTAAACGGGCCGTCCTTCCACACCCATCCGTCGTATCCTCTGGATTATGGTGCGGACGACAGTGCTGGCCAGCGGGTCCAAAGGCAACAGCACAATTGTCGCCAGTTCCACCACCCGCATTCTGGTGGACGCTGGGCTTTCCTGCCGCGAGCTGATCAAGCGCATGCGGATCGCCGGTGAGGATCCCGCATCGCTGGACGCCATTCTGATCACTCATGAGCACCAGGACCACGTGCAGGGGCTGGCAGTGACGGCGCGCAAGCTGGGCATTCCGGTTTACCTCACGGAGCCGACCCATCGCGCATGGGTGCGCTGGCTGACGCCGCGCAAGCGCACCACCTACGCGGAGTGGCTGGAGCAGAGGCGGCATGCCGCCAACCAGCCGACGCCGGAGCCGGACGCGGAAGAGGCCTCGGCGGTCGAAGAGTCGCTGAGCGAGCCCGCGAATGACCCCGCTGCTTTGCCAGCGGTAGAGTATTTCCAGTCCGGCAGTTCTTTCCGCATCGGGGACATCGCTGTGATGCCATTTACCACCCCTCACGATGCTGTTGATCCTGTTGGGTTTGTTTTCGAGGTCGAGGCGGCACGCGTGGGACTTGCGACCGATCTGGGCTATATCCCATCTAACCTCCATGTACATCTGCGACGTTGCGACGTGCTGATGCTGGAATCCAATCACGATCTTGAAATGCTGCGCGACGGCCCGTATCCCTGGTCGGTAAAGCAGCGCGTGATGTCGCGGGTAGGGCACCTTTCGAACGACGCTGCGTCGGAATTTCTGGCGCGTAGTTACGATGGCCAGGCGGCGTATGTTGTGCTGGCACATCTGTCTGAAAGCAATAATCTTCCTGAGCTCGCACGGTATGCAGCGGAGCAGGCGCTGCGCGACAAAATGAACTTGCTGGCGAATAAGCTCGTACTGGCAGAGCAGGATCGCCCGATGGAAGCTATCGTGCTGAGATGAAACATGCCTATAATGATAGAAGCCGCCCTTTGCATCGCAATCTCGTTGCCGGTTCGGCTTGGCCGGGATGCGCAGCAAGCGCGCGGAAAGTGGGGACCTGACCGATGAGCACATGCACCGATTCAGTCGTCGGGGACATACTTTCAAGCTGGCGATATGACATTTCCGGAATTTCTCCCGAAATGCGCACCGATTACGAACAGCATTTGGCGAGTTGCTCGCACTGCCGAGCTCGGCAGCGGATGCACCGCGCCATTGATGTGACGCTGATCGGTCTGAGCACCCTGTCAATTCTGGCGTTTCTGCTGGCGCTTGCGGTGATCCACCACATTGAGCCGCTGCGCACTGCGGCGGTTGTGATGCACCTTGAGCACACGCAGTTGGTGCTGACGCTGCAGGCCGCGGCGATCCTGGGGCTTCTGGCCTCGCTGATCGCGTGGATTCTGGTGGCGATTGCCACACCGGCTCCGGTCTATCTGACGGGCGTGGCCATCGAGCAGGCGCGGGTGCTGCAGGATCGCATTCCGGAAGAACTGCGCAGCCGCCTGCGGGCCTGATCCCTCGCTCAAGTTAAATTTCATCGACCTGTGCGCCTCTCGGGGCGCACAGGGTGTTTTTGCAGTCCGTGAATTCGACTGATGACGTTCCCGGTGTGCTCCTGGAACTTCCTTAGACATCACACGCCACCAGCGTGATTTAGATCACATCCTCCGAAGCAGGGCCTTTGCGACCATGAATTCGTTCCAAGCATTGGGCCAATGGAAAAGGAGCTGGAAAATGGTGACCCCCATCGACGCAATCGCAACAGGCATGGGATTCGACAAAGCCGGACGGTGGCATGAAGGCAGAACAAGGTTCATGTCCGCATCGAAGCCGGACGACGACTTGATTGCCCCCGCGCGCGGCGCGATGTACGGCGTCCTGGGTGGCGGCCTTCTGTGGTTTGGCCTCTTTGTCGTCGCTCGTATCCTGATCAGCCACTTCTAATTCCGGTTTGGCAAATCCAGCGCGAAGCGCTGCCCGGGCAGCAGTTGCCCGGGACATTCGTCCTGCTGTCCCGGCTCCTGCAGCCATAAATAACCCTGTAACGAGGACTCCGCGTCTCCCATGGTGGCGCGGAGTCCTTTTTTGCGGCGGAACGGCCCCCTTTCGAGCGCAGGGCGACCCGGCCGTGGAATTTCACGTGCCTTGGAGGGCCAATTTGTCATAGAATTCAGTCCACTTACCGAGTAGACTCGCGAACATCCTGCCAAGGGCGGAGGCGCGCGGTTTTTCCGAGCTGAGGGGTGTCATGAAAATCACTGGAATACAAAGCGTCGTCATTCTGACCGGAGTTGCGTTGTGCGGCGCGATCCCGGCGCTGGCGCAAACCAATGCGAGCAAGACAGACAAGTATTTTGTCGCCGCGATTCTCCAAACCAGCAACGCCGAGATCCAGACTGGGAATCTGGCCCAGCAGAAATCGTCCAGCGCCGACGTGAAGCGATATGCGCAGAGGATGATTGGCGACCACACTCAGATGAGCCACCAGATGCAGCCTCTCGCGCAGCAAATGACGATTACGGTAGCGCCCGATGAACTCACGCCCCACCAGCAAAAGGCCTCAGCGAAATTGCAGGAGTTGTCCGGCGATGCGTTCGACAAGGATTACATTCGAGCGCAACTGGAGGAGCAATCGCATACTCTGCGCCTCTTTCAAAGCGAGATTGCGACAACGCACGATGAGAATCTGAAGCAAACGGCGCGGGCGGGAGCGAAAGTGGCTATGGTGCACGTGCACCTCGCCGAAGAACTCGCCGAAGCGCACCATGTTGGCCTCTCCACGGGCGCGCGAAGACCGACGCGGGCAGCGGACCCAACTGTGACGCCGGCGCCAGTGGCGACGCGGCAGTAATTCTCAAAGCTTGAAAGAAAGCGAACGGGCGCTCGAGCACATCGGGCGCCCGTTTTCTTTGAGGATGCGCGGCGATCGTGCGGTTTCGATCCGGTTGGATTAGCCGCGCCCCTCGACGTCATTGGGCGGGTTCTTCAGCGGGCCAGCCTCGTCCATGGCTTCCACAACGCTGTCGTCGGAATTGGGACGGCCGTTGCAATCACTCTTCGCGCCGAGCGAGGTTTTGCTGCCGGCCGGCGCCTTCGGGTCGATGGGGGAATTGCAGGAATCGGAATCTGCGGCGTCTGCGTCATTCGGGATGGGTTTCGGATTAGCGGCCATGGGTCTCCTTGCACTCTCACGGAGTTGGATGCAGAGATCGTCTGGATTGAGGGCGGCAATATTGGGGCACTTCACCAACGCATTCAAGGGTGCGCTTTTGTCGTCGTCACACACATCCGAATATCTCGCGCTGGGACGGAACACGTCAGTTCGCCGGACTCCGCTAATAGATCAATCGAGCTTTCCGTGCACACAACATCGCTCACCGGCTGCGCGGCAACGGGTAAACGCGCAAGAAACATAGCGTAGTTGGCCGAGATTTCCCCATTCGCCGGCAGGCGCAGCATGGTTGGCGTGTCGAAGAGATTGCCGCGTTGGAGAGTTTGTTCGCGTCCAAGGGGCAAAGGAGAGGCACCAAATTCCAATGCACGGGCTTGTTCACGGCCATTCCATGGCGGATCCTGACGCGCGAGGTTCTCTTCCCAGATGGCTACCCATGGAAAATCCCTGCGTGCGAAGAGGTAGCCGAAAGCCACCTGCTGCTTGCTGTTCACCGCGCAGACATAGCCGAATTCGCGGCGCGGATCGACTTGCACACCCGCCACAAATCCAGTTCCCGGCACGCGAAATGGCTGGCGCAGATCGACGGTTCCTCCGCGTGCAGCCGGTGCATTGGGCCAGTCGAACTCAGCATTTTTGGCCAGCAACTCGCATCCCTCGTATCCGTTGGGATCCGTGACGCCCTTCAGCCCCGGCATGGAAATCGAGGATTCGCCGGGGTCCAAAAACGGAGGACCGAGCGTGGCGTGCTGCTGCCACTGGATGAACCGATCGGAGCTGAACAGGTTCGTGACCGTCTCGCGCACGCGCACAACGGATTCATCGCGTGCGAGCGACAGGGTTCGCTGGAATACGACTCCGCTGCGTGGCAAACGAACCTCGAAGCGAATTTCCGCGCTGCCGTCATGCGTGGCAATGTGCGGCTTCCACGGCCGCACGCCGGCTTCGCCATGCAGGACTGCACCCGTTCGGATCTCCTCATTGGAAGGCATGCCAAAGATGCCGAGGCAAAGACTGTGTCCGGCGATTGCGCTCAGCAGCCGTCCGGTTGAACGCGGACCGAAACGCGCCGTATCAATAGCCGGGCGAAAACGTGTCGGCTCCCACAGTTTCCACTTTGGAATCCAAAAGGGGTTGCTGTCGGGATCGCCGCGGAAGCAAAACTCGGGAATTTGGCCGCCGCCATTGAGGTGGGTGAACTGGACCAACTCATTGGTGAGGACGCAGGCCTGACGGCCTCTCCAAACAGTGTGTCGGCACTGGAGCGGATCGTCACTCATGCTCGTTCCTTCGCCGCGTTCGAGTGTAGAGCGATGGCCCTGGTGAACGGCTCCATGGTAATTCTCTCTTTTTAGCGATACACACGGTACGATTATGCGTCTCAGCGCAATTAGAACGCCAATATGCTTTCTGTAGCCATAAATCGATCATTCGTGTTTGACATCGTGCTCGCGTGGATCGTATACCGGAGCGTCGCCTTTCAACTGGGATTGACTGACTTTCGACTATGCAAACCGAACTGGAAATCATTGCCGACGACGGCAATTTGTGCGGCGAAGGCCCTTTGTGGGATGAGCGCGACCGCGCGCTCTACTGGACGGACATCACCGGCCGCCGCTTCTATCGTTATCTGCGAGATGAAGGTCGGCACGAACTGCTGAGCGACAACTTCGAAGTCGGTGGATTCTCGCTGCAGCATGACGGCGGATTCGCCGTTACCAACAGCAAAGGTATCTGGATTTGGCGTCCGGGCGAAACGGCTACGCTGCTCGCGACCGAAGCGGACGGCCAGGAATGCGTGATGAACGACTGCACGGCTGATCCCGAAGGCCGCGTGTATTCGGGATCGTTTCATCTGGACGAGAACGGGAACTCTGCGCCGAGTTTTCTGTTTCGCGTCGATACGGACGGCTCGGTTCACGTTGCGGATGAAGGCATCTGCTTCTCGAACGGACTTGCTTTCTCGCCGGGCCAGGATTTTCTGTATTTTGCCGATACTGTTGGCCGCTGCATTTACCGCTACGACTGGCGTCGCCGCGATGGCGAGTTGAGCAATCGTCGCGTTTTCGTGCGCATCGATCGATTTGAGGGGCTTCCCGATGGAATCACCGTGGATGCGGAAGGTTTTGTGTGGTGTGCGCACTGGTTTGGCGGCTGCATCACCCGCTACGATCCTGATGGACATCGCGAACGGCGCGTGGAAATGCCCGCGAGGCAGACTTCGTCGCTAGCTTTTGGCGGCGATGCGCTCGACGAGATTTACGTGACGACAGCCGCGCAACCGAACGCTCTGGTCGTTGCGCCGATTGGATACGATTCCTCCACCGTCTTTAGTGGCGGGCCGTTGTATCGATTCCGCTGCGGCATTCAGGGACAGTTGAAGTACCGATCGAAGGTTGCGGTGAAGAATCTATGAAGGAGACGTGGCGTTGGTTCGGGCCGGAAGATCCTGTCCCGCTGCTTTATGCGAAACAGGCTGGAGCAACGGGCATCGTCACGGCTCTGCATCATCTGTACCGCGGAGAAGCGTGGCCTGTGGATGAGGTTCTTCGGCGCAGGGATATGATCCTCGCCGCTGGGCTTGACTGGTCGGTGGTCGAGAGCATTCCCATGCATAACTCCATCAAGCTGCGAACGGGACCGTATCGGAAAGCGATTGAGGCGTGGATTGACTCGATGGCGGCGATTGCGCAGGCTGGCGTCAAAACGATTTGCTACAACTTCATGCCGGTCGTCGACTGGGTGAGAACCGATATTGCGTGGCAGTTGCCATCTACTGGCTATGCGGTTCGCTTCGATGCGCTGGATTTCGCGGCGTATGACCTTTTTGTGCTGCAGCGGCGTAATGCTGAAGATGATTATTCGCAGGAACAGCTGCTTGCGGCGCGCGGACGCTTTGAGCAGATGGACGCCGAGGAAATCGACCGTCTCGAGCGCACGTTGATTGCCGGGCTCTCCGCGTCGGAATCGTCCTACGATCGCGAGTCGATGCGGAAAGCCATTGCGCAGTATGACGGCATCAGCGCCGACGATTTGCGCGGGGCCTTGATCGAATTCCTGCGCGAGGTGATGCCGGTTGCCGAGGAGCTGGGCCTGCAACTTTGCATTCACCCCGATGATCCGCCCTGGTCGCTTTACGGATTGCCGCGCATTGTTTCGACTGCGGATGACCTGGGAAAAATCCTGGCTGGCTACGATTCTCCTGCAAGTGGAATCACTTTTTGCGTTGGGTCGCTGGGCTCGCGCGCGGACAACGATCTGGTGGCAATGGCGCGCACATTCGCATCGCGTATTCATTTCGTGCATCTGCGCCAGGTGCGCCGCGAAGGTGACGGATCGTTTCACGAAGCCGAACACCTTTCCGGCAGTTCGGACATGGTTGGCGTGATCCGCGCGGTGCTCGAGGAAGAACGGCGGCGCGAAAAAGAAGGACGCATCGACGCGGAGATTCCGATGCGGCCCGATCACGGGCACCAACTGGGCGACGATATTGGCAAGGCGGGCAACGCTGGCTACTCCTTTGTGGGACGGCTGAAAGGACTAGCGGAATTGCGAGGAGCGATTCGCGGGCTGCAGTACGCCGTTCCCGCCTTGCGGCCTGAAAACGATATGACTTCGGAAGGATTGCAAACGCGATGAGTGAATTCTCCAATAAAGCTGCGGTGGTAACAGGAACCACGGGAATTGGGCGCGCGATTGCGCTGCGTCTCGCGCAAGGCGGTGCGCGCGTGGCCGGTTTTGGGATCGATGCGAAGGCCAACAGCGATTTGGCAGCAGAGGCGTCGCGTTTGAAAATCGACGTCAGCGTGGAAGCGTGCGATGTTTCCGATCCAGCGTCGGTGGAACGCGCCGTGCAAAAGGCTGTTGAGCGGTTGGGCCGCATCGATATCCTGGTGAACGCTGCGGCGATTCATCCCTTCGGCAACGTGGTTGAGACCGATCCCGAAACGTGGAATCGGTGCATGGCGATCAATGCTGGCGGCGTGTATCTGCTTGCCCGCGCGGTGATTCCTGTGATGAAGAAGGGCGGGGGAGGGAGCATCGTCAACCTGGCTTCGGTGCAGGGATACGCGTGCCAGCCTGGAGTCGCGGCGTACGCTGCGTCGAAGGGCGCGATTCACAGCCTGACGCGGGCGCTGGCTCTGGACCATGCGGCTGACGGCATCCGCGTCAACTCGATTAGCCCCGGTTCGATCCGCACGCCGATGCTGGCGACGTCGGCCGCGCACTTCGCGCCGGAACTGCCGACGGAGACGGTCTTTGCCCGTTTTGGGGCGGCGCATCCGCTGGGCCGCGTTGGGACGCCGGAAGAAGTGGCGGAACTGGCTGCGTTTCTTGCTTCGGAGAGATCCGCATTCTGCACCGGGTCGGATTTCGTGGTCGACGGCGGGTTGATTGCCGGCATCGGCGTGAAGTAGCGCTCGAACAGGTTCGCCGGTTTCGGCTGGAGAGAACGTCCCCCTCAGGGGCTAAAGCCCATCTATTTTCAGTCGTTTACGGCACGGCTGAAGCCGTGCCCTGATACAAGATGTGGGTTGATCCGCAGGTTGTGAAGCCGAGCCATTTCCAGGGCGGTGCGATTTTCCGCAAGTTGCGAAGGCGTCCCCTGGAGTTGCTCGCCGGGTGGGGTACCCCCCGGAACCTCTCTATGTGTATGTAAATAAACACCTTGATGTTTGCCCGATTTCGTATGTATAGCAAAATAATAGACTTATGATGCGAATCCTCCGTATGTGCAGAAAATACAGAGGTTAGCTCTAAGGGGCGTATTTTGCTGATTGGGTGCCGAGGGGGTGGGGGGGTACCCCCATCTTTTCGCTATGTGTATGAAAACAAACGGATCAGTCTTAGCGCTTTTTCGTATGTGTAGCAAAATAATAGGCTTACGATGCGATTCCATCGTATGTGTATAAAAAAGCAAGGCTTAGTCCTGGGCAGACCCGTGGTAATGCACTCCTGCAGGGACGTGGTTGATTCATCGACGGCCATAGGGCCGTCGAGCTCTCGAAAGCGGCCAGAAGCTCAAAGAGCAGTCAGGCGCCGGGTTCGGGCAGGCGCATGGGGTCCTGGGACCCGCAACGACGGACCTGGAAAAAAGGGGACTCGCGTTGGCGAGTCCTCCTGGTTCAGGTTGCTGTTCCAGCTTGAGCGGGTTGGAGAGGTGGAGCAAGAGCAAACGGTGCGGCCGGGACACTTTGGTCATGCTGAAGCGGACGGGAGAGTTGCGGCGGTTCGAACCGTAGATTTCTCCGCGAGCTGTTCCGCTGCGAAGTCCCGGTACCGTCCCAACATTCGCGCGATGAGGAATGAACAGGCGCAGCTTCAGGGGTGGGGCTGGGCCGATCTTCAGTTGCTTTGCATCGGGACCCGCCATCGGAACCCGATGCACGGCTTTGACCGTTTCGTCGACGCTGGATCGGCTGGCATCTGATTACGTCATTGGTCGATTACGCTCAGTTAAATGTTCTTTTATGCACAAAACGAAAATAATCTGGTATGCTTTTATCCGTCAAATGGCTTTGAGCGCAATGAAAATGCGAGCCAGCGGCTTGCCCGGTTGTCATAGTGCGCCGGGGAGTTCGCCCTCTGTCGCAGGCGGCGTGTACCCTGGAGATGCCTGCGGAGGCGAGATGATTTCCTGCGAAAAAGGTGTCCGGGGATGAGCATTCTGGCAGTCGATCTGGGCGGGACCCATGCGACGTGCGCGGTGGTCGAGGGGAAGAAGATTCTCGCGCGCGAAACGGTGAGCCTGCCGGCTTCGGCTTCGCTGATTGACGCACTGGCCGCGATCGCTGGACCTATTGACCGGCTGCGCGCGGTGAGTCCAGCGGATGGCATCGGGTTTGGCTTTCCCGGACTGGTCGATTCGCGGAATACGCGCATCGCTTCGACGAACGGCAAATATACGGATGCCCCCTCAGTCGATCTTTCGGGCTGGGCGATGGAGCGGTTCGGGTTGCCGCTGCGCCTCGAGAACGACGCGCGACTGGCACTGCTGGGCGAATGCTATGCGGGCGCGGCGGTGGGGGAAACGGATGTGGTGATGTTCACGCTGGGCACGGGGATCGGGGGCGTGGCGATGATCGGCGGGCAACTGCTGCGGGGAAAGCACGAGCAGGCGGGCGTGCTGAGCGGGCACACCCCGGTGACGCTGAACGGGCGGCGGTGCACGTGCGGAGGCGTCGGGTGCGCGGAGTCGGAAGCGTCGGGATGGTCGCTGCCTCTGGTGGCGAGTGCGTGGCCTGGCTTTGCCACGAGCGCTTTCGCAGCGCGAAATATCGATTTCGAGAACCTATTCTCCTGTGCGGCCGAGGGCGATGCGGTGGCCCGGGAGATTGTGGATCATTGCCTGCGCGTTTGGGGAGCGGCTGCGGTTGCTGCGATCCACGCATTCGATCCCGAGGTGCTGGTTTACGGCGGCGGCGTGATGCAGAGCGCCGATGCCATTCTTCCTTTCCTCCAGGAGTACGTCCAGAAGAATTCGTGGACGCCGTGGGGGACGGTTCGCGTGCGCGCAGCGCAGCTGGGTAACGATGCTGCTTTGCTGGGCGTCGTTCCCCTCTTTGAACAGGAGATCCCCCTTGTACGATAGGTTTCCAACCATCCCATCCGGCTTGCGCGAGGAATGTATCGAGGGATGGCCTGCGATTGCCGGCGCGATTGGATCGCGCATGGGCGCGCGCTCGGTGATTGTGGTCGAGTGTTATCCCGGTACATTTTTGCAGGAGATCCATCGCGAACTTTCGTTGGCGCTGGGGAATGCGGCCTTTGTATCCACTCCGGGTCTATTTCGGCCTGCTGCGGCGGTTGACGCGATGCTGGAGCCGCTGCTCGGGGACGATCCGGTATTCGGCATGATGAATTCGATGGGGATTGAGGAGTTTTTCGATCCTGCGCGTCTCGCCGGTGCACGGGCACGGTGCCTCGATCCGCATGAGCCGATAGTAGTGATCGGGCCGGGCGCTTCTTTGGTGTGCCCGCAGCCGTCGCTGCTGGTGTACGCGGATTTGGCGCGCTGGGAGATTCAAATGCGGCAGCGCCGGAATGAGATTACGAATCTGGGGTCGAATAATTTTGAGGAGCGGGCATCGCTCAAGTACAAGCGCGCGTTTTTTGTGGACTGGCGCGCGGCCGATCGGCTGAAGGTGAGCCTGCTGGGCAGGATTGACCTGCTGCTCGATACCAACAAACCGGGTGAGCCTAAAGCCATCTCGGGCGATGTTTTTCGTCGCAGTCTTGCTGCTGCGGCGAAGCGTCCGTTTCGGGTGGTGCCGTTTTTCGATCCGGGACCGTGGGGCGGGCACTGGATGGAACGGGTGTGCGGGCTGCCGCCGGACGATGCGCCCAATCATGCGTGGTGCTTCGATTGCGTGCCGGAGGAGAACAGCCTGTTGCTGGGATTCGGTGATGCGCGCGTGGAAGTGCCGTCGATCGACCTGGTGTTTGCGCATCCGAAAGAGCTGCTTGGCGAGGGGATCTATGCGCGTTTCGGCGCGGAGTTCCCAATTCGCTTTGATTTTCTCGACACGGTGGGGGGAGGGAATCTTTCCCTGCAGGTACACCCTCTGACTGCGTACATCCGCGAGTACTTCGGCATGGATTACACGCAGGACGAGAGCTATTACATGCTGGACGCGGAGGAAGGCGCGTGCGTGTATCTGGGGCTGAAGGAAGGCATCGATCGCAGAGCGATGGTCCGCGACCTCGAGCGCGCCCAGGACGCAGACTTCGATTTTCCCGCGGAGGAATATGTGAATCGCTTCCCGGCGCGGAAGCATGACCACTTCCTGATTCCTGCCGGCACGATTCACTGCTCGGGTAAGGACAGCATGGTTCTCGAGATCAGCGCTACGCCGTTCATCTTCACTTTCAAGCTGTGGGATTGGGGCCGGCTGGGGCTGGACGGACGCCCGCGACCCATCCACCTGAGCCATGGAGTGGCGAATATTCAGTGGGACCGGACGACGGAGTGGGTGCGGCGTTCGCTGATCAACCGTGTTGAGCCGGTGGCCACGGGCGATGGCTGGCGCGAAGAACGCACCGGTCTGCACGCTCTGGAATTTATTGAGACGCGCCGCCACTGGTTTACGGGCACGGTGCCGCACGACACGGCGGGGACGGTGCACGTGCTGAATTTGATTGAGGGAGAACAGGCGATGGTGGAGAGCCCCAGTGGGGCCTTCGAGCCGTTCATTGTGAACTACGCGGAGACGTTTATCGTTCCGGCGGCGGTGGGAAAATACACGGTGCGGCCGATTGGTTCCGGCCGCGAACACGGGACGATACGCGCCCAGGTGCGGCTGTAGAAGTCGTCGCAAGGACCTTGTCGCGAACACGAAGGACGGAGCTCAGGGGCTGAGGCCTGTTTCCCGTGTGAGTGATAACGGGATGACTGCGGTCGAGCCCTT
>DATHQV010000185.1:0-4962 GCA_035482355.1 Acidobacteriaceae bacterium | reverse complement strand
GGTCCGCGTCAACTGCGAGGCCGTCGTGCGCCTCTCGCGGTTATTCATTCCGCGCATGGTTGAGCGCCGCCGCGGCTGGATGCTCGTCGTCGCTTCCACTGCCAGCTTCCAGCCCATCCCCTATGACGCTGTCTACGCCGCCACCAAGGTCTTCGACCGATTCTTCGCGCTCGCCCTCGCTGAAGAAGTGGAGCGCTTCGGCATCAAGATCACCGCGCTCTGCCCCGGCACCACCGAAACGGAATTTTTTGACGTCTCAGGCGGAGGCGGTGTCTTCCGCCGCTTCGGCGGAATGCAATCCTCGGATGAAGTGGCTCGCAAAGCCATCCTCGCCCTCGCCCGCGGCCAGCGCACCATCGTTCCCAAGTTCAAGGCAGCCCTTGTTGCCTTCCTCGTCCGCTTCGTCCCCACGCGCCGCATCACTCGGACGCTGGAGCGAGCCCTCCGCCCCAAAGACTGACCAGGCCACTCAGTCGAGACTGACCAGCGCCCGCCTTCCAATCGAATTGCAAGTCACCTCATTAGCATCGCCAGCCAATACGGTACACTCCAAAATCAGGAGCACCGCATGACCGAAGAAAAAGTGCAGGATTTGCAGGATAAGGCTTTAGGGCAATATATCCGGCTGAAAAACAATCTTGCAGCAACCAAGGAACGCATCGGCAACACAGCCAACGAGATGGAGTCACTCGCCTTGGATCTGAAAAACAAACCCTTCAGCCATTGGCTTGATTCACCGTTCCATAAGTACGCATGGCTTGATTCTGACGGGCTCTCCCGTATTCTCGTCGAAGTTCTTCGCGCCGAAAAGGATCTCGAGACCGCCCGCAACCAGGCGATCAGCCTTGGCGCAGCCGTCGAACTTGCAGACTGATCCGGAAAGCGGACTCGCGCCGCGCGAGCCCCGCCATTTGCGAATTGCGAACTGTGAATGAAGAACCAGGAAACTGCAAACTACATCTTCCGCCGCGCCTTCATCCGCGCCAGCGCCACCGACACCAACGCACCGGCTCCGCCCACAAGCGCCAGCATCACAGTGGGGTCTTCCGGCGAGTCGTCGCATCCGGTCTGACCCCACAGTGGCGCCGAAACCATAAATAGTATTGCCGTTGCTATAAATACAACCACAGGCTTCTTCATTGCTGGCCTCCGCGAAAATTCTTTGCCAAACCGATCAATTCAAAATCCAACTCAAACTCAACCGGGCTTTCCATCCTCGACCGGCAACCCGCGTCAAAACCTACGGCCGCGTTCCCAGAGTGTTGTTCTTTACCCCCACCGATAGCGGCGTCACCACCGGCGTCGCTGCGCCCACGATCTCCTGCATGTAGTAGGTGTAACCGTAGAGAAAGTTATAGGGGTCATAGTTCAACCAGACATCGCCCGATCCGTCGACCGCGATGCCGATACCGGACGTGAAGTCATTGGGTCCGTCAGCGGCCGGGAATCCTGTGCTCCCTGAGAGAAAGGTCCCCGTCGGGGAGATTTCGCTGGTCGCATTTGCGCCCGCGACCCAGGCGTTGCCTGCGCCATCGATGGCGATCGCCCCGGGATTGCTCAGGGCGCTGTTCGTGTAGCCGCTGGAACCGGAAAGCAGGGTTCCCGTCTTGGAAATCTCGGTAACGCTGCCATTCGTGCCCCCGCTGTTCGACACCCACACGTTCCCGCTGTGGTCAATGGCGATGCCCGTCGGCGTACTCAGACCCACTGCGGTGTAACCTCCGCTACCTGATAGCGGACTGCCCGCGGCCGACAACTCGACGATCGCGCCGCTGGTCAGGTCCGCGATCCAGGCGTCGCCTGACGCATCGATCGCTACTGGTCCGGGGTCTGTGAGTCCGCTGCCCGTAAATGTGCCTGACAGCGTACCGGAGCTCGACACCTTGACCACGCTCGCGGTAGTGCCGTCCCCGATCCACGCATTGCTGGACGAGTCCAGCGCGATCGATGTTGGACTTGAAAGTCCCAGCCCGCTTGAGTAGTCCCCGGTCACGGTGCCCGAACTGTTGAACTTGCCCACTGCGTTCGAGTCCAGCACCCACGCATTGCCGCTCACATCGATGGCGATTCTATCGCCGAAGAATCCGCTGTAGCCGGTGCCTCCGGTATAGTCGTACGCTTGGCCGTTCCACTTGAACACTGAATTGGCCGCAATCCAGATATCGTCCGAAGCATCAATCGCGACCGGCCCGCCGTCGTTATAGAGCTGTTCGTTGGCGTAGTAAATCGACATGGTGAAGTCATTTGGCTGGGCCGTCAGCGCCGGGCTGAACTGCTCATATGCGCTGGCCAAACCATACAGCGCACCTACTGCCGCCACGGGATTATGCGCGATATTGATCGTCGCCGTTGCCGTATCCGTCGGCTGGGTCCCCGTCGTCCCGCCACTCTCCGCGTTGGTAAACAGCGTGTAGCAGGCAGTCGGATTTGTCGGTCCCGTCACCGCCCCGGTCGAATTCACGCACGCCGCCAGAATATTCCCCAGCGTATTGATCTCCGTCTGCGGCACGGCGCCCCCACCTGACCCCGTGGGTAATGCCGGAGGTTCTGCATTCGCCACGCCCGTCGACAGTGTCTCCAGTACCGCCGCATTCACAAACGCATTCGCGATGCCCAGCTTTGCCGCCGCCGTCCCTGAGCTCGACACATGCAACGCGTCCGTCGCAAACCCCGCCATCGCATACGCCGCCGCCACCGTCGATACTTCGTTCACAAAAAGGTATGGCGCCGTCGTCAGGAAATTATCTGCGGCCGGGCAGTTACCCAGCGCCGCCATCAACCCCGCGGCCGGATTCGTTCCCGCGCCCGGATTCCCGCCCAGCGCATACGCATACACTTGCGTGTTCGCCGTGCAGCTGTAGTCTCCCGTGATGCTGAAGTCGCCGTTCGCGTCGGTCGTCACGTAGTAGAAGCCATTGGTTGGCCCGCCGCTCGAGTCCAGCGTCCGGCCCGTGCCGGCCGTCAGCAGCGACACCGACGCCGCTCCGTACCCTGTCGTATTGGCCGCCAGCAGGTAAACGTGCGCGCCCACGATCGGGCTCTGGCCGCCGTGCACTTTGCCCTGCAACGCCGCGCCGGCATCAGGGCTCGATCCCGTCTCAATGGGGGCGAATCCCGCCATCCCGCCGCAACCGGTAATCGCTACAGGAACGCTACAAACCAAAAGCCAACGCAGAAATCTGGGGAAAGGAAGCATCAGGGCTCCAAAGGCAGGGATATCCGCAGCCAGAATCAGCGGAGCATACGCCCCCGCATCCCCTGGTCGAGTTCTTCAATCAATTGAATAGCTGCTAGTGACACCTTAGCCCGAACCTGCGTCCGGTCAAGGCTTTGTCAGGCCAATGTCGCGATTTGCCGCTATCCCGCCCCCAAATGCCTCATCGCCCAGTTGCGCCCACGCTGGCCAGCCCAACCACCCTCGGCAGTTGCCCAAATCGCTATTGCGTCGGCAGCCCCACCGCCGCCAGCAGTTGCCCGAATCGCCGATCCCGCCGCAACGGCGCGAGCGTCGGATCGATAATCACGCCCATCACGTTGCCCTCGTGCCGTTGCGCCAGTTGGTTCAAATCCGCAATGGCGGCATCGTCCCGTCCCAGCGCCGCCTCCGCTTCAGCCATCAGAAAGGTCCGGTCGGCGTTTCCCGGGTGCAGCTTCTCTTCCGTCGCCAGGATCGCCGTCCACATCCCGCGCTCGCCCCCGCTGCGCAGCGCCGGTTCGGCCGCCGCCGCCACCTGCAGCGTCTCGTCGCTGTGGCGCGACTCCCCGGTCCGGCGCATCTCCTCAAGATACTTTCCCCAGTCCGCCGGCTCCACTTTGCTCAGGATCGCCAGAATTGCATGCGGCGAGCTCACCCCGGGGCTTTCGTTGATCAGTCCCTCCAGCATCTCCACCGCCTCGCCGCGATGCCCGCTCAATCCCAGCGCCAGCGCCCTTGTGCTCAAGATCGCCGCCGAGGTCGGCTCCAGCCGCTGCGCAATATTCAATTGCTCCGTCGCTTCCTCAAACCTGCCTTCGTGCGTCAGCACTGAGCCATACCAATGGTGCGCATGCGCTGACGTGGGATCGTCCGCGATCGCCGTCCGGAACTCCTGCTCCGCACTCACCCGGTTCCACAACCAGAAAAAATCGATGAAGCCCAGCGATGCATGACCCTCGCTCGACCGCGGGTCCAGCGCGATCGCCTGTTCCGCCGCTGCTTTCGCTTTTGTGTAGGCCTCTTCGTCCGGCATCACGTAGTATTCGCGCAGCAAGATGTAGGTATTCGCCAGCGCGGCGTACGCCGGTGCGTAGTGCGCATCCTTTTGAATCGCACTCGCAAAATCCTGCCGCGCGCGCTCCAGCGATTCCGGTGTCCGCTGCTCCAGCGAATAAACGCCCTCAAGATAGAGATCGTCCACGCCGGGCACTTGCGAGTGCGGACGCTGCGCAGAACCCAATTCGCTCGAGGAGCCGCTTCCCCCTGTGCCCAGATTCTCGCTCGGCCTCCCGCCGGAATCCGCGCCTTTATGCCCCAGCCCGATATTCAAGCTCCGCCGCATATCCGGCGTCGCCAGCACAAAAATAATCCCCAACCCCAGCAGGATGGCCAGCCCTGCAATCTGTTCCCAGCGGCCAGTCGGCGGCAACACCGCCGCGCTGTTCTTGGCCCCCGCGCCCGGCTCGCCCCTCCCCGCACCAGTCTCGGATTTCGTCCCACTCGGCCCCGGCATCGCGGAACGCGCTTCAGAATTCGTAGCGCTCGGCTCGGCCGCCGCTCCACTCCGGCCCGCCTCTCCCAGCCTGTCTTTTCCCGGCCCGCTCTTTCCACTCACCAGGAAAAGTTCAGCAGATGCCGCGTGCGCACCGCCCTGCAAATGGCCCGCCGCGTTCCTCTCTGGATTCTGGTGGGTGTCTCGCGCGAGATTTTGTCCCGCTGCCGCCGCACTCACTCCCGGTTCCGGCGCGCCCGCTCCATACTGTCTC
>DATHQV010000184.1:0-16861 GCA_035482355.1 Acidobacteriaceae bacterium | reverse complement strand
GCGGGCGCGATATTCGACGAGGCGGTTGGCGCGCTGCGGATTGAGGAGGAGGGCGAGGGTGAGATCAGCGGCGGACTGCGCGGCGGCGATGGGGTCGAAGGTGAGGCCGGTGGCGGAGGGAAAGCTTTCCTGGGTGCGAGGCAGACCAGGCGGGCGCGGCGGAAGGAGCGCGAGCAGGGACTCAGGGAGCGTGAGGGTGGCGGGCGAGAGGGTTTTGAGGACGGCAGCGAGAGCGGCGCGCTGGTCGGCGGGAGCGACCATCTGCGGGAGCATTTGGCTGTCCCCGCGGACGTTGTAGCGGTAATCGAGGCCGGCGATTTCTTTGGTGGCGGCCTCGGCTTGATAGCGGTGGAAGAGGTAGAGGGGGACGAGCGTGTCTTCAAGCTGGGCAAGGGGCATGCCCTGCTGGGTGGCATCCTGTCCAAAGCGCTTGAGGGCAGCGGCGCGGATGTCTAAAACACGATTCAACTCGACGGCGGGATCGGCGCCGTTGTCCCAGAGGTGGGCGTGTGGATGGGCGGAGCCGGCGGGGCGGGCGTCCTCGTCGGTGATGTAGATTAGGCCGGACTTTTCGGACGCGGTCAGGATTCCATCGAGAGCATCGCGGTCTTCCGTGGGATGGCCGTCGCGATCGAATTCGCGGTAGCCGTAGTCGATCGCGACCTTATCCCAGAGGCCGATGTTGACGGGATAGGCGTGAGACAGGTCGGGCACGCCGTTGTTGTCGAGGGTGACCCAGGGGTGCGGGTAATCCATGACAGAGATTGTTTGATCGGGCGGGTGGGGGAAACTGCTGGCGGCAAAGTTGTGGGCGAGGCCGAGGGTGTGTCCGGTCTCATGCGCGGCAAGCTGACGGAGGCGTTGAAGCACCATTTGCAGCGCGGTATCCTGCGATGGGTCGCCCAGGGACTTGCCATTGGTGTAGGGCGCGAGCAGGGCCTGAGCGATGAGGTAATCCTGCCGGCCGCGGAGGCTGCCTAGAGTGACGTTCCCCTTGATGATTTCGCCGGTGCGGGGATCGACGACGGCGGCGCCGTAGCTCCAGCCGCGGGTGTAGCGATGGACCCACTGGATGATGTTGTAGCGGACGTCCATAGGATCGGCGCCTTCAGGCAGGAGGTCGACACGGAAGGTGCCGGGAGCCCAGCCGGCGGCCTGGAAGGCCTGATCCCACCAGCGCGCGCCTTCGACGAGAGCCTCACGGATGAGGGGTGGCGCGCCGCGATCGACGTAGTACTGGAGCGGCGTGACGGCGACGCAGGCGTGGGTGCAATTGGGATCCTGCTTGATGAGGCGATGGCGGATGATGAACTGCTGATCGATGGGTTCGCCGAGGGGCGTGTCGTAATCGCGCCAGGTTGAGGGAAAGTAGCCGGCGCGGGGCGAAAAGCGGCGGGGCGTGAAACCAGGCGGCGGAAGTTCGATGAAGGATTGGTGCTCGCGGACGGTCATGGCGCGGGGGTAGGGTGTAACGTCGTCGACGAATTTGGCGGTAGGGCCGACGGATTCTTCGCGGGGGACGAAGGTGAGCTCGGCCTCGACTTCAGTGTTTTTCGGGAAGGCGCGGGTTCCGTCGAGGGCGATGGTGGAACGCGCGGGATCGACGTGCCAGTTGCCCTGGCCGGCGGCGGCAAGGGATTCCGTGACGTGGTGGACGTCGCTGAGGAAGAACTGCGTGGCGTCCACGAGGACGGTTTCGTCGGGGCTTTCGGCGTCGACGGTAAATCCTGCGAGGACGGACGTCGGAAAGGATTGCGCGACGGCGAGTTGGGCAGCGGGGTCGCCGGAGGTGGTGCGAAACGCAGTATTGGACTGGATGAGGAGGAGTTTGGGACCGGTGCGCTCGAAGTGGACGAGGACACCCTCAGAGATTTGGCCGCGGTCGAGGCCGACGTCGTTGGAGCCCATGCCCCAGGGCAGCGAGTGGGCAAAGATGTAGTCGGCAGAACGGGTGTGCGCGGAGTCGATGAGGGGGACTTCGAGGTAGAGCTTGCCGGCTTTGGCGTCCCAGTCGAGCGGAAGGAGGCCTGCGTAGTGGTGCATGGCCGCCGTGCGCGCGGCGAGAGTCTGCGCGGGCGCTGGCGGTGCGGCGGGCGTTTGGGCGAACGCGGCGGCAGTAAGGGCGAATGCGAGAGCGGAGATTGCGGCTGGTAGCTTGCGGGCCATCCCCTCTTTTAGCATGGCGGCGGTGATCGCGGAACCCTTACAGGCCCTGGATCCAGCGGGCGTAGGGGTAGAGGAGCAGGAAGAGGATGAGGGCGACGACGAGAACGTCGGTGTAGAGGAGGAGCATGACGCCGCCGTGGTAGAAACTCCAGCGCGGGCGGAGGCAGCGCGTGGTTTCCCAGGTGCCGTAGAGGGCGACGAACGCGGGCAGAATGATCCACGGCGAGGGATGGATGTCGGGGAAGCCGGCGCAGAGGCAGGCAAGGATCAGGCTGCCGATCACCAGCACGGTTCCCCGCAGGAGCGATCTTGCCCGTATATTGAAGACGGCAGAATGCATCAACCATGACTACTGTATCGAATTCAGCGATGGGATTGTCGCCCGCTATGAAGCGGGAAAGAATTGTGCGGCGGGTGGCGCGCGAGCTGCGGGATGGGTTTTACGTGAACCTCGGCATTGGGCTGCCGACGCTGGTGGCGAACCATGTGCCGCCAGGGATTGAAGTGGTGCTGCAGTCGGAGAACGGGATGCTGGGGGTGGGGCCGTATCCGCTGGCGGGCGAAGAGGATCCGGATTTGATCAATGCGGGGAAAGAGACGGTGACGGCGATGCCGGGGACGTCGTACTTCTCAAGCGCGGATTCGTTTGCGATGATTCGCGGCGGGCACATCGACCTGAGCGTGCTGGGCGCGATGGAAGTGGATGACGAAGGGACGCTGGCGAACTGGATGATCCCCGGAAAGATGGTGAAAGGGATGGGCGGCGCGATGGATTTGGTGGCGAGCGCGCGGCGCGTGATTGTGGCGATGGAGCACACCACGAAAGAAGGGGCTCCGAAGATTTTGAAGAAGTGCACGCTGCCGCTGACGGGCGTGCGGGTGGTGGACACGATTGCTACGGAGATGGCGTGGATTCGCGTGACGCCCGAGGGATTGGTGCTGGAGGAGATTGCTCCGGGGCTCAGCGTGGAGGATGTGCAGCGGGCTACGGAGGCGAAGCTGGTGGTGAGCGCGGGGTTGAAAGAAATGCAGGCGTAAAACGAGATGCGGGCAGTGGGAGGGCGAGGCGCGATGCGCTTCGCCCCTCCCTTTTGGTGAGTTATGGCTTGAGGGAGTACTGCACAGTGATGGTGGTTTCTACTTCGATGGGGTCTCCGTTGAGGAGATAGGTTTCCCATCGCCACTGCTTGACCGCCGCGACGGCGCTTTGGTCATAGTCGAAGCGGAGGCTTTTGCTGACGGTGACGCTGATGGGTACGCCGTCTTTTCCGATGAGGACGTCGAGGAGCACGGCACCGTCAAGCCCCTTCTTCTTATTCTTCGCGGCGGGAGGATAGACAGGATCCACTTTGGAGAGGATTTTCAGGTCATCGGCCTTGACGTGAATTTTGGTGGGAGCGGTTTGCTGTGGGGCGCCGGAGCTGAGGTTGACGCGGAGGGCGAGCGCGGAGGTTCCGGCGGTGAGGGCGATGAGTGTGCAGGCAGTGGCGAGGGCGACGCGACGCAGGCCGGGGACGGGTGGGTGCTTGCGCATGAGGTTCATGATTCTCCTCTCGAAAATGTTGGCATCGAAAATTCCGATGGCGTGAAGGATGCCGGGAGCGGCGCGGTTTGGGAGCATCGCAGCGAGCCGCAGCAGGGAGCGGGCATAGTTTTCGGAGCCGTGCACGGCGTCTGCGGCCAGGGCGTCGCAGATCATCTCGCGGGTTTCTGCGATGGGGGAGCGAGTGAGCCAGAGCAGGGGATGCCAGGCGGCGGGGAGGGCGATGACGCCGCAGAGCAGGTTGAGGGTGAAGTCGCGACGGCCGATGTGAGCGAGTTCGTGGGCGAGGACGGCGTCGAGGTCGGCGGGGGTGACTCTCTGAAGGAAGCCGGCGGGCAGAAGCAGCGCGGGGCGAATGATGCCGAGACTAAGCGGGCCGGTGACGGCTGCGGACTCGGCTATCTCGATGGAGCGAGGGATGCGGAATTGGCGGCGGAGGCGATCGAGGCGTACTTGCTGATCGGCTGACAACGTGAGGGGTTGCGCGTGGATTCGGAGGGAATGGGTGCGCGCCAGTCCCCAGGCGAGGCGGGATGCGGCGTAGAGCAGGACGGACACGTATAGGCAGACGAAAAACGCGAGCGCGCCAGGGGAAAGATGCAGCCAGGGTGCGGCGGCGATGGTTCCGGGGCCGAGGAGGACGCGCACGTGTCCGGAACCGGCGTCGACCGCGCGGTTCCAGAAGGCGAGGCGCTGCGCGAGCATGCTGAGATCGCCGAAGGGAATGCGGCAGAACGGCAGGATCGACTGGAGAAGGAGAGCGCCGCACCAGACGCGATGCTCAGTGCGCGGGCCGATCCGGCGGGCGAGGCGCGCGGCCAGCCAGGCAGCGGCGAAGAGGAGCGGGATTTGCCAGAGTGCGTTCAAGAGGCAGGTGAAGAGCCACGCTTCGATGGATTTCATTCTTCACCCCTTCCCTCTTCGAGCCGCTTGCTGAGTTTAGCGATGGTGCGCGGATCGATTTGGCGACTTTTGATGAGACTCATGACGAGCTCCTCGCTGGAGCCGCCGAACATGCGGTCGACGAGATCGCGGACGGCGCGGCTGAGGGCTTTTTCTTTTGTGACGGCGGCGCTGTACTCGTAGGCACGGCCGCGGAGCTTGCGCTTGAGCTTGCCCTTGCGCTCAAGGATGTTCAGCATGGTCTGCACGGTGGTGTAGGCGAGAGGCTGTTCGAGGCCCGCCTGGACCGCGTTGACATTGCATGGACCGAGCTTCCAGATAACCTGCATGATCTGAAGCTCGAGGCGGGTGAGGGATTCGGAAGGGCGGTCGGCCACGTGTTTCTCCTAATGAGTTAGGAGATTACGGCGAGATTTTGAGATTTGTCAACTAAGAGTTTAGGAGATGAGTGCGGTTTGGATGGTGCCTGGGCGGGCCAGGTGGGTCTGGTCAGGGCTGGGGAGCTTCGACTTGTGAGGTTTCCGGGACGATGCGGGTGGTGACGTGGGTCTTCTCGAAGTCGCGGTTGTGGGCGTCGATGATGATAGTGCGGCGGAAGAAGAAGAGCACGTGGATTTCGAATTCGGTGGAGAAGGAGACGGGAAACCAGACGCCGTCGGGCTGGGGCGCGTAGACGACGGTGAATCCGAGGCCGGGGACGTTGGTGCCAAGCAGGGTGCGGACCGCGAGCGGGACGCGGCGGGAGAGGTTGGTGCTGACGGCGACTGGCTCAAGCGACGCAGTGTCGATCCAGGCGTCTCCCTTCCACGCGTAGTCGGACTTATCTTTGGGGCGGAATTCGAGGTGGTAGACGTCGCGGTTGTTGAGGCGTTCGGTGCCGAGGAGGCGAAAGTCGTAGGCGGTCTGCTCTTTTGAAGTGAGCGGAAAAAGATGGGCGTTGATGTTGTCTTTCGGGACGTCTTTCTGGTCGGGTTTCGAGTCGGGCGTAGCGTCGGATTTTGCTTCGGGCTTTGCGTCCGATTTCGCATCCGGCTTGGCTTCGGATTTCGAGCCGACGCCGATGAGGTTGTCGCGCATGTTTTCGACCATGTCGCGGTCGGCATCGTCGCCGCCGATGGAGATGGAGAGGGTGCCGGGATCGTCTTCCGGCTTGCCCTGAGTGGGTGAGAGCTCGGTGTAGTCAACATAGCGTCCGTGGATCAATAAGCGGCCATCGATTTTGAGAAGCTGGCGTTGGGAGCCGTGCTCGGTGGGCGTGATGCGGTAGTCGGTGATCTCCTCGCACATGAGGGTCTTGCCGCGCTTCGAGTCGACTTTGGCGTGCTGGACGTAGACGTAGTGGGAGCGGGCCGCTTCGGCCTGATCCTGATGGGCGGCGACCTGGGCCATGATGGAGGCGGCGGTGGGCGGTGGAGCGAGCTGCTGCGCGCGAGTGGCTACAGCGGAGAGCAGGGCGAAGACGCAGAGGTGCAGCGGGCGGCGCATTGGGAGGGAGTACGCGATGCGTGGGACGCCGGTTCCAGGATGCGGGACCATTTCTGCGGGTGAGGGTGGTTCACCTGCGGGGCAGAACAGCCGATTCGTTCGTAATGGGCTGCGCGCGGATTTGCCATGCGGGCCGGAGAATCGGGCATAGAATGCTGGTGGAGCAATCGGAGGTTCGATTGCCCGGATGAGGTGAGCCGATTGGGCGCCTCGAAAAAATGGGTCCGCGCAAGGCCGCGCAGGTCTTCCCTGCTGAGGCCCGGTCTGCCGATGGACCTCTCAACCATCCTCATTCCTGAAGCGCTACTTCTATTTAGCCTGCGCGCGATTTTCGCGTGTAGCGGCCGAATGAATTCCCTTCTCTGTTTCCGGTTGAACCCCGACTGGAGGTCCTATGGAACGCGCACCGATTGATCGGATCCTGTGTCCTGTCGATTTTTCGAAATACTCTGAGCAGGCCTACGCCTACGCATGTTCGCTGGCGCAGCGGTATGGGGCGAAGTTGTACGTGCAGCATGTGGTGGAGATGTGGAGGCATCCGTCGGCGTCGTTTGCGGCGGCGGCGGATTTGTACATGCAGTTCTGCGCCGATTTGACAGATGAGGGCAAGGCTCATCTGCAACGGTTTGTCGGGGCCCATTCGCCGATGGGATTTTTCCCGGACTGCGTGATCGGCGAGGGGATGGCGATGGATTCCATTCTGGGATTCGCGCAGCAGGAGGATGTGGACCTGATTGTGATGGGGACGCATGGGGTGCGAGGATTCGATCGGCTGATTCTGGGATCAGTGACGGAAAAGGTATTGCGGAGGGCGCGTTGTTCGGTTCTGGCGGTACATCGGTCGTCGTGGCAACCAACGCTGGAAAGGACCGGATTGCGGGAGGTTTTGTTCTGCACGGACTTTTCACCCGCAGCCAATGGGGCTCTGGGAACGGCGCTGTCGGTGGCGGCCGAATACGAGGCGCGACTGACGCTGGTGCATGTGCTGGACGGGATGGCGCGGCTGCACCGCGCGGAAAACACGGCGAAGGCGCAGGAAGAACTGGATAGGCTGCTTCCGGAGAGCGTGCGGCGGGAACGCAACATTGATACGGCGGTGCGCGCGGGACGAGCGTGCCGAGAGATCGGCCAGTTGGCCGCGGAGCGGCACGCGGACCTGGTGATTATGGGAGTGCGGGGCAGCCACGCACTGGATGACACGATGTTCGGGTCGACAACGTATCGCGTGGTGCAGATGGGGCAATGCCCGGTGCTGGCGGTGCATCCGTGGCCATCGAGCGAGCCAAAGACACGAGTGGAGGCAATGGCTGGCGCGGCGGCGGGTTAGCCTTTTGCGACTTCGACGATGAGGCTGAGGAAGGCTTCCCGGGTTAGGTCGACGGTGTCGCGGGTGACGATCTTCCAGGTCCAACGCGCTTCGGAAAGGCGCTTGATGCCATGACGGGCTCTGCCGATACCGGTGGAGGGGATAAGCTGCGCGACGGTTCCGCTCTCGACCATGATGAGCTGAGCACGGGCCAGATTGCCGATGACGTCGATGCGGCCGCGGGAGCCGGTTTGGATGGTGCCGATGGGCTCGAGGGTCACCGTCTTGGCGCCGATGGTGATGGTGGCGAGAGGCGCGGGGTAGATACCGAGATATTCTTCGCTGACGTCGGTATCACGGTAGGTGAGGGAGATCTGGCCGGCTTCGATGTAGGGTTTAAGGTAGCCTTCAAGCCTGGTGTAGAGGTCGGCGAGCATGCGCAGCCATGTCGTTTTTTCGGCTTGCCAGTCGATGGAGTCGCCCTGCGATCTTCTGGCGGCATCATTTTCGCGCTGAACAAAGTCGTCAAAACTTCCGGGACCCATTAGGAAATCCTCCAAGGCAAACGAATAGCAGAGATACCCCACCATTTTAACGCTCGCTGCACGCGGTGTTGATGACGCGAAAGTGTGATGCGGAGTGGAATTCCGGGGATGGTTCCTAATTCGGCGACGGCTTTTCGATGTGGTCGATGACGATTTCGTCCATGGGGAGTTTGACGGGCACGAGCTTGAGGCCGAGTTGATCCTGGAGGGCGGCGAAGATCGTGGGCTCGGCGTCGTTGGTGGGCGGCAGGCTTTTGCCAGGAAGCATGGGGCTGTCGGGATCGCGGGAGAAGGCGAGGTTGAAATCGTATTTGCCGGTAAGGCCGGTGCGATCGACGACGGGCGCATTCTCGAGTACCTGGAGCAGGTCAATGAGCGCGGCCATGGGAGCGGCCTGGAAGCGGGCGTGGTTGAGGTCGGGAAAGGCGGGGATTCCATCCGCGGTGTCCGGGACGCGCTTCATATTTTTAGGGCCGTTCTTCGCGGCGACCAACGCCCACGCTGGAGCGTCCCTGGTGGCGTGGTGCACTTTGAGCTGGAAGCGATCGGCAAGGAGCGATTGCAGGAGCTGGCGCTGGTAGGCGTCCTTCTGCGCAGGTGTGAGCTTGTTCAATGTGGCGATCTCCGTGTCGGACATTTTGGCCTGAATGTCGTACCAGTCCCAAAACATCCATTGCGCGCCGCCGGGGATGAGGCGCTGGCGGCTGCTCAATTTCGGGTCGCGGAGGTCGTAGGCGTAGACGATTAAATCCTGGGCGATGGTGTTGTGCGTGACGAATCCATCGGCGGTGAATCGCAGGGGGCTGCCGGAGGTGGGCCAGAAGTTATGCGGGTAGGTTTTGATGGAGATGACTTCGAAGGATGGCAGGAGGCTGGGCTGCGCGTCGGGTTGCGACTGGGCGCGGATTGGCGCCGGAAGAACGAGCGCCAGAGATACGGCGCAGGTCGTAGCTTTCCTCAATTGCTTCATCGCACAAAAGGTTAATAGATGCCGGGAAACAGCCGCTTTGTGCAGCGGCTGTAGTCTTCGTAATCGGCTCCAAAGGCCTGGCGGAGCACAGTTTCTTCAACATGGATGCGATACAGCACAGCCAGCGTCGGTGGAATGAGGATTACGGCGAAACAGGCCCATGTGCGTGTATGAAGAGCAAAAGCCAGGAGTATGAGTTCCAGGCCGAGATAGGAAGGATGGCGCACGAGGCGATAGAGTCCGCTGCGCTGCAGCTTTTGTCCGGCACGCAGCGCGACGTTGGCGCTGAAGGCTTTGCCGAGCGCAAAGACAGCTACGGCGCGCAGTCCCAAACCAAGAATCAGGATCGCAAGGGCCAGCGGCTGCAGCCAGCTTTCACTCCCTGGCATATCGATCAGGAAAATTTTGTGCATCGACTCGTCGATCCTCAGCGATGCAACGATCACGATCCAGAGAATGATCTGCGTTCCGCGATCCTGAATCTTGCCTTCACCCTTGCGCGTTAGGGTGAGCACGGCGATGAGGATTTCGCCGACGAGCCAGACGTCTGTGAGTATTTTGAAGATTGGTTCGAGATTCATGATGGGTCCCTCGCGTGACCGCAAGAGAAGAATGCGCTGAATGGGCCGGAGAAAACAGTAGCAGCTGTCATCGATGAGGGATGACAGCTATCACCATGACAGGTGTCATGCGTCTGCTATGACGCCTCTGGGTACCAGGGGCGATTGTCTGGTGGGATGATGAAGTTATGAGCGATGGGCAGTCAGAGCGAATCTCGGCCTCGGGTCTGAAGTTCGCCGGCTCAATTCAGGAGTTTGTCCGCGGCCGCACGATTTTGCGCTGGGTAGGACTGCTTTATTCCGCATATATCTTTGTCCTGCCATTACGCCAACATTCCCTGGCGGTTTGGGTGGAATTCGCGGTCTTTTACCCAGCCTTCCTCATTCTTTATTTTCTGGTTGGGAAGCTCAACGGGAACCGGCAGGCCGTAGCGTTTGTGTGTTTCTTTCTTTTTGCGTTTCTCTACTACCCGCTCAACCTGGAGGCGGGCGCAATATTTGTCTATCCGTTCGCGTTGCTTTGCCTTTCAGTGGAGCGTTTGGGGACATTGTTTACGGTGCTGGCTGCGCTGATGGTGGGAGTCGGCCTGGAGACTCACTACGTCGGCCGTTCGATTGCGACAGCCGAAGAGATCGTCTTCTTTTGCGTGATTATTGGGATTAGTAACTTTGCGTTCGCGCGGCAGGCGCGGGCGAATGTTCTTCTGAAGCGGGCAAATTCCGAGATCGAACGTCTGACGCAGGAAGCGGAGCGGCAACGCATCGCACGCGATCTGCACGACTTGCTGGGGCATACGCTGACGGTGATTACGGTGAAGCTCGATCTTGCGCGGCGGCTGCTGTCGCATGACTCGGACCGCGCCCGGAATGAAATTGTAGAAGCGGAGCAGACGGCTCGGAATGCCCTCGCGGAGGTTCGGGAAGCCGTTTCCGGCTACCGCGCCGAAGGGCTGGGCGCAGAAATTAGTCGCGCCCGGCGCAGCCTGCTTGCCGCCGGTGTGCAACTGACCACGACTCTCGCTCCGATACATCTCTCGGCGAGCCAGATCAACGTGCTTTGCCTGGCGCTGCGCGAGACGGTCACGAACATCGTCCGTCATGCGCACGCAACCGTCTGCCACGTTGCGCTCGTCGAACAGGACATGGAGATTCGTCTCACGATTGAGGACAATGGGGTGGGCGGGCAGATTCGTGAAGGCAATGGCCTGCGCGGCATGCGGGAGCGGGTTCAATCCGTAGCCGGGGCCTTGAAGCTGACGGACGTCGCCAACGGCGGAACAAGCCTTGAGCTGACGCTGCCGGCGGAGAGCGAGTCTCCGGGACCATCGGCTCCGCGATTTGCGGGAGAGGCGGATAGCTTTTGACACAGAAGATCCACGTGGTGCTGGCGGAGGACCAAAGCATGTTGCGAGGTGCGCTCGCCGCGCTGCTCTCGATCGAGTCTGACCTTGAGGTGGTGGGATCTCTCTCCGATGGGGAGCAGGCCTTTCAGGCCGTAGGCAAGCACCGGCCGGAGGTTTTGGTCACCGACATTGAGATGCCGAAAATGAGCGGGATCGAACTCACCGCACGTGTGAAGGAGCTTTACCCCGAAACTCATGTGCTGATCCTGACGACCTTCGCGCGTCCGGGATATCTGCGGCGCGCGTTGGATGCTGGAGCGTCCGGGTATCTTCTCAAAGACCGGCCGTCTGAAGAACTGGCGGACGCTGTTCGGGGAGTGAGTCGCGGGGAACGCATCGTGGATCCCCAACTGGCTTCGCAGATTTGGAGCACGGAAAAGGATCCGCTCACGGATCGGGAGCGTGTGATTCTGCGCCGCGCGGGCGACGGTGAGACGACGGCTGAGTTGGCGCGTTCGCTGCGGCTGACTGAGGGAACGGTGCGGAATTATTTATCTGAGGCGATCTCGAAGTTGAACGCATCGAGCCGGTTTGAAGCCGCTCGGATTGCTCGGAATAATGGGTGGCTTTGATTTTTCTTCCGCCAGGAATGCGATTTCGCATTGGGAAATGTCTCTCAGGGGCTGAAGCCCACCTCTTGTTGCAGCTCTTACGGCACGGCTGAAGTCGTGCCCCTTCAAAGCAGATCGTTTTCCCGCGGACTCTGAAGCGGAGCACTTTCAAACTATTGCAATTTCCCTATTCGATGCGGAGGGCGACCATGGGTTCGATGCCGGCAGCGCGTTGGGCGGGGATGATGGCGGCGAGCAACGCAGCCAGGGCGAGGATGACGGTTGTGCCGAGGAGGACGGGGGGATCCCAGGGCTGGACGCCGTAGAGGTGGCTGGCCATGAGGTGTCCGCCGAGGATGGCGGCAGGCAGGCCGATGAGGAGGCCGATGCCAGCCTGGAGGAAGGCGGTGCGAAGGACCATCTGCAGGATGCCGGTGCGGTCGGCGCCCAGCGCCATGCGGATGCCGATTTCGCTGGTGCGCTGCGCGACGGAGTACGAAGTAACGCCGTAAAGGCCGATCGCAGCAAGGGCGAGCGCGACGAATCCAAAGATGGAGGTGAGGCGGACGAGGATTTCCTGGCCGATGAATTCGTCTTTGACCTGAACATCGAAGGTCTCGAAGTCGCTGACGGTGAGGTTGGGGTTGATTTGATTGACCGCGTTGCGCACCTGGGCTTCGAGGCCGGGAAGATGGCCGGCGGTCTGAAGGACGATGGTGTCCATGGCGAGGTGCGAGACGTTTTCGAACATGGTCTCGGATGCGTCGTCGTATTTGGACCACTGATTGGCGGGGAGAAAGAACATGGCACGGATTTTGCTCTCGGGATCCCAATACTGTGCATCTTCGACGACGCCGACGATTTCAAAATTGCCGGAGTATTTCTGATCGAGATCGCCGAAGTGGTGGCCGATGGCGGAATCTTTGAAGAACCGTTTGGCGAATGTCTGATTGACGACGGCGACGTTGCGGGAACCGGCGTTGTCCTGCTCGGTGATGGTGCGTCCGGCGATGAGGCGGGTGCCGATCGTCTCGAAGTAGCCGGGGCTGACGCGATCCCAGGAAGCGTTGTTGGAGTTGCTGCCGGGCGCGGGCGGGGCCTGGCCTTCAATGTATGCCGTGTTGCCCCAGTTGTTGCCTTCCATGGGGCTGTAGAGGGCGTAGCTGACGGAGCGGACGCCAGGGAGGGCGGCAAGCGTGTCGTGAAGCTGGCGGTAAAAAACCTGAGCCTGGTCCGCTTTGTATCCGGCCATCTGTGGATCGACGTGGAGGATGTAGCGGTTGTGGGTGTCGAAGCCGAAGTGCTGGTGCTGGAGGTTGGTGAGGGAGCGGATAAGGAGTCCGGCCGTGCAGAGCAAGCCGAGCGAGACGGCCGCCTGGAGGATGACGAGTATTTTCTGCGCCCAGAGGCCGCTGGATTTGGTGGAACGATTGGCGCCGCGTAGCGCTTCAATGGGATCGGCGTGAGCGGTCATCCACGCGGGCGCGGTGCCGAAGACGACGCCGGTGACGAGGGACACGGCGAAGGCGAAGCCGAGGACTGAGAGCGAGGGCGCCGGATCGATGGGGAGATAGCTGTGTCCGGCAGCCCAGCTGAGCAGCACCCGCGCGCCTAAATACGCAACGGCGATGCCGGCGATACCGCCGAGGATGGCGAGGACGACGCTTTCCGTGAGGGCCTGGCTGACGAGACGGCCGCGGGGTGCGCCCAGAGCGGAACGGACGGAGGTCTGCGGTTTGCGCGAGGTGGCGCGCACCAGCATGAGGTTGGCGAGATTGGCGCAGGCGATGAGGAGGACAAACGCGGAGATCCACATCAGCAGGTGGAGGCCGGAGCGGTACTGTTCCTGCATTTGCTGGACGCCGCCGCCACCGTAGGTGAGGTGGAGGGTTTGCTTGGGGATGAACTGGGCTGCGTCCTTAGGAAGCTTGCTGAGAGGGCTCTGCAGAAACTCGCGAAGTTCGACCTGCATCCGCGATTCCATCTGCTTCTGGTTGGCTCCGGGCTGGACGCGGCCGATGACGTTGAGCCATTCGAGCTCAGGGTGATCGAGGACGTCGAAGGTGCCTGCCTGGATAAGAGGCGATGCGCTGAGGGGAAGCCAGAACGCCGCAGGATCGCTGGTGAGTCTTTCGCCGAAGAAGCCAGGAGGAGTGATGCCGACGATGGTGAAGGCCTGGCCGTTGATGAGGAAGGTCGAGCCGACGACGGAGGGATCCTGGCCGAACTTCTGCTGCCAGGTGCGATAGGTGATGACGGCGACGGGGGCCGCGCCCTTTTGATCGTCGGACTGATGCAGAAGGCGGCCGGACCAGGCTGTGAGGCCGAAGGTATCGAAGGCGTTGCCGGAGACCATCTCGCTGACGAAGGTCTTCGCGGGGTCATTGGATCCGGCGCGGCGCACGCCGATTTGGCTGCGTCCGGCCTGGAACGCGGCAAGATTGGAGAAGCCAGGCGTATGGTCGCGGAATTCGCGGTACTGCTCGGTGGAGAAGAGCGACCAGTCGTCCTCAAGTCCGCCATTGATGCAGCAATTCTCGTTATTACCGACGCGGACGAGCTGGCTGGGGCTGGCGACGGGGAGCGATTTGAGCAGGATGGCGTGAATGAGGGTGAAGATGGCAGTGGTGGCCCCGATGCCGAGCGCGAGCGTGAGGATGGCAGTGACGGTAAAGCCAGGTGTCTTGAGAAACTGGCGCAGTGAATAGCGAATATCGTCGGCAAGCATGAGGACGTGGGGCCTCCGTTGGAATATTTATACGGGATTGCAGGGCGGACGAGGAGAAGAATCAGGCCCAGGCTTCGACCGTGACGTAGCGGGTGGCGGCGGGTGGATAGCGCTGAAGGATAAGGCGCGTGGCAGCGATGGAGCGGGAGCGGTCGACGCCGAGGCGCGTGTGGCTGCCGTCGTGGAGAAGCAGGTTGGAGCCGCGGCCGCGCTGTTGGTTGCGGACAATGCCGCGGGTGAGGTGCGCGGCAATTTGCTCGGGAGATTGCCGCTGCTGCCAGTCGTAGCCCATGGCGTTCCACAGGACGGGGGTGAGGCCGAGGGCGCGCGCGGAGCGGAGGACGTCAGGCCGGCGCGCGCCGTGGGGTGGGCGGAAGAAGTGCACGGGCTTGCCGATGGCGTCTTCGATCATGGCATTGCAGAAAGCGAGTTGGTTGCGCACCTGGCGCGGTGAGAGCAGCGGCAGCCAGGGATGGGTGGTTGTGTGGTTCCCGATAAGGTGACCGGCGGCGAGGATTTGGCGAGCGAGCTCGGGGCGGTCGCGAACGAAGTTGCCGATGAGGAAGAATGTGGCGCGGACGTTGTGCTGGGCGAGCAGATCGAGAAGTTGAGGCGTGTACGGGTCGTTGGGGCCGTCGTCGAAGGTGAGGGCAAACTCAGCGGGGTTGGCGCCGGCGATGAGGGTTGCGCCGAAGATTTGGGATTCGGGCGAGATCGCAGCGTAGGCACAGGCGCCGGCGGTGAGGCCGGTGGCGGCGATGGCTGTGGAGAGGGCGGCGAGCATGTGTGATCAGTGTATGCCGGGTTTGCGTCGGGGCCTGGTCGTGGTATGTTCGTATTTCCTTCGCTGACGCTTTTTAGACGATGGCTAATCTTTTTGGACAGCCGCGATTTATTGCTGTGGAAGGGCCGATTCGCGCCGGGAAATCGACGCTGGCCCAGGTGCTGGCAGAGACGCTGCACGCGCGGCGGATTGTAGAGCCGGAAGACAATCCCTTTCTCGACCGCTTCTACCAGGGACAGCCGGGGATGGCGTTCGCCACGCAGATGTGGTTCCTGATGCAGCGGCACGACCAGCTGCAGGACGTGCAGGATTTCAGCTACCCGGTGGTCGCGGATTATTTGTTCGAGAAGGACAAGATTTTCGCGTACGTGAATTTGAGCGACGCGGAGCTGGAACTCTATAACCGGTATTACCAGATGTTTCGCTCGGATATTCCGACGCCGGAGCTGGTGATTTATCTGCAGGCCTCGCCGGAGGTGCTGAAACAGCGGCTGAAGCGCAAGGGCATGCCGGGCGAGCGCGCGATCAGCGAGAAATACATTGAACAGGTGGCGGCAGCGTACGAACACTACTTCTTTCACTACTCGGCAAGCGATTTACTGGTAGTGAATACGAATGAGATCGATTTTGTGAACAACAATCGCGATCTGCAGGCGCTTCTGAAGCGGCTGAGCGAGCCGGTGCATGGGACGCAGTATTTTCTGCCGCTGGGATAGGGGGACTGGCCGTCCAGGCGGAAGCGCTTCGCGCGCGAATTCCCTGCCCTGATTGATTATTCCGAGCGGGCGAACGCCGGTAAGGCGCGCAGGACGTCTTCGGGTTCGGGGCGGACGCGGAAGTCGGCGTGGGCCTCGGCGTAGAGGATTTTGCCGCCGGCTCCGATGACATACGTTGCGGGCAGGGGCAGCTTCCAGCTCTGGTCGCCGTTGACGAAGGGGATGTTGAGCAGGATGCTGCGGTAATACTTTTGCAGATAGGGCGGGAGGGTCCAGACGAGGCCGAACTGTTCGGCGACGGCGCAGCCCGCGTCGGTGAGCAGCGGAAACGGGATGGCGTGCTGGCCGGCGGTGAAGTCGCTCTGGCGCTGGGTTTGCGGGGAGATGCCGATGACGAGTGCGCCGCGTTCGCGGAGGGCGGGATAGAGATCGCGCCACGCTTCGACTTCGGTGACGCAGTAGGGGCACCAGCGGCCGCGGAAGAAATTCACGACCAGCGGACCGAGGGCGAGGAGGTCGGCGGAGCGAACCAGCTTGCCGGAGAAGTCAGGCAGAGCGAATTCGGGAGCGGTGGCGCCGGTGGGCAGGATGTTCTGCTCGAGGCCGGAAGCGTAGAGCTCCTCGATGGCGCGTTCGCCGATAGCCAGGCGCTCGGGCTGGACGAGGGTGCGGGTGTTCGCGGTGATTTCGTCGAGCTGATCCTGAAGGTGCGCCATGCTTTCTCCAGTTTAGATGGAAAAGGGTGTGGGTGCGCGAGGGAGTCAGGCGGCGGGGATTACGATGGGGTGCGTGAGGGTAGAACGAGATGCGGAATGAGTTTTGTTCGAGAGGGATGATTCGATTCGCGTTGATTGCGGCGCTGGTAGCTGTGCCGGCAGGATTGGCGGCGCAACAAGATTCGATGGCGATGCCGAGAGCAACGGCGCCCGCAGCGAAGGCTGACGTGCTGACCATTACGGCGGGGCCGGGCCAGAGGGGTGTGTTTACGCTCGCCACGCTGAAGGACTTGGCACACCAGACGGTGACGATTTTCGATCATCACACCAAGGCCAATGAGACCTTCTCCGGCGTGCCGCTGATGGATTTGCTGGCCAAGCTGGGGGTTCCGCAAGGCGAGGCGCTGCATGGGAAGGCGCTGACTGAGTACGTGGTGGCGACGGGTTCGGACGGATACAAGAGCGTGGTGGCGCTGGCGGAGATC